>PQCP01000021.1 GCA_003062205.1 Candidatus Sedimenticola endophacoides
TCGCAGCAGAGGTTTTCGTAACAAAAAGCGATTTGCCAATGCGATTTACTTCCACCTTGGTGGGTTGGATCTTTACCCCGAAGGGGCAGCTAGGTGATATGTACCCACTCAATCAGGGGAAGAGCCGGTAATGTAATCGGCGGCCCCCAGCGCCAACCCCCTGTACTCATCCTCCGCCTCGTTCATGGCCGTGACAAATATCACGGGTATATCTGCGGTGGCCGGATCCGACTTGAGCCGACGGCACACTTCGTAGCCATCCATCTCCGGCATCATGATATCGAGCAAGATCAGGTCGGGCGCGGGCTCCCCGGAGGCAATCCGCAATGCCCGCTGACCATTGATGGCCGCTCTGATCCGGTACCGGTCACGCAACAATCCATCAAGGATATTGATGTTCTCGGCCACATCATCGACTACCAGTATGGTCTTCTTGTCCGTATCCGTCATGACCCCTCACCGTGGGTTTCGTGGGAAAGCCCCAACGCTCAAACGGGAGTGAAAACGGAAATCCGGACAAAACGGCGTATGGCCCACCTCCGGTAGCAGCCTGAACAGCCGCACACCCGTCCATGAATTCGATTCCACTGCCCGCACTATCCCGCATATCAGAGTGCCTTTCAAGGGTGCGCAGGTGATTCTGAAGGACCAGGCATTTCCAGGTTGAGAACCAGCGCGAGTCCGCATCGTTTCACCGCCATGTGGCGGCGTATTTCAACAACCACCCAGCCGCGGGCGCCGCCTCCACCCCGGGCCGTATCATCTGGCGCTCTATAGACAACTCACCTATACTGACGAAGGATCAGGAAGAGGCCCAAAATGTTCTCGAACAAACCGCTGGTCCTCGTCGTGGACGACGAGCCCATCTACACAGAGATCCTTTACGAACTGCTTAAGGAGCGGTACGACATCCTCCCCTTCGGGGATGGCGAATCCGTATTGGCCGCCCTTGATGACGACTCCCCGCAGCGACTGTTGGACAGAAAACCGAACCTGTTCCTGCTGGATGTGCTGATGCCCGGCATCAACGGCTATGAGGTCTGTCAAAGAATACGGGCCAAAGAGGCCTTCCAGCACACTCCGATTATCTTCCTCACGGTCAAGGACAACCTGGAGGATGAGCTCTACGGTTTCGAGGTCGGAGCCGCCGACTACATCACCAAACCGCTGAACCCGGAGAAGGTCAAGGCACGGGTACGGGCCCATCTGATCCAGGCCGACTACCGCAGCGAGCTGGAGCGCGAGGTGGAGGCAAGGACCCGTGAAATCCAACGCACCTAGGATATCGCCATCTACTGCATGGCCTCACTGGCGGAGACCCGCGATACGGAAACCGGCAACCACATCCAACGGACCCAGCACTATATCCTCATCCTGGCGCAGTACCTGCGTTCCATACCGCCTTACAGCCGCCACCTGACCGACGACACCATCCAGCTGATGTTCAAATCCGCCCCTCTGCATGACATAGGCAAGGTCGGCGTGCCGGATACTCTCCTGAAAAAGACCGGCCCGCTCACCGAGGAGGAGTCCATGGAGATGAAACGGCATATCGATTACGGCCTGTCGGCCATCCGGAAGGCGGAGCAGGAGCATGGCAGCACGGAATTCCTGAACATGGCCAAGGAGATCGTCTGGACCCACCACGAGCGATGGGACGGCAGCGGCTATCCGCGCGGACTCAGGGGAGACCAGATCCCGGTCGCCGGTCGTCTGATGGCGCTGGCCGACGTCTACGACGCCCTGACCCACAAAAGAGTCTACAAGGAGATCTACTCACACCAGGTGGCAATGGAGTGGATAGAGGACAAGAGAGGGACCCATTTCGATCCCCTGGTGGTGGAGGCGTTCCTCGCCAGGGAACTGGATTTTCTGGAGATCACGGAGCGCTACAAGGACGGCTGACGCCCGGGGAATCAACGCAGGGAACGCAGCACCGAAACACGATCGGCCGCCGGGGGCCGCCTGTCGGCGATGATCCGGTAATTAACCACCCGGTTGCGCCCCTGCCCCTTCGCCTCATACATCGCCAAATCGCAGCGGCGCAGGATCTCCTCCATGCTGGTGACCTGCTCGTCCACCATGGAAAAGCCTATGCTCACGGAGGCCCGTACTTCGCCCCCATCGATCTTGCAGTGCCACTGCTCCACGGCGATGCGCAGCCGCTCCAGCACGGCATGGGCCATCTCCTCATTGGTCTCCGGCAGGACAACGACAAACTCCTCTCCCCCGATGCGCCCGAGGATGTCATTCACCCGAAGCTCCCTGCGGAAGATGTCCGTAAGTCCCCGCAACACCCGGTCCCCCACCGCATGCCCGTAGGTGTCGTTGAGCCGCTTGAAACGGTCCACGTCAATCATCGCCATACTCAGACTACCGTCGTAGCGCAGGTTGCGCGAAAACTCCCCCTTGGCCAGCGCCAGCCAATGGCGCCGGTTCTTCACGCCGGTCAGCTCATCGGTGGTGGCCAGACGCCGCAACTCCCGCTCCAGCTCACCGCGCGCCACCAGCTCATCCTCAAGCTCCCGGGTCTTGTGCGCCACACGCCTGCGCAACAGCCGGTTCCACAGCAGGATGGCGGCGATCAGCAGCGCGGAAAAGAGCGCCACCATCAGAACGATCAGCTCGCGTGAAGGCTTCCAGGCTGGCGCCTCAAGACTGATCCAGCGGCGATAGATCTCACGCTTCTTCTCTTCGCTGATACTGTCCAGCCCCTTCTGCAAAATCGAGATCAGCTCCGGCATCGCCCGGCTCGCCGCAAAGCGCAGCTGCCATTCGTATCCGGATTCACCCGCCACTCTCAGATTGGTCAGGCCGTTTTTCTCTATGTAGTAGATCGCCGAGGCGTTGGTGGCCACAATGGCGTCCGCAATACCGAAGGAGACCATGCGCAACCCGGTCTCGATATCCGGCACGGTGATCAGCTGCAGATCGGGATAGTTCTCCTGCACATAGCGTTGGGTGGCATAATTCTCGATCACCACCACTCTCTTTCCGACCAACTGCGGCATGGTGAGTTCACCCTTAATTTCGCGGCGCACGATAATGACGGCCGGAAGGCGGATATATGGACGGGTGAAATTCATGTAGGCCTGCCGATCCCGGGTCTGCGCCGCGGCCCCCCACATATGCACCTTCCCCTGCCGGGTCTGCTTGATTACCTGATCCCAGTTGGCGAGCTGGACGACATCGAACCGGATCCCCAGGGTCTCGGTGATGTGGTCCACGAAATCAGCCGTGATGCCCCTGTAAGCGCCCGACTCATCGAAAAATTCAACCGGGGGGTAGTTGGGTGCCGGCGCGAACACGATATGGGGATTAGCCGCCAGCCACTTCTGCTCCACCAAGAGTGTCGCTACCTCGTGAAAGATTTTGGGACATCCCAGTCCCCAAAATCGACTCGCCAACGCGACAGCCGTTACTGCCCCGACCGTCCTGCGCTCATCACGACTCCGTCCCGCACATTGCAGCAAAGCTGCTCGTGCGCAACTCCGTCATGATGACCACAATGACTCTACGGCGTGTCGGATGCGCTATTTGTATGCCCTACGTCACTCCCTATCGGTCGTAACTGCGGCCATACAACCGCGCCTACGCCTATCGGGGACTAACCGCCTTCGCTTCGCTCTCCATGGCGGTTAGCGCTGGCTCAACTGTGCCGCATGCGACAGCGGCGCCAACGCCAGGAGAAGAAACAGACAGCCCATCCACGACACACCCGCGCGGCAGCGCGCCCGCGAAGGGTCAATATAGATACTGCCGAAGCCTGTTCCCCGCATCATACGTTCTGCAACCGATTCCATTACTCCCGATCAGCCCCCCGCCTCCGATGCTCGCCGTGCGTCCACACCAGAATTTTCCATGTAACCCGCGAGGATACCGGAGGCAGCGCCAAATAACCATCCAAATTGCAGAACCTTCACCGGAGCGCCCCCCCGAACACACCTCACTTCGCGCATCGCACAAAAGCGGCCTCGACTCAAGAAACCGCGCTCATCCGAGCGTCGCATCCAGATACATCATCAAGAGTGTCGCTACCTCGTGAAAGATTTTGGGACATCCCAGTCCCCAAAATCGACTCGCCAACGCGACAGCCGTTACTGCCCCGACCGTCCTGCGCTCATCACGACTCCGTCCCGCACATTGCAGCAAAGCTGCTCGTGCGCAACTCCGTCATGATGACCACAATGACTCTACGGCGTGTCGGATGCGCTATTTGTATGCCCTACGTCACTCCCTATCGGTCGTAACTGCGGCCATACAACCGCGCCTACGCCTATCGGGGACTAACCGCCTTCGCTTCGCTCTCCATGGCGGTTAGCGGAAGACAAACCCGGCCAACAGCGAAAAGGTCGCCTGCGTTTCATACCCCCGACGATGGGTCTCGGGAATGATCTCGTCACTGATCACGAACAGCATCGCCCCGGCGGCGAAGGCCAGCGTCCAGGGCATGAGCGGACCGGCAAGGGAGCCGGCAATCGCACCGAACAGCCCTCCGAGCGGTTCCGCCAGTCCGGTCAGAAAACCGTACCCCACCGCCTTCGCCCTGGAGTAACCGACAGCCATCAGCGACAGCGACACCGCCAACCCTTCGGGGATATTTTGAATCCCGATTCCCGTCGCCAGACTCAGGCCCTTGGCGATATCGCCGCCGGAAAAACCCACACCCACCGCCATCCCTTCGGGGAAATTGTGCATAGTGATGGCGATCACGAACAACCAGATACGGCCCAGCGCTGCCGACTCCGGCCCCTCATGGCCGGCAAAAAAGTGTTCGTGCGGGAGGAGTCGGTGCAGAACAGACAGAACGAGGGCGCCACACAGGATACCAACGATGACGATCAACACCGCTACAGGTCGATCTCCGACCTGCGCCTCGCCATACGCAATGGCCGGTAGGATGAGCGAAAAAAACGAGGCCGCCAGCATGATGCCGGCCGCGAAGCTGAGCAGCCCGTCCTCCAGCCGCGGTGACAGCCTGGATACGAAATAGACGCCCAGGGCGCCCACTCCGGTTAGCAGCCCGGCCCCCAGACTGGCGAGAAAGCCGGTCCAGACAAGGTTCATCTCCAAATCTCCCTCAAGCGCCGCTGGTCACCCGGATGCCGGCGGAGCAAAGACCGCTTCATCAGGACGGAACTCCCGGTCGCGCGCCCTCCTGCGGACCCATCTCCTCCAGGCAGAACTCGATAAAATCATCATAGCCCGAATGTTTCATAAACCATTAGGTGACCACAAATACCGTACAACCAGACTAGGGTATTAGCCGAGAACTAGGCAGGCCGGTAACTGTTAGCGGGGCGACGATCATTTTTTCGGGGTTGTAGCGTCCATCGCTAACCGCCATGGAGAGCGAAGCGAAGGCGGTTAGTCCCCGATAGGCGTAGGCGCGGTTGTATGGCCGCAGTTACGACCGATAGGGAGTGACGTAGGGCATACAAATAGCGCATCCGACACGCCGTAGAGTCATTGTGGTCATCATGACGGAGTTGCGCACGAGCAGCTTTGCTGCAATGTGCGGGACGGAGTCGTGATGAGCGCAGGACGGTCGGGGCAGTAACGGCTGTCGCGTTGGCGAGTCGATTTTGGGGACTGGGATGTCCCAAAATCTTTCACGAGGTAGCGACACTCTTGTGTAGCTTGTGAGTGATATAGGATGGATGGCGCTGGTCGTTGAAGGCGCAGGCCAAGCGCTCGGTCAAGCCGATTTGGCGGTCGAGGCCGCGTAGAATCATGGGACCGAAATCCGAGGACAAGGCGCCGCCGTCAAAATCGCCACGCACGCTCAGACCGTCAACGGGGAGAAATCTCAGCGGTTCTTGGGTAGACTTGGACATGGGGCGACCTCGTTTAGCTTCACCGAAGCGTTTTTGGCGAAATACCAATTATATCAATTGGTTGAACGAGGTGCGCCCTTTTTTATGAATAATTCGGGTTAGAATTCCTTCGCCTAATTCCAGCGCAGCAGCCGGATTGTCCTTGGAGATGTACTCTACAATCTCTTCCAGCGCGGTCACAGACTCCGCCGACCATACTAATTTCATCGCTTGCTGGCTTTAGCGGTTTTCTTCAAGCGGGCACGTACTTCGCCAGTGGTATGTGTGTTCCCGGCTTGTACATCAGCCTGTCCCCGCTGCACGGAGGCAATGAAGGCTTCCTCTTCGCGCAGGTATTGCTCGATAGCTTCATTGGCTAGGAACGATTTCGAGCGGCGGGTGAGGGAGGCTAGCTTCTCCAATCGCTGGGAAGTTTCGGGTTTGGTGTGCACAGAGATTACTGAGCGGTTGGCCATGTCTGAATGTCCAATATGATGCACAAGAGTGTCGCTACCTCGTGAAAGATTTTGGGACATCCCAGTCCCCAAAATCGACTCGCCAACGCGACAGCCGTTACTGCCCCGACCGTCCTGCGCTCATCACGACTCCGTCCCGCACATTG
>PQCP01000119.1 GCA_003062205.1 Candidatus Sedimenticola endophacoides
TTCTTGGGTAGACTTGGACATGGGGCGACCTCGTTTAGCTTCACCGAAGCGTTTTTGGCGAAATACCAATTATATCAATTGGTTGAACGAGGTGCGCCCTTTTTTATGAATAATTCGGGCTATATCAACGGCGGCCGGCGCGGCTACATCATCTCCCTGCGCAGCGAGGATCTGGCACGGGTGCTGAACCCGGTGCCGGTAACCGCCACCCAGGGGAAAGAGCCCGCCTGAGCCCGCATCGCGGGCCCGCTCCACCGCTCACTCGTCACCGCGTTTGCGCGACACCCATGCCACCATCGCCAGGGCGCCGAAGAAGGCGGCGATGATGGCGTTGTCGCGTGTCATCCCCAGGTAGAGCGCCCCATAGCCGCCGATCGCACCACCGATGGCGCTGAAGGCGAGGCCGCGCATGAAGCGGCAGAAGGCGCAGGACTGGTAGTGGGCCGACATCGTGCATTACCCCCCTTTCGGTAGCGACTCCAAAACCCGGAACCAGGCGCTCAGATCAGCGGGATCGACCTCCCGCACGGCGAGCCGCAGACGCTGGTCCGGGTAGGCCTTATCCCGCAGCCGCACCCGGGTCTCCAGGGCCAGCTCCGGGATGATGACGGTGGCCCGGTTGTCGTTGCACTCGACCACCACCGCCTCCCCCTCCCAGGCGGGATTGCGTTGCAAATAGAGCATCTTCCAGTGGGTGTTGGAGAGCCGTTCAGCACGGCGGATGCCGCCGCTGGCCGCGTCGCTGACACCGATGCGCGCCGCGATCTCGCTCACCGGCATGGGCGGCAGCTCCCGCAGGTAAGCCCGCAGCTGCTGGTGGGTAACCAGGTCGAGGTAGCGCCGCAGGGGGCTGGTGGCGCGGGTATATGCCGCCAGCCCGAGACCGGCATGGGGCGCCTCCAGGGTCTTCGACTGAGAGGGCCGCATCTGCCGACGATAGGCGTACATCGCCGCCATCCCTTCGGGCCGCCGGGGCGCCTCCGGCGCCGGCTGGGAGGCGAACGGCAGCGCGATCCCGTTCTCCAGGGCGTAACGGGCCACCGCCTCGCCGGCCATCAACATCGCCTCGGTTACCATGCGGCGGCTCTCCAGGCGCTCCAGGGGTTTGATCAGGATCTGACCCTCGCGCACCCGCACACTCACCTCCGGCAGGTCGATGTGCGCGGCGCCGGCGGCGTCGCGCCGCCCGCGATATGCCTGGGCAAGCCGTTTCAGGGTGGCGAAGGGCGCCTCGTCCATTCGCCCCTCGATCTCTTCGTAGGTGTGCCGGCTGGCACGAATCCGGCTGGGCCTGATCAGGATATCGTACGGACTGACCGCCTCATCCAGGCAAAAACCGATGGAGAGGGCCGGAGAGACCTCCTGCAGGCCCAGTCCCAGCTGACCGGTGATGGCCGGGGGCAGCATGTGGACGATGCCCTCGGGCAGATAGAGGTTGGCGCCACGGCCGCGCGCCTCCAGGTCGAGGGGGGAGTCCGGGGTCACCAGCGCCGCCACATCCGCCACGTGTACCCAGATGCGCTCGCCGTCGAGGCTGATGGCATCGTCCGGGTCGTCGCTCCCGGCGTCGTCGATGGCGAAGGCGGGCAGCGCGGTGAGGTCCAGGCGCGGCTCCTCGGGCAGCGGCGGCACCTCCTGTCGCGGATCCTCCAGAGGCGCGCCCTGACGCCTCGGGTGGGGGTTGTGGTCGGCGCTCCAGTAGCCGACATCGACCAGCATCCGATGCGCGTTTTCCGGGTTTTCCTGGCGCCCCAGGGCCTGCATGATCCGGCTGGCGGTGCTTTGGTTGAGGGCCAGCCGTTCGACCTCGATCAGACGCCGGTGGTCCTCCTCGAACAGCTGCCCCGCGCCGAGACGTTGCAGAAAGGCGTCCCACTCCCGCTGCGCAGCCTGCTTACGCTCGCGCTCCTCCCGGTCATGGCGGATCTGCGCCTCGCTTCTGGCCCGAATCGCCCCGGGGGTGCCCTCGAAATAGAGCCCCTCATCCAGCAGCCGCCAGGCGGCCCAGGCGCTGGCCGGGGAGTACTCCCCGAACACCAGCTCCGCCAGCTCCTCCAGGTGGGTCTCGCCCTCTTCGAGCAGCTCCCAGGCCTCGGTGACATCCCCGGGCGGGGGATCCAGCTCCCCCAGGCTGCGCAACGGCCCTGGGTGCAGCAGGGTGATATCCTTGGGGCGCACACGCTTGCTCGTGCCCCCCTCCAGCTCGATGTCGATCTTGTCGCTGACCTGGGTGATCAGGGCCGGTCGCACCTTGTACAGGGCGAGGCCGCCGGGGGCGGGACGATATTCTGGCATCTGTTTTCCGTAAAAACTGCTGGGTCTGTTGATGCGCCGCATGCGATGGGGAGCGTTGAATCTTTGTAACTCTTCCGGCACCAGGGAATCCATACCGAATAAAATCAATCAGTTATGTATTACCTCCACCCTCCCCCGGCGCGAACGGGAATTCGTCCCTGCTTTCCCGGATGACTATGATACCCTGTCGCGGCCCAAAGTGGGCACCTTGAAATCGGGGATTTGGACAACATCTACCCTGCATCGCTCCCCGAGCGAGGCGAATCCTCAAGGAGAGCGGCCATTATTCAATCGGCGACACCCGACCTCCGGCCACCGGCCGCATCACAGGCGGTCGTATCCGGTTTCCGCAGCGGTCTGAACATGCGGCCTGCGCGATCGCCCCTGCGCCATGGAGTCAGAGATGGCTTTGCGGGCGACCACGTGATCCGCCCCGTCAGACGGCCTGAAACCCCGGATCCCGGCGTGCCCCGCGGGCCGGGTGAACCCAGCACAGGACATCAGCAATGAACCACGAGTGGAAGCAGTTTCTCGAATCCGTCGGCGCCCGCGTCGACGATGGGGTGGCGCGGTTTGACGGGGCGCCGTGCGACGAGTCCGGGCTGTTGTGCGACCTGAGTCACCTCGGCCTGATCCGGGTCGGGGGCGAGGACGCCACGGGGTTTCTCCAGGGGCAGTTCACCAACGATGTCACCCGGGTCGACGAACAGCATGCCCAGTTGAGCAGCTACTGCACGCCCAAGGGGCGCATGCTGGCCAACTTCCGGCTGTTCCGGCTCGGCACCGACTATCTGCTGCAGCTGCCCCGGTCCACCCACGCCAGGGTGCTGAAACGCCTGCCGATGTTCGTGTTGATGTCCAAGGTGGAGATCCGTGACGCCAGCGATGAGCTGGCGAGCATCGGCCTGATCGGCGAGGCGGCACGCACGGCGCTGGAGGCGGAGTTCCCGCGCCTGCCGGAGTCACCCGACGAGGCGCTGAATGAAAAGGCCATGTCCCTGATCCGCATGCCGGGCAGCGGGGGCCGCTTTCTGCTGAGCGGTCCGGTCCCGGCGCTGACCGGGGTGTGGAATCGAGCCGTGGCCGCCGGCGCCAGGCCGGGCAACGCCGTCTGCTGGGCGTTGCACGAGATCCGCGCCGGTATCCCCTGGGTGGATGAAAAGACCATCGAGGCGTTCGTCCCGCAGATGCTCAACCTGCAACTGATCAATGGGGTGAGCTTCAAAAAGGGCTGCTACACCGGTCAGGAGGTGGTGGCCCGCATGAAGTACCTGGGCAAGCTGAAGCGGCGCATGTACCTGGCACGGGTGGAGAGCGACACCCCGCCCCGGGCGGGAGACGCATTGTTCTCGTCCACCAGCAGCTCCGGACAGGGGGCCGGCCGGGTGGTCAACGCGGAGCGCTCGCCGCAAGGTGGTTACGAACTGCTGGCGGTGGCTGAGATCGCCGCCCGGGAGGGTGACGGCCTGCACTTGTGGGAGAGCGACGGCCCACGTCTCGAATTCATGCCCCTGCCCTACCCCTTCGAGGAGGCGTGACCGGCCGCTCAGCCGGAGAGGTCGGTGGGCGGCAACATCGCCGCCACACCCCCGCCGCTGTCGGAGACGATCTCGATGCGCAGGCTGCCGCGGCGGCGCTCGCCCCGGCGCCGCTCAGCGAACGCCGCCGCGGCCTCCGGGTGCTGGTGCTGGCGCCGGTCGCGCAGGCGCGAGCGCCACTGGAACTTGCGCACCTGCAACGGCCTGCCGTGGATGCTCACCCCCTGCAGATTGCCAATGGTCTGCCTGGCGGCACCCGCCGGCGCCACCTCGGCCCACCCATGGTATTCGGTGCCACCGCCGTCGATATCGGTGATGCGGATCACCTGTACCTGGAGCAGCTCGCCCTCGGGCACCCGCCCCCTAAGGGTCCATCTGACAGGGATCCCGCGCCGGATCAGGCGCGCGAGTTCTTCATGGGTCATGGACTCCGCTAGCCGCCCAAGATAGATCTCCATTGCTGCCTCCAACCAGAAAATTGAGATGGAAACCGCAACCTTGCTCTGTGTATCGGAAACATCCGACTTCCTACCACAAGCATAGACCGTGTATGGACTCCTCCCCGTTTGCAAGCTTTTTTGCTCGTCTGGCCGACAATGAGTCGACTGCCAACGTGTATCCGGTCTCTTGGTGATGCCACATCCGGCATCGGACCCTGATGGGCTATCCGCACGTCAGTTCCCTCTCGCTTACACGAGCTTCAAGCTCTGCGCTCTAATCGGGTTTTACCGACGTCGGTCTGACCTGTTGGCCATCAAAGCAAATGGCTCTGCAATCGAGTGATTGGTTCCTGCTCTTTCTCCTCAGCGAACGTCTCGCTAGTCTTCAGGCGGCCGCCAGCTCCGCTCTGTAGGACTCCTCCCCGGCGACCATCGCCCACGCCATTCTCGCCATCTTGTTCGCCAGCGCCACCGTCACCACGTTGACATGCTTGCGCATACCCATTGCACGCAGCCAGCAACTGAGATTGTCCTCCTTGTCGCCAACATGGCGTATGACCGCTCTGGCACCATGCACAAGCAGCTTGCGCAGATGTAACTATTCACCATACAAAATCGAAAAAAGTGCTTGACAGGTTTTTTGCGAAAATCTTCCAGTCTTAGCAACAAATCTCAGACGTAACTATTCACCATACAAAATCGAAAAAAGTGCTTGACAGGTTTTTTGCGAACGCTAACCGCCATGGAGAGCGAAGCGAAGGCGGTTAGTCCCCGATAGGCGTAGGCGCGGTTGTATGGCCGCAGTTACGACCGATAGGGAGTGACGTAGGGCATACAAATAGCGCATTCGACACGCCGTAGAGTCATTGTGGTCATCATGACGGAGTTGCGCACGAGCAGCTTTGCTGCAATGTGCGGGACGGAGTCGTGATGAGCGCAGGACGGTCGGGGCAGTAACGGCTGTCGCGTTGGCGAGTCGATTTTGGGGACTGGGATGTCCCAAAATCTTTCACGAGGTAGCGACACTCTTGCTTGTTGCTCTTGACATAGGGCTTGACGAAACGTGCGTCGATCAGCCTGACCGTGTAACCGCGCGCCTGCAGCACCCTGGCCCAGTGATGGGCGCCGGCACAAGACTCCATCGCGATCACGGCTGTGGCCGGTACCTTCTCGCACAGCTTGTCGATCCACTGTGAGCGAGATAGCTTAACCCGCCACAGGGCCTTGCCCAGCCGATCGGCAGCGTGGATCTGGAAAACGGACTTTGCAATATCAACTCCGACGTGGCTAATCTTCATGGTGGACTTCCTCCTCATCTGTTTCGTGTGAATGGTGCTAGTTCAGCTCCCATTCTGACGCCTCGACGCCGTTTGTCGTAGGGGTGGGGAGGAGTCCATCCCATTGCTTTTCGAAACCCGGCGCTGGCCGGCTACTCGGGCCGCATGTGCGGGAACAGCAGCACATCGCGAATCGACGGTGCGTCGGTGAACAGCATCACCAGCCGGTCGATACCGATGCCCTCGCCGGCGGTCGGCGGAAGGCCGTGCTCCAGGGCGGTGACATAGTCGGCGTCGAAGTGCATCGCCTCGTCATCGCCCGCCTCCTTCTCCTCGACCTGGCGTTGGAAGCGCTCGGCCTGATCCTCCGCATCGTTGAGCTCGGAGAAGCCGTTGGCGATCTCGCGGCCGCCGACGAAGAATTCGAAACGGTCGGTGACGAAGGGGTCCTGATCGTTGCGCCGCGCCAGGGGTGAGACCTCGGTGGGATAGGCGGTGATGAAGGTCGGGTGCATCAGACGGTGTTCGACCGTCTTCTCGAAGATCTCGATCAGCACCTTGCCAAGCCCGTAGCTATCCTTCAGCGGGATCTGCAGACGCTCGGCGATGGCCCGCGCCCGCTGCGGGTCATCCAGCTCCCGCGACTCGATATCGGCGTTGAAGCGCAGGATCGACTCCTTGACCGTCATCCGCTCGAAGGGTTTTCCGAAGTCGTAGCGCTCGCCCTGGTAGTCGATGGTGCTCGAACCCAGGATCTCCAGCGCCATGGCGCGCAGCATCCCCTCGGTCAGATCCATCAGATCATGATAGTCCGCATACGCCTCATAGAATTCGAGCATGGTGAACTCGGGGTTGTGACGGGTGGAGAGCCCTTCGTTGCGGAAGTTACGGTTGATCTCGTAGACCCGCTCGAATCCCCCCACCACCAGGCGTTTCAGGTAGAGCTCCGGGGCGATGCGCAGAAACAGCTGCATATCCAGCGCGTTGTGGTGGGTGGCGAAGGGGCGCGCCGTGGCGCCGCCTGGGATCGCCTGCATCATCGGCGTCTCCACCTCCAGGAATCCCCGGCCGTTGAGGTGGTCGCGAATGAACTGGATCATCCGGGTGCGTATCCGGAAGGTCTCCTTGGAGGCCTCGTTCATGATCAGGTCGAGGTAGCGCTGGCGATAACGCTGCTCCTGGTTGGTCAGGCCGTGGAACTTCTCCGGCAACGGACGCAGGGATTTGGTCAATAACTGTAGCTCATCGACCCGCACCGACAGCTCGCCGGTCTTGGTCTTGAACAGCTGCCCCTCGGCGCCGATGATATCCCCCACATCCAGCTCCTTCTTGAACTGCTGGTTGTAGAAGCCCTCCGGAAGCGCGTCGCGCTGCACGAACAGCTGAATGGTGCCGGACATGTCCTGGACATGGGCGAAACTCGCCTTGCCCATGACGCGGCGACTCATCATGCGCCCGGCCACCTTCACCCGGACCGCCTGGGACTCCAGCTCCTCGGGGGTCCTGCCGCCGTATTCGGCATGCAGCTCGCCCGCCATCACGTTGCGCCGGAAGTCGTTGGGAAAGGCGACGCCGCGTTCGCGGATCTGGTTCAGCTTCTCCCGCCGCTGGGCGATCAGTTTGTTTTCGTCCAACACCTGTTCATTCATGGTCACGATCCAAACTCTATCGTTGCAGCCGGGTTCGGTTCCGGCGTGGTTGATTAGACTGAGCGCCCGCCGGTACCAGCTACAGGCCGCTCTTGAGGCTGGCCTCGATGAAAAGATCCAGCCCACCGTCGAGCACCGCCTGGGTGTTTCCGGTCTCGATCCCGGTACGCAGGTCCTTGATCCGCGACTGATCCAGCACGTAGGAGCGGATCTGACTGCCCCAGCCGATGTCCGACTTGCTCTCTTCCAGGGCCTGTTGGTCGGCGCTGCGCTTCTGGATCTCCAGCTCATAGAGCTTGGCCTTGAGCTGCTTCATCGCCTGGTCCTTGTTCTTGTGCTGGGAGCGGTCGTTCTGGCACTGCACCACGATCCCGGTCGGGTTGTGGGTGATGCGCACCGCCGACTCGGTGCGGTTGACGTGCTGGCCGCCCGCGCCGCTGGCGCGATAGACATCGATGCGCAGATCCGCCGGATTGATCTCGATCTCGATCGAGTCGTCAATCTCGGGAGAGACAAACACCGATGAGAAGGAGGTGTGGCGGCGATTGCCCGAATCGAAGGGGGACTTGCGCACCAGGCGGTGAACACCGATCTCGGTGCGCAACCAGCCATAGGCGTACTCACCCTCGAAACGGACCGTGGCCGATTTGATCCCCGCCACCTCGCCCGCCGAACACTCCATCAGCTCGGTCTTGTAGCCGTGGGCCTCACCCCAGCGCAGGTACATGCGCAGCAGCATCTCCGCCCAGTCCTGGGCCTCGGTACCCCCGGAACCGGCCTGAATGTCGAGGAAGGCGTTGCTGGGGTCCATCTCCCCGGAGAACATGCGCCGAAACTCCAGCTCGGCGACCCGCGCTTCGTAGCCCTGGAGATCGTCCACCACGGCATCCACCGTTTCGGCATCGCCCTCCTCCACCGCCATCTCCAGCAGATCGGAGGCATCGGCCAGCCCCTTGTCGAGCTGCTCGATGGTCAACACCACCCCTTCGAGCAGCGCGCGCTCCCGGCCCAGGGCCTGGGCTCGCTCGGGCTCATTCCAGACCGTCGGGTCCTCCAGCTCGCGCAACACCTCGATCAGGCGTTCTTTTTTCTCAGCGTAGTCAAAGGTACCCCCTAAGGGAGTTGGCACGCCCCTGTAATTCGCTGATTTTATTAGTAATGGGATTCAAATCCTGCATAACCGGCCTCGCTTGAAACGAAGCGCGAATAGTACACCACATCGCCCCTGGACGGAAATTGCCAAGCGCTACCCGCCAGGGCAAAACCGCTTAACAGAAGGATGGAAATGACTTAAGGTAAGGCTGATGCCGACCCCCGCCCTCCGGGAGGCACGAACCCTCACGACGCCATGGACCTCGACCTCAACATTTTCAAATCCCTGATCCCGATCAATACGTTATACGACACCAACCTGCAGCAGTTGGCGCAGAGTGTGCGTGTCGAGCAGCACCGTCGGGGCGAGTTGCTGTTCGATATCGGGGATCACGACCCCGACTCCATTTTTCTCCTCTCCGGGGAGATCGTCGAGACCAACGCCGAGGAGCACCAGAACCGGATCCGGGCGGGGAGCGAGGCGGCCCGCTATGCCCTGGCCAACCTGCGCCCACGCCAGTTCCGTGCAGAGGTGACATCCGGCGAGGCGACCATCGCCCGGGTCAACGCACAGCTGCTGGAGAAGCTGCTGGCCTGGGACCAGGTGACCCCGGATGTCGACTCCGGCATGGAGGTGGCGGAGTTCGACGGCAGCACCATCGGCGACGGCGACTGGATGCTGGCGATGCTCCAGACCTCCGCCTTTCTGCGGCTCCCGGCGGGTAACATCCAGCGCCTGTTCGAGCACATGGAGCCCATGGAGGTGAAAAACGGACAGGTCATCGTCCGTATTCATGAACCGGGCGACTACTTCTACATGATCAAGGAGGGCAGCTGCAAGGTGACCCGCCCCACCGGCGGTGGCGAGGCGCTCCTGGCCACCCTGGGGCGCTGCGACAGCTTCGGCGAGGAGGCGCTGATCTCCGACACCACGCGCAACGCCACCGTTACCATGACCAGCGACGGCACGCTGATGCGGGTGTCGAAACAGGATTTCCTGGAGCTGCTCGAAGAGCCCCTGCTGCATTGGGTCCAGGCAGAGGAGGCGGCGCGCCTGGTGCGTGGCGGGGCGCTGCTGATCGATGTGCGCCTGGAGAGCGAGTTCAAGCAGACCCGCATGAAGGGGGCGCTCAACATCCCCCTCTACATGCTGCGCCTCAAGGCCCCGGTACTCGAACGGGGGCGCGCCTACGTTCTCTACTGCGACACCGGCCAACGCAGCGCGGCGGCGGCCTTTATCCTGAGCGAGCTGGGCTACCAGGTTTCGGTGCTCTCCGGCGGACTCCAGGCCTTCAGGGGATAAACCGGATCGCCACCGCCTCTTCCCCGTCGGCGGCCTGGAACGGCTCACAGACGGCGATATCGCCCACCGCCGCCAAGGCGTCGCCGATGTAGATCAGGGGGTAGCGCTCACGCTCCCAGGGGGGGATGCCCCGCTCCTGAAACAGCTTCTTCAGCGAACGGGAGCCGCCACGGCCCGCCGGACGGCAGCGCATCCCGGGGGCGCGAAAGCGCACCTGCACCGGACCCCGGCTCCAGTGACCGAGCCCAATACCATGCGCGGCGCGGCGGGCCTCCAGGATCCCCCGGCCCGCAGGCAGCAGCAGCCGCTCGCGCCCGGATTTCCAGGCGATGGTCCGCTCCCCCGCCTCCCGCGGCCAGGGCGGCAACAGATAGAGCGCACCCCGATAGCGGCGCACCTCGGCGCCGGCCCAGGCGACCAGCGGCGCACGCTCCTCCCCCGCCATCAGCAGATCCGCGCTGATCGACTCCAGCTTGGCCGCCGAGGGGAGAGGGAAGCCCGACGAGCGGATCCAGTGGCGCAACAGGGCATTGCGCCGCTCCCGTCCCAGGCCCATCAGCCCCTCACGGCACAGGGTGTTGCCCCCCCCGCCTCGAAGCCCCTCGAGATCCCGCGCCGCCATCTCCTCGATCAGACCCAGGGCCTCGGCGCAGTGACCTGCACTGCGGGCGATGGTCTTGCCGATGCCGGGCCAGCGCTGGCGCAACTGGGGCAGGATATGGAGGCGGAGAAAATTGCGGTCGAAGCGCTGATCGCGATTGCTGGGATCCTCGATCCAGGAGAGGCCCTTGCGTTGCGCGTAATCGCGCAGAGCCGCGCCGTCATAGTCCAGCAGGGGACGCAGGTGGTAACCGTCGCCGAGGGGGGCGCGGGCGGGCATCGCCGCCAGCCCCCCCACCCCGGCCCCGCGAAACAGCTGCAACAGCAACGTCTCCGCCTGGTCATCGCGGTGGTGGGCGGTGAGCAGTGCATCCCCGGGGCGCAGCACTCCCGCGAGCGCCTGGTAGCGCGCCTGCCGGGCCAGCGCCTCGACGCTCTCACCGGCCCGCGGCCGCAACGCCAGCCCGATCACCTCGCAGGGGATCTCCAACGCCTCGCAACAGGCACGGCAATGCTCCGCCCAGAGCGCGGATTCGTCCTGCAGGCCATGCTCCACATGCACCGCGCTCAGCCCGGCACCCAACTGTGGCTGTAGCCGGTACAGGAGATGCAGCAGGACCAGAGAGTCACACCCCCCGCTGAAGGCGACCACATAGCGGGGGGTTCCTGCGGGGGCCAGACGTTGCAGGCTCCGCAGTAGCTGATCCGAGTCTAATTCCATGATATTTATCTGCTTAATCAAATAATAAACGGATATTTTTCATGTTATTGATAAATTTTAACGGCCGCCAGATCCATGCGATCCTCCGGGCAATTCCAGAGAGATTTCCAGGCCGCGGCATCCCCCTTCCCAGCGTCCTTCGACACCGCCCCGGCGGCGGCGCAACCGTCCGCTCTGTCAGCGCTCACCCGAAAAAAAACCGGCGGTCATGATGACGCGCCGGTTCGTATCTTGCGCCCCCAGGCGCCCTCAGGCGGCAAACTGCCCGTAGGACATCAGGCGCTGGTAGCGCGCCTCCAGGAGTTTGTCGGCAGGCAGGCAGGTCAGGTGTTCGAGCGACTCCAGCAGGGCGTGCTTGAGGTTGCGAGCCATGGTGTCGGGATCGCGGTGGGCGCCGCCAAGGGGCTCGGGGACGATGAGGTCGATCAGTTCCAGATCCTTCAGGCGATCGGAGGTGATACCCATCGCCTCGGCGGCCAGCGACGCCTTCTCGGCGCTCTTCCACAGAATCGAGGCGCACCCTTCGGGGGAGATCACCGAGTAGGTGCTGTACTCCAGCATCATCACCCGGTCGCCGACGCCGATGGCCAGGGCGCCGCCCGAGCCGCCCTCACCCATCACGGTACAGACGATCGGCGTCTTGAGGCCGGCCATCACGTGCAGGTTGCGGGCGATCGCCTCGCTCTGTCCGCGCTCCTCGGCATCGATACCTGGATAGGCCCCGGGGGTGTCGATGAAGGTGAGGATCGGCAGCTTGAAGCGCTCCGCGGTCTGCATCAGGCGCAGGGCCTTGCGGTAACCCTCGGGGCGCGGCATGCCGAAGTTGCGGTAGATCTTCTCCTTGGTGTCGCGCCCCTTCTGGTGGCCGATCACCATCACCGGCAGGCCGTCGATGCGCGCCACACCGCCGACGATGGCATGGTCGTCCGCGAACGCGCGATCACCGTGCATCTCCTCGAAGTCGTCGAAGATGCGCTCGATGTAATCCAGCATGTAGGGCCGCTGGGGATGGCGCGCCAGTTGGGCGATCTGCCAGGGCTTGAGCTTGGAGAAGATCGACTCGGTCAGGCTGCGGCTCTTGGTCTCCAGGCGGTTGATCTCGTCCTGGATGTTGATCTCGTTGTCGTCGCCAACCAACCGCAGCTCTTCAATTTTCGCCTCAAGTTCGGCGATCGGCTGCTCGAATTCTAGAAAGTTAAGATCCATGTGCGGAATATACCGGAATCGGCCTTGTTGTTACAGTGCGTGAGGGGGCTATTGTAGCCGCATTTCACTCCGGACACGGATGCCCGAGGGGCATTTGAGCGCACCGGGCGGGCCGCCGGAAATCTCACCCGCTCATCGAGCGCCCCGCTTCCGCCTCATCCGGTGCCGTCCCGGCGGCCGGGCCCGCCCCCCCGGGTCCGTACACCACATCCACACTCCGGGGACCGAAATAGCGCTCCAGCCGTTTCAGCAGTTCATCGGCGGGGGTGACCCGCCATGCCGGGCCGAACTCCAGGGTCGCCCTGGCCTCCCGACCCTGATAGACGAGCCGCACGGCGCAGTTTCCCCCCAGGTAGGGGGTGAGCAGCTGCGCCAGCTCGCGGGCCAGGCCGGTGGGAAGGAAGCGCCCGTCCTGCACCAGCGCGGTATCGGCGTGCAGCCGCAGAGCGCTGGCCTGAACGGCGCGCGCCTGCTCAAACTCCCAAACCTGGTCGGCGCGAATGCTCAGGCCGCCCCGGTATTCATCGAAACCCAGGGTGCCGACGACCACCAGGATCTTGTCGCTGACCAGTTGTTCACGGAAATTCTCGTAACTCTCGGAAAACAGAGTCACCTCGATGCGGCCGCTGCGGTCATCGAGGAGAACGTTGCCCATGCGACCGCGCTGGGTCTGGCGATGGCTCACCGCGAGAGCGAGCCCGGCGATCATCACCCGGGGCCCGGCGCGGCGCCGGTAACCGCCCTCGCCCTGGCCACCCCCCTCCAGCGCCAGATCGCCGATCCGGGTCACCCCCAACCCGGCAAGCTCCGGTTCGTAGCGGTCGATCGGGTGGCCGGTCAGGTAGAGGCCCAGGGTCTCCTTCTCCCCCTGCAGGCGGATCTCATCGTCCCACTCCTCGCTCTCTTCGGGCAACACCTGGTTGTCGCGGGAAGCGGCCGGTCCCGCGTTATCCAGACCGAACAGGTCGTCCTGTCCGGCCGCCTCGCTCTCGTGGTGCTGTTCGGCCATCTTCAGCGCCAGGGGCAGTTGGGCCATCAGCGTCGCACGGTTCGCCCCCAGTTCGTCCAGAGCCCCGGCCCGGATCAGCGATTCGAGCACCCGCCGGTTGGCCTTGCGTAGATCGACCCGGCGGCAGAATTCGAACAGGTCGCGGAATGGGCCGGACTCTCCGCGCGCCCGGATGATGCTTTCGATGGCCGCCTCGCCCACCCCCTTGATGGCCCCCAGCCCGTAGATCACCGTATCCTCTCCGGCGACGGTGAACTTGAAGGCGGAGTGGTTGACATGGGGCGGATTGACCCGGAGGCGCATGGAGCGGCACTCCTCGACCAACGGCACCACCTTGTCGGTGCTGTCCATGTCGGCCGAGAGCACCGCCGCCATGAAGGCGGCCGGATAGTGGGCCTTGAGCCACATGGTCTGGTAGGAGACCAGGGCGTAGGCGGCGGAGTGGGACTTGTTGAAGCCGTAGCCGGCAAACTTCTCCATCAGGTCGAAGATGTATTTCGCCACTCCGGGATCGACCCCACGGGCGCTGGCCCCTTCCAGAAAGATCTCGCCCTGCTTCTTCATCTCCTCCGGCTTCTTCTTGCCCATGGCACGGCGCAACAGGTCGGCGCCGCCCAGGCTGTAGCCGGCCAGTACCTGGGCGATCTGCATCACCTGCTCCTGGTAGAGGATAACCCCGTAAGTGGAGGCGAGGATCGGCTCCAGATCGGGGTGAGGATAGACCACCTCCTGACGTCCGTGCTTGCGGTCGATGAAGTCATCGACCATCCCCGACTGCAGGGGACCGGGACGGAACAGGGCGACCAGGGCGGTGATGTCATCGAAACAGTCGGGCTGGAGCTTTTTGATCAGCTCCTTCATGCCGCGCGATTCGAGCTGGAACACCGCCGTGGTCTCGCAGTTCTTGAGCAGTCGGAAGGATGCCTCGTCCTCCATCCCGATGGCGTTGATGTCAATCGCCTCCAGCCCCTGGCGGTCGCGCTCCTGATTGATCGTCTGCAGGGTCCAGTCGACGATGGTGAGGGTGCGCAACCCGAGGAAGTCGAACTTCACCAGTCCCACCTGTTCGACATCGTCCTTGTCGAACTGGGTCACCAGATTGTCTCCTCCGGGCTCGCAATAGAGCGGGGTGAAATCGGTAAGCTGGCCGGGGGCGATCACCACGCCGCCGGCATGCTTGCCAGCGTTGCGCGCCAGCCCCTCCAGCTTCCTGGCCATGTCGATGAGGGCGGTCACCTCCTCCTCGTCGCGATAGGCCTGACTCAGGTCCTCACTCTCCTTCAGGGCCTTCTCCAGGGTCATCCCGACCTCGAACGGGATCATCTTCGCCACCCGGTCGTTGAAGCCGTAGGGGTGACCCAACACCCGGCCCACATCCCGCACCACCGCCTTGGCCGCCATGGAGCCGTAGGTGATGATCTGGGAGACCGAATCGCGCCCATAGGTGCGCGCCACGTAGTCGATCACCCGGTCGCGCCCGTCCATGCAGAAATCGACATCGAAGTCGGGCATCGACACGCGCTCGGGATTGAGAAAACGTTCGAACAGCAGATCGTGCTCGATCGGGTCGAGATCGGTGATCTTGAGGGCGTAGGCGACCAGGGACCCGGCCCCGGAACCACGCCCGGGCCCCACCGGGATGGCGTTGTCCTTGGCCCACTGGATGAAGTCGGCGACGATCAGGAAGTAGCCGGGGAACCCCATCTGGTTGATCACGTCCAGTTCGATCTGTAGGCGCTGCTCGTAGGCCTGGCGCTGGCGGGGGTAGTCCGGGCTCGTCTTGTCGAGTATCCGTTCCAGACGCCACTCCAGGCCCCGGCGTGACTCCTCGCTGAAAAACGCCTCGATGGTCATGCCGTCCGGGATCGGGAAGTCGGGCAGGAAATTTTTACCCAGGGTCAGTTCGATATTGCAGCGCTTGGCGATCTCCACGCTGTTTTGCAGCGCCTCGGGGATGTCGGAAAACAGCTCGGCCATCTCCTGGGGCGTGCGCAGATACTGCTGGGGGCTGTGGTTCTTGGGCCGGCGCGGATCGTCCAGGGTCCTGCCGTCGTGGATACAGACCCGAACCTCGTGCGCCTCGAAGTCAGCGGCATGAAGAAAGCGCACATCATTGGTGGCGACCACCGCCACCCCATGGCGACGCGCCAGTTCGACGCTGCCGTGCAGGCAGGCGTCGTCACCACGCCGCCCGGTGCGTTGCAGTTCCAGGTAGTAGCGGTCGCCGAACAGGTCGCGCCAGTAGGCCAGCCGCTGCTCGGCCAGCCCCTGATTGCCTGCGACCAGCGCCCGCCCCACGTCACCCTCCTTGGCCCCGGAGAGGGCGATCAGGCCACGACAGCTCGCTGCGTCCAGCCACTGGGGCTCCAGGGTGGCACGCCCCAGATGCTGCCCTTCGCGATAGCTGCGCGATACCAGCCGGGTCAGGTTGCGATAGCCCGCGTCATCCTGGGCCAGGAGTACGATGCGGAAGGGATTGTTGGCGTCTTCGGGATCGCGCAGCCAGGCATCGACGCCGCAGATCGGCTTGACCCCGGCCGCCATCGACGCCTTGTAGAAGCGAACCAGGGCGAACAGGTTGGCCTGGTCGGTGACCGCCACCGCAGGCATCCCGGCCCCAGCCACCGCCTGCACCAGGGGCTTGATCCGCACCAGCCCGTCGGCCAGGGAGTATTCGGAGTGGAGTCGCAGGTGGACGAAGGTCTCGGGCATGTTCAGATAATGGTGGCGATTGAGGCGCTAATGCCTGATTTTCGTCCTTCAGCCACGCCAGTGCAAGGCGGCGCCCCGTGCCCCCGGTGGTACGCCGCGCTCATCCGCCGAGCAGCCGTTTCACCGGGCCGAAGGAGCGGCGGTGAATCGGACTCGGCCCCAGCACCTCCAGGGCCTGCAGGTGGGCCTTGGTGGGGTAACCCTTATGGCCCGCCAGACCATAGCCCGGATAGCACCGGTCCAGCTCCACCATCTCCTGATCGCGGGCCACCTTGGCCAGGATCGAGGCGGCGCTGATCACCGCCACGGTGGCGTCCCCCCGTACCACCGCCTCGGCACTGCAGGGCAGTGACGGACAGCGATTGCCATCGATCAGGGCGTGGTCGGGCACCAGGGCCAGCGCCTCGACGGCGCGCTGCATCGCCCGCAGGCTCGCCTGCAGGATATTGATCCGGTCGATCTCCTGCGCTTCCGCCCGACCCAGGGCCCAGGCCAGGGCGTGCTGCCTGATCTCCTCGGCGAGGATCAGACGCCGCTTTTCACTCAAACGCTTGGAGTCGGCCAGCCCATGGATCGGCCGCCCCGGATCCAGGATCACCGCCGCGGCAACCACGGCCCCGGCCAGCGGCCCCCGCCCGACCTCATCGACACCCGCGATCAGCAGGCCGCTCACCCGCGCCACCCGCGCCGCGCGCACAGATCGAGCAGCCGACCGGCGGCATTGTCCGCGGCATCCTGGCGCATCGTCCGATGGGTCTGCCGATAGGTGGCCCGGATCAGCTCGCGGCGTGGCGCATCGTCGAGCAGCGCCAGCAACGCCCCCCCCAGCACCTCGGGCCGGCACTGCTCTTGAAGAAACTCCGGCGCCAGGGGCTCGGGGGTGAGCAGGTTGGCCATGGCGAAGTGGGGTATCTTGACCAGGTTGAAGCGCTTGACCAGCCAGTGGGTGAGCCAGTGCAGACGATAGGCGACGACCATCGGACGCCCCAGCAGCAAGGCCTCCAGGGTCGCCGTACCCGAGGCGGTGAGGACCAGCTCGGCGCTGCGAATCACATCCCGCGACCGGCCGTCGACCATCCGCAGCGCCAGCTCGGGGGCGCTGGCCTCGAGCCGTCGCGTAAACTCGGCACGCAGCTGCGGATTGACCAGGGGGACGATGAAGCGCAGGTCGGGCCGTCGTTCGGCGCACCAGCGGGCGGTCTCGATAAAGGCCGTTCCCAGGCTCCTCAGCTCGCTCATGCGACTGCCCGGCAACAGGGCGATGAGTGGACCGCCCGGGCCGATGTCCAGGCGCTCCCGGGCGGCGGCCCCCTCGTCCTCAAGGCCGATCTCATCGGCCAGGGGGTGGCCGACGAACACCGCCGGAACCCGGTGCCGAGCCAGAAACTCGGCCTCGAAGGGAAAGATGCACAGCATCAGGTCGACCGCCTCGCGGATCGCCTTGACCCGCCGCTCGCGCCAGGCCCAGACCGTGGGGCTGACGAAATGGGCGGTGGGAATGCCGGATGCCTTCAGGCGACGCTCCAGCCGCAGATTGAAGTCGGGGGCGTCGACGCCGACAAACAGATCCGGGGGGTGGTCCATAAAGTGGCGCTCCAGCCCCTTTCTGATGCGCAGCAGGCCACGCAGATGCCGGAGCACCTCGACCAGCCCCATCACCGGCTCGATGCGTGCCAGGGAGCGGCAACCCGCCGCCTCCATCTCGGGGCCGGTCATCCCCTCGAACACCGCATCGGGATGGCGCGCCCTGATGGCGGCGATAAGAGAGGCACCGAGCTGATCCCCGGACACCTCGTTGGCGACGATCCCGACTCTCAGCATCAGCGTACGATACTGCGCGCGCTCCGTTGCAGGAACTCGATGTAGAGGGCCAGATCGGGCGAATCGGCCGCCAGATCCCGGAGCTGCTCGGTGGCCTGCTCCAGGGTGAGACCCTGCTTGTAGAGGACCTTGTAGCCCTTCTTGATGGCGGTGATGGCGGCACTGGAGAAGCCCCGCCGCCGCAGCCCTTCCGAATTGATCCCGTGGGGCCGGGCCGGCTGCCCGCTGACCATGGTATAGGGCGGTATGTCTTTCTGCAGTTGACTGCCCATGGCGCAGAAGGCATGGGCACCGATGCGGCAGAACTGATGCACGATGGTAAAACCGCCAAGGATCGCCCAGTCACCCACCTGGACATGCCCACCCAGAGAGGCGGCGTTGGCCAGAATCGTGTGGTCGCCAAGGACGCAGTCGTGAGCCACATGGGTGTAGGCCATCAGCAGGTTGTCGTTGCCGATGCGGGTCACGCCGGCATCCTGTACCGTGCCGCGGTTGATGGTCGTGAATTCGCGGATCACATTGCGCTCACCGATCTCCAGACGGGTCGGCTCGCCGGCGTATTTCTTGTCCTGGGGATCCTCCCCCACCGAGGCGAACTGAAAGATCTGGTTGTCGGCCCCGATACAGGTATCTCCCCGGATCACCACGTGGGGCCCGATCCGGGTGTCGCGCCCGATCCGCACGCCGGCGCCAATCACCGAGAACGGACCCACGCTGACCCCCTCGTCAAGTTCGGCGGCCGGATCGATGATGGCGCGGGAATGGCTCACGCGGCGATGTCCCGCGCGGTGCACATGATCTCCGCGGTGGAGACCACCCTGCCGTCAACCCGCGCGGTACAGGCGAAGACGCCGATGCCGCGTTTGAAGTTCTGCTGGATCACCTCGATCTCCAGCTGATCCCCCGGCTCGACCGGGCGTTTGAACCGCGCCTTGTCGATTCCCACGAACAGATAGACCGAGGTCTCACTGACGGTGGATGGGTCGGACTCCATGGCCAGCAGGCCGGTCGCCTGGGCCATCGCCTCGACGATCAATACCCCAGGCATCACCGGACGGATCGGGAAATGTCCGGTGAAAAAGTGTTCGTTGATGGTAACGTTCTTCAGCGCCACCAGACGCTTATCCTTCTCGAACTCGGTCACCCGGTCGATCAGCAGAAAGGGGTAACGGTGCGGCAGCAGCCGCATTACCCGGTTAATATCCATGACGCTCAAATCGTCTCCTCCCGTCGCGTTCACGCTCGTAGTCTTCTCTGCCGGCGATCACCGCCCGGCCGCCCCGCCACCCACACCCCCCGGGGGGCTCAGGTGTCGTCGTCGCCGTGCCGTACCGACTCAAGTTCCAGCAGACGCCGCTCCAGCCGCCGCAGCCGCCGCGCCATCTCATCCAGTTGCCGGGTCCGGACCGTGGCCTTCTTCCACTCGCCGTTGGGCAGGGCGGGAAAGTTACCGCTGTAGTACCCGGGTTCGGGAAATGAACGGGTCACCAAAGTTTGCGCGGAAAAGTGGGTGTTGTCGCCCAACTCCAGGTGTCCCACCACCCCGACGCCGCCGCCCAGGGTGCAGTTGCTGCCAATGGTAGTGGAGCCGGCGATGCCGACACAACCGGCAATGGCCGTATCGCGACCGATGCGCACATTATGCGCAATCTGAATCTGGTTATCGAGCTTGACCCCCGACTCGATCCGGGTGTCGCGCAGGGCACCCCGGTCGATGGTGGTGTTGGCACCGATCTCCACATCGTCCCCGATCACCACGCCACCCAACTGGGGCACCTTCACCCAGCCCCCCCCGTCGTTGGCCAGGCCAAAGCCGTCGCTGCCAATCACCACGCCGGGGTGAAGCAGGGCCCGCTCCCCGATCACGCTGCCGCTACAGACCACCACGTTGGCGACCAAGCGTGAGCCTGCCCCGATCCGGCTGTCACGCTCGATCACGCAACCGGGACCGATATAGCTTCCGGCGCCGATCCGCACCCCCTCGCCAAGCACGGCGCAGGGACCGATCCAGACCCCGTCATCGATCCGTGCGCTCTGCGCCACCACCGCCGAGGGGTGGATGCCCGCCGGGTGGCGGGGGCGCGGATAGAGCAGCCCGGATATCCTGGCGTAGGCCAGATAGGGATTATCACAGACCAGGGCATTGACCGGACAGGCATCGCGGTCGCCGGCCGCCAGGATCACCGCCGACGCGCGGGTGTGCGCGAGGTGCTTGCGGTACTTGGGATTGGCCAGGAAACAGATGGCGCCGCCCGTGGCGTCCTGGATGGTATCCACCCGCTCGATCAGGCACTCCGGATCACCGAGCAGTTGCGCACCCACATGCCGGGCGAGTTCCCCCAGGCGCACAGCCACTTCACCCGCTTCGGCTCCGGGCACTACTTCTTCTCGGACGCGGCCTTGAACTGCTCCCTCAGCCGCTCAAGCACCCGGTCGGTGAGATCGACGCGCTGACTGGCAAAGACGATACCCTGGCTCAGTACCACGTCCAGGTTCTCCTCGCGCGCCACCTGATGCACCACCTCGGAGACGTGCCGCAACAGCTTGTTGAACTCCTCGGTGCGGCGCACATTGAGGTCCTCGCGGAACTCCTCCTTGACCAGATTGAGGTGGCGGCGGTGGGAGCGGATATCCTGTTCCAGGCGATTGAGTCCGACGTCGCTCATTACGGCGGAGTCGGTCGCCTTCTTCTCCTCCAGCACCTTCAGCTGCTTCTGCTTGTCCAGCATATTCTGATTGCGCTGCTGGAACTCTTTCTCAAGATCCCGGCGCACCTGGTCGTACTGGGGCGAGCGCTCGACCAGCTTGTTCGGGTTGACCACGCCGATGCGGACCCCTTCAGCCAGCGCCGCGCCCGCCAAGCCCATCAGAAATGCCGCCGTCAGGAATGCTACGAATCGCTTCACATCAAATCTCCAGCCCATCGTCAGAAGGCGGTGCCAAAGGTGAATTGAAAGATCTCCGTCTCATCGCCGCTCTTTTCATTCAGCGGCATACTCAGGCTGGCCCCGAGCGGACCCATGGGGGAGAGCCAGAAGAAGGAGAGCCCGGTAGAGTAGCGCAGGCCGTCAAAATCGATATCCGCGCCGCCCGCCGTGTCGAACACGCCGCCGGCATCGAGGAACACGCCCAGGCGCACCGAGCGGTCCACCATCTTGAACGGAGCCGGGAAGAACAGCTCCGCGCCACCGGCCAGGCGCACGTTGCCGCCCAGCGGATCGTTGGCGCTGTCCCTGGGCCCCAGGCTGTAGTCCTTGTAGCCCCTCACGCTCTTGGTACCGCCGGCAAAATAGTTCTCCCAGTAAGGGAGGCGGGTGGTGTCGCCGTAGACATCCCCATAGCCCAGGTCACCGTTGAGCGCCAGGGTGAAGGTGTCGCTGAGCGGGAAGTAGCGCTTTTGATTGTAGGCCAGTTTGTAGTACTCCAGGTCACTGCCCGGCACGGTGATATCGGCGGAGAAGCTCTGGCGCGCCCCCTTGGTCGGCAGCAGCGCCGAGTCGCGGGAGTCCCTCACCCAACTGCTCCCCAGCTTGAAATCCAGGAAGGAGTCGCCGTTGTCGGTGGCGAAGGCGGCGATCTCGGTAGAGGGCGAGGCACCCAATTTGTAATCGGTCCCCACCAGATCAAGGGTGAAGTTGACCCGGTCGGTCTCGGTGATCGGAACGCCGAAATTGATCCCCGCCGTGGTTGTATCGGTCAGGTAGTTGGCGGTATCGACTTCGTCGAAATCGGTTTTCCGGTAACTGAGGTTGAAGCCCCGGCTGACGCCGTCCAGGGTGTAGTAGGGGTTGGTATAACCGAAACGGTAATAGGTGTTGGAGTCGCTGTTGTCGAAGGCGACACTGACCCGCTTGCCGGTCCCCAGGAAGTTGTTCTGGGTCAAGCTGGTGCTGAAGATGAAGCCCGCCGACTGGGAAAACCCAAGGCCCGCGGTCAACTGCCCCATCGGCTTCTCGACCACCTTGAAGTTGACATCGACCTGATCGGTGGAGCCCGGAACCGCCGGGGTCTCGACATTCACCTCGTCGAAATAGCCCAGGCGCTGGAGGCGCTCCTTGGAGCGGGTCACCGCATCGGTGGAGAACCACCCCGCCTCCATCTGCCGCATCTCGCGGCGCAACACCTCGTCGCGGGTCTGGCTGTTGCCGCGGACGTTGATGCGCCGCACATAGACGCGCTTACCGGGATCGACGAAATAGGTGATCGCCACCTGGCGGTTCTCCTCATCGATCTCGGGGATGCTGTTGACGTTGGCGAAGGCATAACCGTTGTTGCCCAGCAACTGGGTCACCCGCTCGGCGCTGCCGATCACCACCTTGCGCGAAAAGACTTCGCCGCGGCGCAGGCGGATCATGGGGAAGATCTCCTCCTTCTCCACCACCAGTTCGCCGGCGAGCTTGATATCACTGATGGTATAGACCTCTCCCTCGGTCAGGTTGACCGTGACGTAGATATCCTTTTTATCGGGGGTGATGGATACCTGGGTCGAGTCGATCTTGAAGTTGAGGTAGCCGCGATCGAGGTAGTAGGTGCGCAGCCGTTCCAGGTCGCCACCGAGCTTCTCGCGTGAATACTGGTCGTCCTTGGTGAATGATGAGAGGTAGCCGGTGGTGCTCAAGGTGAACTCATCCAGCAGATCCTCCTCCTCGAAGGAGTCGTTGCCGATGAGATTGATCTTCTTGATACGGGCGCTCACCCCTTCCGAGATATCGATATTGACCGCGACACGGTTGCGCTCCAGGGGCGTCACGGTCGATTCGAGCCGGACCCCGTACTTGCCCTGGCTGAAGTACTGCCGCTGTAGCTCCTGCTCGATCTTGTCCAGGATCGAGCGGTTGAATACCCGCCCCTCGGCCAGGCCGATGTCCTTCAGGGCCAACAGCAGATTCTCGCTCTCGATCGATTTGTTACCCTCGATCTCGATCTTGGCGATAGCGGGCCGTTCGCTGACGAAGACGATCAGCACCTCCTCCTCGCGCTCCAGGCGCACATCCTGGAAAAAGCCCGTCTTGAACAGTTCGCGGATGATCGATGAGGTCTCGGACGCCTCGATCCGCTGCCCGATTTTCACCGGAAGATAGTTGAACACCGTGCCCGGAGAGATCCGCTGTAGTCCCTCCACGCGGATATCCTTGACGACGAACGTCTCGGCCATCACCGGCAGGGGCCCGAGGGCCAACAGCAACAGCGCGTATCTGACAAATTTCAGAAAAAGACTCATTTCTTAATTATATCTTGCTGATTTTATTGATATATGAGACCAAGAGTGTCGCTACCTCGTGAAAGATTTTGGGACATCCCAGTCCCCAAAATCGACTCGCCAACGCGACAGCCGTTACTGCCCCGACCGTCCTGCGCTCATCACGACTCCGTCCCGCACATTGCAGCAAAGCTGCTCGTGCGCAACTCCGTCATGATGACCACAATGACTCTACGGCGTGTCGAATGCGCTATTTGTATGCCCTACGTCACTCCCTATCGGTCGTAACTGCGGCCATACAACCGCGCCTACGCCTATCGGGGACTAACCGCCTTCGCTTCGCTCTCCATGGCGGTTAGCGATGGAGTCCGCCACCACGCCCCTCCCTTCCCCGTTCCCCGCCAGCAAATTCCCTGCGCCGGGAGCAGCCTATCTTGTATGGCATTCCGCCGAAGGAATCAAGTATAAAGAATCTTCCGCCGCTAGCCCAGCAGTCTGGCGATATCCACGTAAAAGGCCAGCCCCATGAGCGCCAGCAGGATCGCGATGCCAACCTTCTGCCCCTGAATCTGCACCGCTTCCGAGACCGGCCCGCCCTTGAGCGCCTCGATCAGGTAGAACAGGAGGTGGCCGCCGTCCAGGACCGGGATGGGAAGCAGGTTCAACACCCCGAGACTGATGCTCACCAGCGCCAGAAACTTAAGAAAATAGATCGCCCCGTAGCTGGCGCTCTTGCCGGCGGTCTGGGCGATGGAGATGGGACCACTGAGATTGTCGACGGATGCGCTCCCACTCACCATGCGCCACAGCATCTTCAGCGTGAACAGCGACATGTCGGCGGTCTTGACGGTGGATCGCCACAAGGCATCGAGCGGTCCGTAGCGCACTTCGACGCGATAGTCGTCAGCATACCCCGGGGGGGCGTAGACCCCGGCGCCGATCCGCCCGACCCGCTCCTGCCCATTGCGCAATTCACCGATCACCAGGTGCATCTGGCGCACCTCTCCGGTCCGCTCAACCTCCAGGGCCACGCGCCGGTGGGGGCGTTCACGAATCGAGAGGACCAGCGCCTCCCAGTCCGCCATCGCCACCCCGTCCACGGAGAGTATCCGGTCCCCGCTGCGCAGCCCCGCCAGGTCCGCGGCCTCGCCGGGGACGATCTCCCCCAGCACCGGTGGCAACACCGGGCGCTTGAGCTTCAGCCCCAGCCCCCGAAACAGCGCCCCCCCCTCGCCCAGCTCCACCAGCTTGCGCCCTGGCAGCAGCAGTGTCTGCGCGGTGCCGTGCTCCGAACGTACCCGCACCGGCATCTGGCTGTCGGCATCGGCCTCCAGCATCAGGGCGAAGTAGACCGCCTCCATGGTGGGGGTCTCGCTCCCCGCCACGGCGACGATCCGGTCTCCGGCCCGAAATCCCGCCTGCTCCGCCACCGAACCGGCGGCCACCTCGCCGATCAGCGGGCGCGTACCGCTATCACCGACCACCAGGACCACCCAGAAGGCGAGGATAGCGAACAGGAAATTGAACAGTGGCCCGGCGGCGACCACGGCGAAGCGGACGCCCAACGGCTTGCGGTTGAAGGCCTGCTCCAGCTCCGCCTCCGGCACCTCGCCCTCGCGCTCGTCGAGCATCTTCACATAGCCGCCGAGGGGTATGGCGGCCACCACATACTCGGTGCCGTCACGCCCGACCCGGCGCCACAGGCTGCGCCCGAAGCCGATGGAGAAGCGCAGCACCCGGACCCCGCTCTTTTTGGCCACCCAGAAGTGGCCGAACTCGTGCACCGCGATGAGGATGCCGAGGGCGACGATGAAGGATGTCAGTGTGAAGAAAAAACCGTCCATATCGAGTCGTCAGACCAATTTCCGCGCCTTTTGTTCAGCCAGGGCGCGCGCCTCGCGATCGGCCTCCAGCAGTGTCTCCAGGCTGTCGGCGGCAACCGGGGTGAGGTCGTTCAGGACCGCCTCGATGAGCGCCGGGATGGCATCGAAGCCGATGTGCTCCTCCAGGAACGCGGCAACCGCCACCTCATTGGCCGCGTTGAGAAGCGCCGGCGCGGTTCCCCCCGCCGTGATCGCCTGGGAGGCGAGCGACAGGCAGGGGAAACGGCGCGGATCAGGCGGCTCGAAATCGAGCCGCGCCACCTCGAACAGGTCCAGCCCGGAGACCCCCGAGGTGATGCGCTCGGGCCAGGCCATGGCGTGGGCGATAGGGGTGCGCATATCGGGGTGACCGAGCTGTGCCAGCACCGAACCATCGACGTACTGCACCATGGAGTGGATGACGCTCTGGGGATGGACCACCACCTGGACCCGCTCCGGGGTGGTATGAAACAGCCAGCACGCCTCGATCAGTTCCAGTCCCTTGTTCATCATGGTCGCGGAATCGACCGAGATCTTGCGTCCCATGCTCCAGTTGGGATGCGCGCAGGCCTGCTCCGGCGTAACCCGGCTCAGACGCTCCAGGGGCAACTGCCGGAATGGGCCGCCCGAGGCGGTAAGCAGGATCCTCTCGACCCCTACCCGCGCAAAACCACGGCGGTAGTCGTGGGGCATGCACTGAAAGATCGCGTTGTGTTCGCTGTCGATGGGCAGGATCAGGGCATTGTTGCGATCGGCCTCCTGCATGAACAGCTGCCCCGCGACCACCAGGGCCTCCTTGTTGGCCAACAGGATACGCTTGCCCGCGCGCACCGCGGCCAGGGTTGGCAGCAGTCCCGCCGCGCCGACGATCGCCGCCATCACAAACTGCACCTCGGCCAGGGCGGCCACGCTCTCCAGCCCCTCGACGCCCGACAACACCTCGGTGGGGCAGGCCACCTGCGCGAGGCGCCGCGCCAGTTCGCGGGCACACTCCGCATCGGCCATCACCGCGTAGCGGGGTTGAAACTGCCGGCACTGGGCAAACAGCTTCCCGACATCCCGGTTGGCGGTCAGCGCCACCACCCGGAAACGCCGCGGGTGCCTGGCGGCCACATCCAGCGTGCTGACCCCGATGGAGCCGGTTGAGCCCAGCACCGTCAAACCGATCATTGCAGCCGCTCCAGGAGCATCAGACCGAAGGCGAAGACGGGTGCCACGGCGGTCAGACTGTCGATCCGGTCAAGCACGCCGCCGTGACCGGGCAACAGGTTGCCGCTATCCTTGATTCCGGCCTGGCGCTTGAGCAGGCTCTCGAACAGATCCCCCACCACCGATACCGCGCAGACGATCAGACAAAACAGGATCAGCACCGGCGCGGAGGCGATCTCCGGGGCGTACCAGGCGAGCAGCGCACCCCACAGGGCGGCCCCGGCGAGGGCGCCATAGACCCCTTCGATGCTCTTCCCGGGGCTGATGGCCGGGGCCAGTTTGCGCCGCCCCCAGCGGCGCCCTGCGAAATAGGCCCCGCTGTCGGCCACCCAGGTCAGGGTCAGGGCGAACAGCAGCAGCACCGGCCCCTTGTCGCCGGAGCCGTGCAGCGCCACCAGCGCCGCCCAGCAGGTGACGAGGATAAATACGCCGAGCAGGGATTTCCCCAGCCTGCCAAGCGGCAGGCGCAGATCCGGCCGGGTGCGGATGCGCGCCATCAGCAGTGTCAGCAACAACCACCAGAGCGATGCCAGGCCCAGCATCCAGAGCGCCAGGGAGGGGTGCCGCAACGCCCCGTATCCGCCGATCAGCCCGAGGGTCAGCACCAGGTAGAATGCGACACGCCAGGCCACCCCCTCCAGTCCGGCCAGGGTGGTCCACTCACGGGCGGCCAGCAGGACCACGGCACACAGCGCCACCGCCAGCGACGGCGTAGAGAGCTCAAGGACTCCGAGCAGAACCACCGGAATGAGTACCAGTGCTGTAATCAAACGGTGCAGGAGCATGCCCCCTCCTCGGTTAGCGATCCCCTGAGCCCAGCCTTTCACCCATAAGCTGCTCCCCGGTCCGGCCGAAACGCCGCTGCCGCCCGTCGAACCAGCGCAGTGCCTCCATGAAGGCCGGTTGGTCGAAATCGGGCCACAGCCGATCGGTGAAATAGAGCTCGGCGTAGGCTGTCTGCCAGAGGATGAAGTTGCTGATCCGCCGCTCCCCACCGGTACGGATCATCAGATCCGGGTCGGGGAGATCGGCGAACGCCAGGGCGGAGGCGATCCGCGTCTCGTCGATGTCGGCGGCGCGGAGTTCACCCGCCTCGACGCGCCGGGCGAGTTGACCGACCGCCTGGGTGATATCCCAGCGCCCGCCATAATTCGCGGCGATCTGCAGAATCAGCCCTGTACAACCGGCGGTGGCCGTCTCCGCCTCCGCGATCTTGCGCTGCATTTTTCCGGAAAAGGCTTCCCGCTCGCCGATGATGCGCAGCCGTACATCGTTGCGGACCAGGCGCTTCACCTCACCCCGCAGGGCGGTCATGAACAGGTCCATCAGCATCCCCACCTCTTTCTCGGGACGCTTCCAGTTTTCGCTGCTGAAGGCGAACAGGGTGAGGACCTCGATCCCATGAAGGGCGCACTGTTCGACAGCGGTGCGCACGGAGGCGACACCCGCCTTGTGTCCGGCAGATCGCGGCAGACCGCGCTGCCGGGCCCAGCGGCCGTTGCCATCCATGATTATGGCCAGATGCCGGGGCAGTTGGGAAAACTCCGTCATCGAGCGATCAGATCGACATCAGATCCTTCTCTTTCTCCCCCAGCACACCATCCACTTCCTTGACGTGCTGGTCGGTCAGCTTCTGGATGATCTCCTGCCCGCGCCGTTCGTCATCCTCGGAGATCAGCTTCTCCTTGACCAGACTCTTGAGCTCGGTGTTGGCATCACGGCGGATATTCCTGATCGCCACCCGGGACTGCTCGGCCTCGGCCCTGACCACCCGGATCAGGTCCTTGCGCCGCTCTTCTGTCAAGGGTGGCAGGGGCACCCGGATCACCATCCCCGCGGTATTCGGATTCAACCCCAGATCGGAGTTCATGATCGCCTTTTCGATCGGCTGAACCATGGTCTTTTCCCAGGGGGTGATGGCCAGGGTTCGGGCATCGTCGACGGTGACATTGGCGACCTGATTCAGCGGCGTGTCGTTGCCGTAGTAGGAGACTGAGATGTGATCCAGCAGACTGGGATGAGCGCGGCCGGTCCTCACCTTTGCCAGTTCGTGACCCAGGGCATCGACACTCTTACCCATGCGTTCAGCAGCGTCTTTCTTGATGTCGTCAATCATTCGCTTCTCCACTCTCCACCAGAGAGCCCACCTCGCCACCGCGCACCAACCGCATCAGCGCGCCCGGCTCATTGATATTCATTACCCGCAGGGGCATGGCGTGGTCGCGGCACAACACAATGGCCGTGGCATCCATCACCTTGAGCCCTTCAGTCAAGGCCCGATCATAACTCAGGCGGGGATAAAATTCCGCATCCGGTTCCCGCACCGGATCGGCCGCATAGATGCCGTCCACCTTGGTCGCCTTGATCAGCAGATCCGCTCCGATCTCAATCGCGCGCAGGCTGGCCGCCGAGTCGGTGGTGAAGAAGGGGTTTCCGGTGCCCGCGGCAAAGAGGGTCACCTCGCCGTTTTCCAGGTGGCGCAGTGCATCGCGGCGCACATAGAAGTCGCACACCTGATCCATTCGGATCGCCGACAGGGTTCTGGCGGCCACACCGATCTTGCCCAGTGCATCCTGCATGGCCAGGGAGTTCATCACGGTCGCCAGCATCCCCATGTGATCACCCGACACCCGGTCGATACCGGCGCGCGCAAGCCCCTCGCCGCGGAAGATATTGCCACCGCCGATCACCACCCCGACCTGTACCCCGGCCTCCACCAGCTCCTTGATATCGCCCGCTACCCGGGCGATGACTGACGGATCGATGCCGAAGTCGCTGCCCCCCATCAGCGCCTCGCCGCTGAGTTTGAGCAATATGCGCTGACAGACTAACTCCGTCATGGCGAATCCCCCACTGCGTTTGATTGGACACGAAAGGCCGGGGCTACCCGGAGGAGCCGTCGCGGCAGGCCACGCTCGTCCTGCCGTCCGATGGCCCGCGCCGATCCACCATCGGCCAGCCTTTGTATTGAAGCACCCCACAAAAGACAGACCCCGGTAATCCGGGGTCTGTCTGCTTGATGTGATCAGCCGCGAACCTGGGCCATCACCTCATCGGCGAAATTCTCCTGCCTCTTCTCGATGCCCTCGCCCACCTCGTAGCGTCTGAAGTTGACGACCTTGGCACCGCTGGCGGCGAGCAGCTTCTCGACGCTCTGATCGGGGTCTTTGACGAAGGGCTGGCCCAGCAGGGTGATCTCGGAGAGGTACTTGCGCATCCGCCCCTCGATCATCTTCTCCACGATGTTCTCCGGCTTGCCGCTCTCCAGGGCCTGGGCCTTGAAGATCTCACGCTCCTTCTCCAGCAGATCGGCGGGCACCTGCTCGGCGCCGACACAGACCGGATTGGAGGCGGCCACATGCATGGCGATGTCCTTGCCCAGATCGGCGTTACCACCCTCCAGGTCGACCACGACACCGATGCGCACGCCATGGTTGTAGCTGTAGAGCTGACCACTGTCCGTGGCAAAGCGTTCGAAGCGGCGCACGTTCATGTTCTCGCCAATCTTCACGATGAGCGCCTCGCGCGCCATGTTGACTGTGGTGTCCTCTCCATCGTGCAGGGGCTGCTCAAGCAGCTCCTCGACGCTGGCGGCACTACCATCGAGTGCGCGCTCGGCGACCGCGTTGGCGAATGAGGTAAAGTTTTCGTCCTTGGCCACGAAGTCGGTCTCGCAGTTCACCTCGACCATGGCGGCCTGCTTGCCATCATCGCTGAATTTGATGACGATGATGCCCTCGGCGGCGATCCGGCCCGCCTTCTTGGCGGCTTTCGCCTGGCCGGACTTACGCATGTTTTCGATCGCGGCGTCGATGTCGCCGTTGGTTTCAACCAGTGCTTTCTTGCACTCCATCATGCCGGAACCGGTGCGATCACGCAGCTCCTTAACCAAAGAGGCGGTAATGGCCATGATTTGATTATCCTCTGTAAAACAATCTTATCGAAATGGATCCGCTCCCGCCCCTGCGAACGGGCAGCGGAGTGCTGGGGTAGGACGGGCGGCCGAAGGTGGCCGCCCCCCTTATTCGGCTGCGGCTGCGGCTGCGGCCTCGGCCTTGGGTTCGTCAGCGACCTCAACGAACTCGTCGGCCGCGCCACCGAGATGGGCGGCGCTGGCGCGCCCCTCAAGGACCGCCGCGGAGACTCCCTGGACATAGAGCTGAATTGCGCGGATGGCGTCATCGTTGCCCGGGATCACATAATCGATACCCTCCGGATCGTTGTTGGTATCGACCACGCCCACCACGGGAATACCCAGCTTCCTGGCTTCGGCGATGGCGATATCCTCATGCCCGGTGTCGACCACGAACAGCACATCAGGGAGACCGTTCATATCCTTGATGCCGCCCAGGCTCAGGTTCAGCTTGTCCATTTCCCGGCGCAGACCGAGGGCCTCTTTCTTGTTGAAGCGCTCGACCGAGCCATCCTCGAACATCGCCTCCAGGTCCTTCAGGCGCTTGATCCGCTGCTTGATGGTCTTGTAGTTGGTCAGCATGCCACCGAGCCAACGATAGTTGACAAAGGGCATACCACAGCGCTCGGCCTCCTCTTTGATGGTCTCGCGCGCGGCGCGTTTGGTGCCGACAAACAGGATCTTGCCACCGTTGGCGGCCAGGGAACCGATGAAGTTCATCGCGTCCTTGAACAGGGGCAGCGTCTTCTCCAGGTTGACGATGTGGATCTTGTTGCGATGACCGAAGATGTAGGACCCCATCTTGGGGTTCCAGTAGCGGGTCTGATGCCCGAAGTGCACGCCAGCCTCAAGCATCTGACGCATAGAAACGTTGCTCATTGAAAACTCCGAATTGTACGGGTTGGTCCTCCACGCATCCCGGCTGCCGACCCGGTTTCCCAGGCACCCCAGCAGGCGTGTCGATACGTGTGTGTAGTCGTTTCGGGCCGCCGGACGCGGCCCTTCTCTCGGATCGTTTGCGATTCCAAGGCGCGCTTTATATCATAATGCGCCTACCGGCACAAACGGCCAGGACCAGCCACCACAGCCTTTTCTTCCCACCCGAACACCGGAAGCAGCGCCACATGAGCGTAGTCATAAAAACAGCAGACGAGATAGAGAAGATGCGCGTGGCGGGCCGCCTGGCCGCCGAGGTGCTGGAGATGATCGCCCCGCGCGTCGTCCCCGGCGTCACCACCGATGAGCTCGATAGCCTGTGCCACCGCTACATCGTGGAGGAGCAGAAGGCGGTTCCCGCCCCCCTCAACTACCGGGGCTTTCCAAAGTCGATCTGCACCTCTGTCAACCATCAGGTCTGCCACGGCATCCCCGGACCCAAGCGGTTGAAGAAAGGAGATATCGTCAATATCGACATCACGGTCATCAAGGACGGCTTTCACGGCGACACCAGCAAGATGTTCTTCGTCGGCGAGCCCTCGATCCTCGCCCGGCGGCTGACCAAGACCGCCCACGAGGCCCTCTGGATCGGGATCGAGCAGGTCAGGCCCGGCGCCCACCTCACCGACATCAGTCACGCCATCCAGGGGCATGTGGAGGGGTGCGGCTACTCCGTGGTGCGCGAGTACTGCGGCCACGGGATCGGTCGCGAATTCCATGAGGAGCCCCAGGTCCTGCACTACGGCGCCCCCGGGGGGGGCGTGATCCTGCAACCGGGGATGTGTTTCACCATCGAACCGATGATCAACGCCGGTAAGCGCCAGGTGAAGCTGCTGCCCGACGCCTGGACCGTGGTCACCAGGGACCGCAGCCTCTCCGCCCAGTGGGAACACACCATCCTGGTCACCGAGGCGGGACATGAGGTACTCACCCTGCGGGCGGAAGAGCGCAGCTAGGCCGCGCCGATGCTCGACAAACTCCTCGACCGCGAGGCATTCCGCCAGGCACTGAGCTCGGGCGAGCCGCCGTTGCCGCTGTTCCGCGATGCCCTCGGCCAGGGCGCCGAGGCCCTGCGACTGCTGTTCGAGCAGGGCGAACCAGTCACCGACCTGGTCAGGCTGCGCGCCAATCTGATCGATTTTCTGCTGATCGAGGCGTGGGAGCGGACCCTGCCGTACCAGGCCGACGCGGCCCTGATCGCCGTCGGCGGCTACGGCCGCGGGGAGCTGCATCCGCGCTCCGATATCGACCTGCTGATCCTGCTCGGCGACCAGGCCCCGGATACCCTCGATGAACGCCTCGCCGAACTGCTCACCTTTTTCTGGGACATCGGGCTGGAGGTCGGCCACAGCGTCCGCACCCTGGAGCAGTGCGTGGAGAGCGCCGGCGGCGACGTCACCATCGCCACCAACCTGATCGAGTCACGGCTGCTGAGCGGGCCGCGCGAACTCTACACGCGCCTCAAACAGGCCACCGCACCGGGCAGGATCTGGCCCAGCGACCGCTTCTTCGAGGCCAAGTGGAGCGAACAGCGTGAACGCTACGCGAAATACGAGGGGACCATCAGCAACCTCGAACCGAACGTCAAGGAGAGCCCTGGCGGACTGCGCGACATCCAGATGATCGGCTGGGTGGTGAAGCGCCACTTCGGTGCCGAGACCCTGCACGAGCTGGTGGCGCATGAGTTTCTCACCCCGGATGAGTACCGCCAGCTGATGGAGTCGCAAGAGTTCCTGTGGCGGGTGCGTTTCGCCCTGCACCTGCTGACCGGACGCCACGAGGATCGCATCCTGTTCGACTACCAGCTCGCCCTGGCCGAGCAGTTCGGCCATACCGACGACGAGAACGGTCTTGGAGTCGAGAAGTTCATGCAGGAGTACTACCGCACGGCGATCCGCCTCAACCGGCTCAACGAGATGCTGCTGCAACTGTTTCAGGAGGTGATCCTTCTGAAGTGCCACCTCGACCCGCCCAAGGCGATCAACCGCCGCTTCCAGTCCCGCAGCGGCTTCCTGGAGGTAATCCACGACCGGGTCTTCATCAACACCCCCCTGGCCCTGCTGGAGCTGTTTCTGATCATGGAGCAGCATCCCGAGCTGCAGGGGGTGAGGGCCAACACCATCCGCCTGGTGCGCCAGTACCGGCACCTGATCGATGACCGCTTCCGCGCCGACCTCGGGGCGCGCAGCCTGTTCATGGAGATCCTGCGCCAACCCGACGGCATCACCCATGAGCTGCGCCGGATGAATCGCTACGGCATCCTCGCCCGCTACATACCCGCCTTCAACAACATCGTCGGACGCATGCAGTACGACCTGTTCCACGCCTTCACGGTGGACGAGCACACCCTGTTGATCATCCGCGCCCTGCGCCGCTTCGCCATCGAAAAACACCGGGCTGAATCACCCATGTGCAACGACATCATGGAGCGCCTGCCCAAGCAGGAGTTGATCTACCTGGCGGCCCTGTTCCATGACATCGCCAAGGGCCGTGGCGGCGACCATTCGATCCTCGGCGCAGCGGATGCCCTGACCTTCTGCCGGCTGCACAACCTGAGCGAGTACGACAGTCAGCTGGTCTCGTGGCTGGTCGAGAAGCACCTGCTCATGTCCATCACCGCCCAGCGCATGGACACCAGCGACCCCAGGGTGATCTACGAATTCGCCAGGGAGATCGGCAGCCCGATCCGCCTCGACTACCTCTACCTGCTGACCGTGGCCGACGTACGCTCCACCGACCCCAAGAAGTGGAACAGCTGGAAGAGCGCCCTGCTCAGGGACCTCTACCTGGCGGCGAAACAGGCATTGCTGCGCGGGCTTCAAAACCCCCTGGAGCGCGACGAGGTGATCCAGAACAAGCAGGCCGGGGCGCGCCATCTGTTGAGGGCCGACGGCTACGACCCGGCGCTGGCCAACGAGCACTGGCTGACCCTCAGCATGGACTATTTCCTGCAAAACACCTGGGAGGAGATCGCCTGGCAGACCAAGATGGTCCTGAACACCGAGGAGGGGGGGCTTCCCCTGGTGCTGGTGCGCAAGTCCAACACCCGCGGCGGCAGCGAGGTATTCATCTATATCCGCGACCGCGACAATCTGTTCGCGCTGACCACCGGCCTGCTCGATCAGCTCGGCCTCAACATTGTCGACGCGCGCATCGACACCACCCACACCGGGTTCACCCTCAATAGTTATCTGGTGCTGGAGGAGGACGGCGAACCGATCAGTGACATCGGCCGTGTCGATGAGGTGCGGGAGACAATTCGCGAGGCTTTGCTCACATCGGACTTCACCGACCTGAGTGTCTCGCGCCGCGTGCCACGCCGCCTGAAACACTTCTCGATTCCAACCCGGGTCGACTTCGTGCAGGACTTCGGCAACCAGCGCACAATCATGAAGCTGCTGGCGGACGACCGCCCCGGCCTGCTGTGCCAGGTCGGCCAGGCCTTTACTGCCTGCGGCATACGCCTGACCAACGCCAAGATCGCCACCATCGGCGCCGAGGCACGGGATATCTTCTTCATCACCGACCGCCAGGACCGGCCGCTCAAGGATCCGGCCCAGTTCGACTGCATCGAGGAGCAGATCAAGCGACGCCTCGATGCGGAACAGCCCTCCCGGGGGGGCACCGGGCGATAGTCGGCAGGATCCACGGATTTCGCACCCGCAGCACATTGGTCTGAAGGCGCGAATGGCCTATACTACGCGCTTTTCGTCCACACATCCGCTCCCATGAACCCGAACCTGGAAAAGCTCCAACCCTATCCCTTTCAAAGACTTGCGCAACTGAAAGCGGATATAGAGCCACCCCGGGGGCTTGAACACATCGCCCTGTCGATCGGCGAACCCAAGCACGCCACGCCGATCTTCATCCGGGACGAGCTGCAGCGCCAACTCAGTGGCGTGGCCAATTATGCCGGCACCCGGGGCACCACCGGACTGCGCCAGTCGATCGCCGACTGGCTCGACCGGCGCTACGCCCTGCCCCCAGGCCGCCTCGATCCGCAGCGCCACATCCTGCCGGTCAACGGAACCCGCGAAGCCCTCTTCGCCTTCGCCCAGGCGGTGGTCGATGCCTCGCGCGACCCGCTGGTGATGATGCCCAACCCCTTTTACCAGATCTACGAGGGGGCGAGCCTGCTCGCCGGGGCCGAGCCCCACTACCTCGACTGCAATCCCGACAACGGCTTCCTGCCCGACCTGGACCGGGTCACCGACGCGGCCTGGGAGCGCTGCCAGCTGCTCTATCTCTGTTCCCCGGGCAATCCCACCGGGGCGGTCGCCGGGCTCGATACCCTGAAGCGGCTGATCCATCTGGCGCAGCGACACGACTTCATCATCGCCGCCGACGAGTGCTATTCGGAGATCTACCCCGATGAACAGGCCCCGCCACCGGGCCTGCTGCAGGTGGCCGCCGCGATGGGAAATCTGGAGTTCCGCCGCTGCGTGGTCTTCAACAGCCTCTCCAAGCGCTCCAGTGTCCCCGGACTGCGCTCGGGCTTCGTCGCCGGTGACGCCCGCCTCATCGAGCCCTTTTTCCTCTACCGCACCTACCACGGCTGCGCCATGCCACTGCACCACCAGGCAGCCAGCGCCAAGGCCTGGGAGGATGAACTGCATGTCGAGGAGAACCGCGCCCTGTATCGCAAGAAACTCGAAGCGGTGCACGACATCCTGTACGATGTACTGCCTGTGCCGCGCACCGAGGCCGGATTCTACCTGTGGCCGCAGACCCCCATCAGCGACACCGAATTCGCCCGACGGCTGTATGCGCAACAGAATGTGACCGTCCTGCCCGGAAGCTTCCTCTCACGCCGGGGCCGCGATGGCGATCCGGGCGCGAACCGGATCCGCATGGCGCTGGTGGCCTCCCATGACCAATGCGTCGAGGCCGCGCGCCGCATCAGGACCTTTATCGAATCGTTATAAGTGGAAAATCTGGAGAACAACATGAGCGATATCCAATCGATCATCGTCGAAGCCTTCGAGGCGCGTGCCGAGATCACCCCCCGCACCGTCGACACCATCGTCAAGGATGCGGTGTCCGAGGCCATCGAGCAGCTCGATCGCGGCGAGATCCGCGTGGCGGAGAAAAAAGAGGGTGACTGGGTGGTCAACGACTGGGTCAAAAAGGCGGTGCTGCTCTCCTTCCGTATCCACGATAACGAATTCATGAAGGGCGGCTTCACCAACTATTACGATAAGGTCCAGTCCAAGTACGCCGACATGAACTCGCGTGAATTCCGCGAGACCGGGGTACGGGTGGTCCCCCCGGCCACAGCGCGCAAGGGCTCCTATATCGCCCCCAGCACCGTGCTGATGCCCTGCTACGTCAACATCGGCGCCTATGTCGACAGCGGCACCATGGTCGACACCTGGGCCACCGTCGGCTCCTGCGCCCAGATCGGCAAGAACGTCCACCTCTCCGGCGGGGTCGGTATCGGCGGGGTACTCGAACCCCTGCAGGCGGCGCCCACCATCATCGAGGACAACGCCTTCATCGGCGCCCGTTCCGAGATCGTCGAGGGGGTGATCGTCGGCGAGGGCGCGGTCATCTCGATGGGCGTATACATCGGCCAGTCCACCAAGATCTACAACCGGGAGACCGGCGAGATCAGCTACGGCCGGGTGCCCCCGGGCGCGGTCGTGGTACCGGGCAACCTGCCCTCCAAGGATGGCAAATACAGCCTCTACTGCGCGGTCATCATCAAGCAGGTGGACGAAAAGACGCGCGGCAAGGTCGGTATCAACGAGCTGTTGCGCGATATCTGAAACCGTGGCGGGCGCGGGCCGTGGCAGGCACGCCCGCCTCCGCGCCACCGCCCATACCCGGGACAGATCAATGATCAGGATCTACGGCATCCCCAACTGCGACACCATGCGCAAGGCCCGCCGGTGGCTGCGCGACCACGGCATCGACCACCAGTTCCACGACTTCCGGAAACAGGGACTGGAGCCAACGCTACTCCGCGAGTGGGCCGATGAGCTGGGCTGGGAGACACTGCTCAACCGCCGCGGCATGATGTGGCGCAAACTCCCCGCCGACACAAAGGATAAAATCGACGCCGGGTCGGCCTTCCGGGTAATGCTGGAGAGCCCCGCTATCATCAAACGCCCGGTACTCGACCTGGGCACCAGGCGGGTGGTCGGCTTTTCCGAGGCCGCCTACCGCGAACTTTTTCCCGACTGACAGATGATACCCCGACCATGTCCGAGACCCTGAACCTTGCCATCGACCTGATCAGCCGCCGCTCCATCACCCCGGAGGACGCCGGCTGCCAGGAGGTACTGATCGGGCGCCTGGAGGCGCTGGGCTTCAAGATCGAACGCATGCGCTTCGGTGAGGTGGAAAATTTCTGGGCCAGACGCGGGGACCAGGGACCGGTCGTCGCATTTGCCGGCCACACCGACGTGGTCCCCCCCGGGCGTTACGAGGCGTGGCACAGCGACCCCTTCGAGCCCGAGGTGCGTGACGGCCTGCTCTACGGCCGGGGCGCGGCCGACATGAAGGGCAGCCTGGCGGCGATGACCACCGCCACCGAGGCGTTCGTCCGGGAGCACCCCGGGCACCGGGGTTCAATCGCGTTTCTCATCACCAGCGACGAAGAGGGGATTGCCACCCACGGCACGGTCAAGGTCATGCAGACCCTGCAGCAGCGCGGCGAGGAGATCGATTACTGCCTGGTCTGCGAGCCCTCCAGCGAAGAGCGCCTGGGCGATGTGGTGAAGAACGGGCGGCGCGGTTCGCTCAACGGCATCCTCACCCTCTTCGGACGCCAGGGCCACGTCGCCTATCCGCACCTCGCCGACAACCCGATACACAGCTTCGCCCCCGCCCTGGCCCGCCTGACCGGCGAGGAGTGGGACAAGGGCAATGACCACTTCCCCCCCACCAGCTTCCAGATCTCCAATTTCAACGCCGGCACCGGAGCTGAGAACGTCATCCCCGGCGAGGCCGAGGTGCTGTTCAATTTTCGCTTCTCCACCGAGCTCGACGTGGAATCGATCAAGGAACGAGTACATGGAATCCTCGACCAGGAGGGGGTGGAGTACGACCTCGCCTGGCGCCTCTCCGGAAAACCCTTCCTAACCCCGGGCGGGGCGTTGATCGATGCGGCCTGCGATACGATCCAGGAGGTCACCGGACAACCCACCCGGCTATCCACCGCGGGCGGCACCTCGGACGGGCGCTTCATCGCCCCCACCGGCACCGAGGTGCTTGAGCTGGGCCCCCTCAACACCACCATCCATCAGGTCAACGAGTGCGTCGCGGTGGACGACCTGGAGCGCCTCTCGGAGATCTACCAGGGCGTACTGCAGCGCCTGCTGGGCGACACCGGCGAGCACTGACTCTTCCCCCCCTCGCCAGGGTCACCCCGCAACTCAGTCATGTGTACAAAAAACGCTTGACGGAATGCTAATATTAGAATATTATTATTAAACCGATTGCCTATATGCAGCTTCTCAGTTGCTGGTGATTGCAAGGGGTTGGATCTTCAAGGCCCGGCCAAAGGCCGTATCGCAGTAGCGTCGGACCTTGTGAGATCCTTATCTCCTCCATCCTCCTTTGGTGGTTATGTTGAGCCCGGCTTCCCCAGTCGGGCTTTTTTTTGGATCTGCGAGTCCGAAGCCTGTACTCTGAAAGAAAAACGGTATGATCGCCGTTCCTCTCGCAAACCAGAGCGCAACCAACAGTATGCAGGCCCTATTCATCAATCCCTTCCTTCACGCCATACAGGACGTCATGACGACCATGGCCAGGATCGATGCGACCCCCGACAAACCCACCTTGAAACGCGACAGTCACGCCTTCGGCGACGTCACCGGGCTGATCGGTCTGAGCGGCAAGCAGGCCCAGGGCTCACTCGCCATCTCCTTCCCCGAGTCGGTAATCCTGGATATCACCCGGCGCATGATCGGAGAGCGGCAGAGCCAATTGAACGACACCGTAACCGATATGGTGGGAGAGATCACCAACATCGTCTCCGCAAGAGTGTCGCTACCTCGTGAAAGATTTTGGGACATCCCAGTCCCCAAAATCGACTCGCCAACGCGACAGCCGTTACTGCCCCGACCGTCCTGCGCTCATCACGACTCCGTCCCGCACA
>PQCP01000020.1 GCA_003062205.1 Candidatus Sedimenticola endophacoides
TTTGGCGGTCGAGGCCGCGTAGAATCATGGGACCGAAATCCGAGGACAAGGCGCCGCCGTCAAAATCGCCACGCACGCTCAGGCCGTCAACGGGGAGAAATCTCAGCGGTTCTTGGGTAGACTTGGAAATGGGGCGACCTCGTTTAGCTTCACCGAAGCGTTTTTGGCGAAATACCAATTATATCAATTGGTTGAACGAGGTGCGCCCTTTTTTATGAATAATTCGGGCTAGAGAGGGGTTAAATTGCGAAATGATAATTCGAGGTGCTCCTGCGGTATGTCAGGCTGATTGAAACATCGAATGACGCAGCGTGTATTTCGTGCACAGTGGCTAAACGGGGGGTTCCTGTTGGCAAGGAAAATAAATTCTTCAGAGAAGCTCATGTTTCCGGAGAGGGATGAGTTTGAGGTCGTTTTCGTAGCAGGGCGAGTAGGCAGCGCGGTGCCCAATCATGCCTTTCAAAGTGAAGGGGGGGTGTGCGGTAGCCGGGATGCAATGAGGAGGAGCCGGTAACCAGCCATGTATCATCTGCGGATGCTCCTTCTGTTTAGCGGATACGCGCTTGTTTTGCAGCTCATGCAGTTGCTGGTCACGGGTAGGCTCTTTTTGCCCGCGTCCAAGACCTATGGGGCTTTTTTGGTCCAGCGCCTTCCCGCCGGACTGGTCTGGGATATCGTTTTATATATCGCGGTGATCCTGGTGCTGCACGTTGGCATTGCGTTCAATGCCTGGTTTTGCGCAAGGCAGTATTCCCGGGCGTCGCTTGTCGGCGATGAATCGAACGCGCGGGCGTTGGGTTACTTCGTTTTTATCCTCATCTGGCTTTTGCTGCTGCTCTGGAACACGGCCATCTCTCCGCGTTCGGTATTTTCCCTAGGATATCTTGCTGACCATGTGTCTTATCTGGCTGGGCTGATCTGGCTGGTGGTCCTCATGCTGGGGGTATTTGAGTTGGCGGCGTTTGTGATCTGGATAAGGTTCCGGGCACCCCGCGCTGGTCTTGGCATGGCGCTTTTGCTGGTGGGGGGAATGTGAGAGTGCCCACGTAATCTGATGTGGTGATCATCTGATTATTTGATGGCAGTAAACACAACGGCCGATGACCTGTCTTAGGGCATCGGCCGTTGTCGTTATGGCGTTGTCCTTGTTCGCAACTGCTCCTCTTCCTCCTTGCGTGTGGCGCGGTGGATTTGGTCGTAGTAGCGGTTCTCGAAGGCGTTGGTGAGTTCGTACAGGAAGTCCAAGAGTGTCGCTACCTCGTGAAAGATTTTGGGACATCCCAGTCCCCAAAATCGACTCGCCAACGCGACAGCCGTTACTGCCCCGACCGTCCTGCGCTCATCACGACTCCGTCCCGCACATTGCAGCAAAGCTGCTCGTGCGCAACTCCGTCATGATGACCACAATGACTCTACGGCGTGTCGGATGCGCTATTTGTATGCCCTACGTCACTCCCTATCGGTCGTAACTGCGGCCATACAACCGCGCCTACGCCTATCGGGGACTAACCGCCTTCGCTTCGCTCTCCATGGCGGTTAGCGATGGACGCTACAACCCCGAAAAAATGATCGTCGCCCCGCTAACAGTTACCGGCCTGCCTAGTTCTCGGCTAATACCCTAGTCTGGTTGTACGGTATTTGTGGTCACCTAATGGTTTATGAAACATTCGGGCTAAGACAGGTCATCGGCCGTTGTGTTTACTGCCATCAAATAATCAGATGATCACCACATCAGATTACGTGGGCACTCTCATCAACGGGGAGAAATCTCAGCGGTTCTTGGGTAGACTTGGACATGGGGCGACCTCGTTTAGCTTCACCGAAGCGTTTTTGGCGAAATACCAATTATATCAATTGGTTGAACGAGGTGCGCCCTTTTTTATGAATAATTCGGGCTAGGTGGCGGGAGGCCGGATCGGCGTGATCCGACCTTCACGAAGCACTCCGCTCCTTTTCCATCCAGGGAGGACCGGATGGAGGAATAAGCCGATGTTCAGCCAGGTAAAGCAAAAACTCATCATGCTGGCAGCAGGAGTCGCAGCCACCGTCGCCGGGGGTTACCTCCATTGGCAGGATGGTCATGCCAACCAAGCCCCTGCCGCAAGATCCGCCCCGGTGGTGAGCGACTCCATTGTGTTGGGTATGGGTTGTTTCTGGGGCGCGGAAAAGCGTATGGCGGCCCTGCCCGGGGTGGTGGATGTTATCAGCGGCTATGCCGGGGGTAGCTATCCCGACCCGAGTTATCGCAAGATCATCGAGAACGAACACCGTGACGACATGGTCAACCACGCCGAAGTGGTCAAGGTGACCTACGATCCGGCGCTCACGTCGGTCGCCCAGGTACTGGCCGGTTTCTGGGAGAACCACGATCCGACCCAGGGCGACCGCCAAGGCAATGACATGGGCTCCAACTACCGCAGCGCCATCTACTACAACTCCGATACCCAGAGGGTGATCGCCCTGGCGACCCGGGATGCATATCAGAAGGCGCTTACGGAGGCCGGATTCGGCGGTATCACCACCGAGATTGCACCATTGGCGATCTTCTATCCCGCCGAGGAGTACCATCAGGACTATCTGGAAAAAAACCCGAAGGGCTACTGCGGAATAGGCGGCACCAATGTCAGATTCCCCACTGGCATGGACAAGGGTGGCCATGACAAGACCCGGAATAGTTCACTGGATGCGGACGGGCTGTCGCGAGAGGAGCAGTTGGTTGTTTTCGAGGCAGAGGAGTGCCCATTCTGCAAACTGTTCAAAGATCAGGTTCTGGACGACTGGAAGGCGGATGTGCCCGTAACCACCACACGCTCTCCTCTGCCGCCCGGGGGCTGGACCCTGGAAAAGGAGCTGTGGGCGACACCGACCATCGTCCTGTTCCGCGACGGCAGGGAGGTCAGCCGCTATACCGGTTACAACGGCGAGAAGCAGCGTTTCTGGGATTGGTTCGGCCATAACACCCTGAGCGAGGATGAGATCAGGGTCGCCTACAAGAGTGGCACCGAACGCGCATTTACTGGGTCATTGCTGGACAACCGCGAGGAGGGCACCTATGTCGACCCGGTCACCGGCGAACCGCTGTTTCGCAGCGGCACCAAGTTCAAGAGCGGCACCGGCTGGCCAAGTTTTTTCCAGCCGATAGAGGGCGCCGTCACCCTGCATGAAGACAAAACAGACGGGATGCGCCGCACCGAGGTACGCAGCGCCAGTTCCGGCATCCACTTGGGGCACGTCTTCGATGATGGTCCGCCGCCGACCGGCAAGCGCTACTGCATCAACAGCGATGCACTGCGCTTTGTCCCTGACCACTGACGCATACCGGCAGCAGCCAAGTGTCTTTCGGGGCCAGCGATTTTGACCCCGAACCATCGGCGATGGGCGATGCGTGCCTTGCATCGCTGCCGTTGAACGCTCGCGGAAAATAGCTCCCTGACCGGCCGGGTTCACCTCTCGAACCTGCGCTAACCGCCATGGAGAGCGAAGCGAAGGCGGTTAGTCCCCGATAGGCGTAGGCGCGGTTGTATGGCCGCAGTTACGACCGATAGGGAGTGACGTAGGGCATACAAATAGCGCATCCGACACGCCGTAGAGTCATTGTGGTCATCATGACGGAGTTGCGCACGAGCAGCTTTGCTGCAATGTGCGGGACGGAGTCGTGATGAGCGCAGGACGGTCGGGGCAGTAACGGCTGTCGCGTTGGCGAGTCGATTTTGGGGACTGGGATGTCCCAAAATCTTTCACGAGGTAGCGACACTCTTGTGTAGCTTGTGAGTGATATAGGATGGATGGCGCTGGTCGTTGAAGGCGCAGGCCAAGCGCTCGGTCAAGCCGATTTGGCGGTCGAGGCCGCGTAGAATCATGGGACCGAAATCCGAGGACAAGGCGCCGCCGTCAAAATCGCCACGCACGCTCAGGCCGTCAACGGGGAGAAATCTCAGCGGTTCTTGGGTAGACTTGGACATGGGGCGACCTCGTTTAGCTTCACCGAAGCGTTTTTGGCGAAATACCAATTATATCAATTGGTTGAACGAGGTGCGCCCTTTTTTATGAATAATTCGGGCTAGGTGGCGGGAGGCCGGATCGGCGTGATCCGACCTTCACGAAGCACTCCGCTCCTTTTCCATCCAGGGAGGACCGGATGGAGGAATAAGCCGATGTTCAGCCAGGTAAAGCAAAAACTCATCATGCTGGCAGCAGGAGTCGCAGCCACCGTCGCCGGGGGTTACCTCCATTGGCAGGATGGTCATGCCAACCAAGCCCCTGCCGCAAGATCCGCCCCGGTGGTGAGCGACTCCATTGTGTTGGGTATGGGTTGTTTCTGGGGCGCGGAAAAGCGTATGGCGGCCCTGCCCGGGGTGGTGGATGTTATCAGCGGCTATGCCGGGGGTAGCTATCCCGACCCGAGTTATCGCAAGATCATCGAGAACGAACACCGTGACGACATGGTCAACCACGCCGAAGTGGTCAAGGTGACCTACGATCCGGCGCTCACGTCGGTCGCCCAGGTACTGGCCGGTTTCTGGGAGAACCACGATCCGACCCAGGGCGACCGCCAAGGCAATGACATGGGCTCCAACTACCGCAGCGCCATCTACTACAACTCCGATACCCAGAGGGTGATCGCCCTGGCGACCCGGGATGCATATCAGAAGGCGCTTACGGAGGCCGGATTCGGCGGTATCACCACCGAGATTGCACCATTGGCGATCTTCTATCCCGCCGAGGAGTACCATCAGGACTATCTGGAAAAAAACCCGAAGGGCTACTGCGGAATAGGCGGCACCAATGTCAGATTCCCCACTGGCATGGACAAGGGTGGCCATGACAAGACCCGGAATAGTTCACTGGATGCGGACGGGCTGTCGCGAGAGGAGCAGTTGGTTGTTTTCGAGGCAGAGGAGTGCCCATTCTGCAAACTGTTCAAAGATCAGGTTCTGGACGACTGGAAGGCGGATGTGCCCGTAACCACCACACGCTCTCCTCTGCCGCCCGGGGGCTGGACCCTGGAAAAGGAGCTGTGGGCGACACCGACCATCGTCCTGTTCCGCGACGGCAGGGAGGTCAGCCGCTATACCGGTTACAACGGCGAGAAGCAGCGTTTCTGGGATTGGTTCGGCCATAACACCCTGAGCGAGGATGAGATCAGGGTCGCCTACAAGAGTGGCACCGAACGCGCATTTACTGGGTCATTGCTGGACAACCGCGAGGAGGGCACCTATGTCGACCCGGTCACCGGCGAACCGCTGTTTCGCAGCGGCACCAAGTTCAAGAGCGGCACCGGCTGGCCAAGTTTTTTCCAGCCGATAGAGGGCGCCGTCACCCTGCATGAAGACAAAACAGACGGGATGCGCCGCACCGAGGTACGCAGCGCCAGTTCCGGCATCCACTTGGGGCACGTCTTCGATGATGGTCCGCCGCCGACCGGCAAGCGCTACTGCATCAACAGCGATGCACTGCGCTTTGTCCCTGACCACTGACGCATACCGGCAGCAGCCAAGTGTCTTTCGGGGCCAGCGATTTTGACCCCGAACCATCGGCGATGGGCGATGCGTGCCTTGCATCGCTGCCGTTGAACGCTCGCGGAAAATAGCTCCCTGACCGGCCGGGTTCACCTCTCGAACCTGCGCTAACCGCCATGGAGAGCGAAGCGAAGGCGGTTAGTCCCCGATAGGCGTAGGCGCGGTTGTATGGCCGCAGTTACGACCGATAGGGAGTGACGTAGGGCATACAAATAGCGCATCCGACACGCCGTAGAGTCATTGTGGTCATCATGACGGAGTTGCGCACGAGCAGCTTTGCTGCAATGTGCGGGACGGAGTCGTGATGAGCGCAGGACGGTCGGGGCAGTAACGGCTGTCGCGTTGGCGAGTCGATTTTGGGGACTGGGATGTCCCAAAATCTTTCACGAGGTAGCGACACTCTTGTGTAGCTTGTGAGTGATATAGGATGGATGGCGCTGGTCGTTGAAGGCGCAGGCCAAGCGCTCGGTCAAGCCGATTTGGCGGTCGAGGCCGCGTAGAATCATGGGACCGAAATCCGAGGACAAGGCGCCGCCGTCAAAATCGCCACGCACGCTCAGACCGTCAACGGGGAGAAATCTCAGCGGTTCTTGGGTAGACTTGGACATGGGGCGACCTCGTTTAGCTTCACCGAAGCGTTTTTGGCGAAATACCAATTATATCAATTGGTTGAACGAGGTGCGCCCTTTTTTATGAATAATTCGGGCTAG
>PQCP01000019.1 GCA_003062205.1 Candidatus Sedimenticola endophacoides
TACAACCCCGAAAAAATGATCGTCGCCCCGCTAACAGTTACCGGCCTGCCTAGTTCTCGGCTAATACCCTAGTCTGGTTGTACGGTATTTGTGGTCACCTAATGGTTTATGAAACATTCGGGCTAAAGGGGGAGACGGAGAGCGGCGCCGAGCAGGCAAAGGTCGAGGAGATCGCCCGGGAGTGGCGCCAACGCCTCGGCTCCATCAGCTGGTTCATGCGCTGCCTCAACGAGCCCATCGCCCGTCAGGCCAACGAAGAGGACCAATGCAGCGGCCGCTTCTGGGAGGGACGCTACAAATCCCAGGCCCTGCTCGACGAGGCGGCCGTCATGGCCTGCATGGCCTACGTCGATCTCAATCCGGTCCGGGCAAAGATGGCCGATACCCCGGAGGCCTCGGATCACACCTCGATCCAGCGCCGGATCCAGGCCCTGGAGAAGTCGGATACGGCCCCGGAGGAAAAAACCCCACAACCGGCCCAGCTACAACCCTTCGTCGGCTATCCCCGAGAACCCATGCCCGATGGACTGCCGTTTCGGCTGCACGACTACCTCACCCTGGTGGACTGGACCGGGCGCTGCCTGCGAGAAGACAAGCGCGGGGCCATCGACCAGGCCCTACCGCCGATCCTGGAGCGACTGCACATCGAGGCGCCGGAGTGGATGGAGATGACCAGCGGATTTGAGGAGCGCTTCAAGACCCTCGTCGGAAACCGCAAGCGCATCGATCAGGCCTGCGAACAGCTCGGTCAGCGCTGGGTACACGGCACCCGGGCCTGTGAACGGCTGATGCCGGGCTAGCCACCCCCCTTCCCACCAAAAACATGAACCGGGCAACAACTCCGGGGTTCGGCATGCCTGTGGATTGAGAAAACCCCGGCCACTCCCCCCAACGTCCTGAATTTCACCCTGAACCGACGCATTCCATTCACGGATTGCCATTAATGAATGAAAAAATCATCCACAGGGAAGCTCATTGGATCCTTCAATGGGTGGATGTCCATGTCTTTTTTGCCCGGCGCACCTTGTCTGAGCCACCTCGCCGTACTCCCCGCCTATACTTGGATTTGATGGCCGGGGGTGGGTTGCTGCGGTGTGAGTTCATGCAGTTTTGCAGTCGAGGCCGTCAAGAGTTTGTCGCGCAGGGATGATGGTCCTCGATAAATGAATTATTTCAAGAGGTAACGGAACGTTCTTTGGTGGCATATCAATTGCTTGGATAGAGTAGCGACAGGTGAGGTGACAAAAATGGCTGATGACAAAAAAGCGGAAGAGGTTGAGGCGGAAGGGGGGCAGGGCTCCAATACCAAGCTCATTATCATGATCGCCGTGGGCGCCGTTGTGCTGTTGGTCGGTGGGCTCGGGGCGGGCTATTTTCTGTTCGCGGGTGGCGGTGGTGCAGCCGACGAGCAGGCGGAGGAAGAGGCGGTCGAGCAGGCTCCCATGCCGGCCATCTACCATCCCCTGAGTCCGGCCTTCGTGGTCAATCTGCCGCCGGGTGGCAAGGTGCGCCTGCTGAAGGCGGAGGTGCAGGTGATGTCGCGCAGCCAGGAGTTGATCGATTTCATTACCGAGAATGATCCGATGGTGCGCCACAATCTGCTGGATCTGTTCGGTTCTGTGAATAGCGATACCATCGCCAGCCGCGCGGGCAAGGAGCAGTTGCAGGCCGATGTCAAAAAGCGGCTGGAGAAGGTTACCGAGGAGTATGAAGGCTCGGGTGAGATCGAAGGGGTTTTTTTCACCGCGTTCGTAACACAGTAAGCGAGATCATGAGCAACAACGACCTACTCTCCCAGGACGAAATCGACGCGCTGTTGCACGGCGTCGATAACGGGGACATCGAGACGGAGACGGACGAGGTTTTCGAGGGGGAGGTGCGCAGCTACGACTTTTCCAGCCAGGACCGTATCGTGCGTGGCCGTCTGCCCACCCTGGAGATGATCAACGAGCGGTTCGCCCGCTATTTTCGCACCAGTCTCTTCAACATGTTCCGCCGCAGTGCCGAGATCACCGTCTCGGGGGTGCAGATGTTGAAGTTCTCCGAGTTCGTGCACAGCCTTTATGTGCCCACCAGCCTGAATCTGATACGGGTGCCGCCGCTGCGCGGCAAGGGGCTGTGCGTGCTCGATCCGCAACTGGTGTTCAGCGCGGTGGACAACTACTTCGGCGGTCGGGGACGCACCAAGAACAAGGTCGAGGGGCGTGAGTTCACGCCCGCCGAGCTGCGCGTGATCCAGATGCTGCTGGAGCGCAGTTTCATCGATCTCAAGGAAGCCTGGAAACCGGTGCTGGATATCGGGTTCGAGCATATCGGCTCCGAGATCAATCCGCAGTTCGCCAATATCGTCAGCCCCTCGGAGGTGGTGGTGGTGACCAACTTCCGCATCGAGATGGAGACCGGGGGCGGCGATTTCGGTCTCTGCCTCCCTTATTCGATGCTGGAGCCGATTCGTGACCTGCTCGGCGCCGGGGTGCAGAGCGATCGCGGCGACCGGGACGAACGCTGGGAGCAGGCCTTGCGCGAGGAGATCCTCAACGCCCAGGTTGAGCTGAGCAGCGAGCTGACTTCGGTACGGCTGCCGATGAAGGAGCTGGCGCGGCTCAAGGCGGGGGATATCATCCCTCTGGATCTTCCGGATCTGGTCGATGTGTTCGCCTCCGGGGTGCCGGTGTTCAAGGGTGAGCTGGGTGTCTCCGACGGCAACTATGCGGTCAAGGTTCAGGAGTGGAGGCGGGGCAGCAAGCGTCCGTCGCTCCACGATCTGCTGACACAGCCCCAGGCCAAGGGGTTAGCGAGCAAGGGCGGGAATCATGAGCGACAATGAAAACACAGATACGTTGAACGAAGAGTTGGATACCGAATCCAACGCCAATGGTTCCCCACAGGAGGCCGAGTCGGCACAGTTCCAGGAACTTCGGGCCGAGGGCGGCTCCTCACTGGGAGCCGAGGACAACCTCGATACCATACTGGATGTGCCGGTGACCATTTCCATGGAGATCGGCCGCAGCCACATCAGTATCCGCAACCTGCTGCAATTGAATCAGGGCTCGGTGGTCGAGCTGGATCGTCTGGCTGGAGAGCCGATGGATGTCCTGGTAAACGGCACCCTGATCGCTCAGGGTGAGGTGGTGGTGGTCAACGACAAATTCGGGATTCGTCTGACCGATATCATCAGTCCCGCCGACCGGGTCAAGAGGTTACGCTGATGCTGCGCGCGGCGGCTGCATCGGCCCTGCTGGCGCTAGTGCCGTGGCCGGTGGCCGGGGTGGAGGAGGAGGGCGTGGCGGCGCGTGCCGTGGTGCCGGTGTTCGATGCGGGCGTGGTGGTCGAGATGTTGATCGGACTGGCGCTGGTGGTCGGGCTGATCCTCGCCCTGGGATGGCTGGTGCGTCGCTTCGGCAGCCTGCCCGGAGGCGGCAAGGGGGTGGTGAAGGTGCTGGGCGGTGTCTCCTTGGGCGCCCGGGAGCGGGTGGTGCTGCTGGAGGTGGAGAAGACCCGGCTGCTGGTGGGGGTCGCCCCGGGGCGGGTGCAGACCCTGCATGTGCTGGAGGGGACGGGGTCCGTGCCGGATTCGGAGGCGTTTTCCGCGCACCTTGAGGCCCAGTGCCGGGAGCGGGAGCAATGAGCGCGCGCTGGCTTTCGCTCCCCTGCGCCCTGATCGGTCTGGCGCTGCCGCCGGAGCTGCTGGCCCAGGGGCTGGAGGCGATGACGGTGGCCCCCGCCGAGGGGGGCGGCCAGACCTATACCCTGAGTATTCAGATCCTGCTGTTCATGACGGCGCTGAGCCTGCTGCCTGGCGCGCTGCTGATGATGACCTCCTTCGCCCGCATCATCATCGTGCTGGCGATCCTGCGCCAGGCCCTGGGCACCCAGAACACACCCTCCAACCAGCTGCTGATCGGGCTGGCGCTGTTTCTCACCGCCTACATCATGATGCCGGTGTTTCAGGAGGCGTACGATGTCGGCTTCAAGCCTTATCTCGAAGAGCAGGTGACCCTGGAGGTGGCCCTGGAGCGAGCCTCGGGACCGGTGCGCGGCTTCATGCTGGCCCAGACCCGCGACAATGACTTGCGGCTGTTCGCCGACCTGGCAGGGGATCAGGCCTACGCCTCGCCGGATGAGGTGCCGCTTACCGTGCTGCTGCCCGCCTTCGCCACCTCCGAGCTGAAGACCGGGTTTCAGATCGGATTCCTGCTGTTCATCCCGTTTCTGATCATCGATCTGGTAGTGGCCAGCGTGCTGATGTCGATGGGCATGATGATGCTCTCGCCGCTGATCATCTCGCTGCCGTTCAAGATCATGCTGTTCGTCCTGATCGACGGCTGGGCCCTGGTCTTCGGGACCCTGGCAGGCAGTTTTCAGGTCTGAGCGAAAGGAGAGACGCCATGACGCCCGATAGTGTACTCGATGTCGGCCAGAGGGCCCTTGAGGTGACCGTCGCGCTGGCCGCCGTGGTGCTGATTCCGGCCCTGCTGATCGGTCTGCTGGTGGCCATGTTCCAGGCCGCCACCCAGATCAACGAGATGACCCTGACCTTCATCCCCAAGCTGATCGTGGTGGCCCTGGTGCTGATGGCCGCCGGTCCATGGATGCTACGCCTGATCATGGATTTTACCCTCAACCTGATCGAGAGCATACCCGAGCTGATCGGGTGACGGGTTATCGGGAGGTGTAGCACATGCTGTTTACCGAGGCGCAGTTGAGCGGTTGGCTGGCGGCCTTCATTTGGCCGCTGCTGCGCATCAGCTCGATGCTGGTCGCCTCGCCCGTGTTCAGTGCCCGCCAGACCCCCAACCGGCTGCGTATCGGTCTGGCGCTGCTGCTCACCTGGGTGCTGATGCCGGCCCTGCCGGTGGTACACGTCGAGAGCTATATCGGTTCCGAGGCGTTTCTGCTCGCCCTGCAGCAGGTGCTGGTCGGTCTCATGATGGGGTTTATCCTGCAAATGGTGTTCGCCGCCCTGGTCTTCGGTGGTCAGGTGATGGCCTTCAGCATGGGGCTCGGCTTCGCCTCGATGATGGATCCGCAAAACGGCGTGCAGGTGCCGGTGGTCTCTCAGTTCTACCTGATCATCGCCACCCTGCTGTTTCTGATCTTCGATGGCCACCTGATCCTGATCGGCCTGGTGGCCCAGAGCTTTCATACCTTTCCGGTGGCCGTTGACGGGATCAGCCGCAACACCTTTCACGACATAGTCGGCTGGGGCGGCATCATGTTTAGCGGCGGTGTGCTGATGGCCCTGCCGGTGATCGCCGCCCTGCTGCTGGTCAACCTCGGCATGGGTGTGATCACCCGCGCCGCCCCCCAGCTGCATATCTTCGTGATCGGGTTCCCGATGACCATGCTGGTGGGGTTCATCCTGATCTGGGTGACCCTGCCGGATGTGATGGGCAACTTTCAGGAGCTGCTGGATTCTGGATTCACCCTGATCCGGCGGATCCTGGGGATTGTGGGGTGAGCCATGGCTGAAAACGACACCGGCCAGGAACGCACAGAACAACCGACACCGAAACGGCTTCAGGACGCGCGCCGCAAGGGGCAGATCGCCCGTTCGCGGGAGCTCAACACCATGGCCATCACCCTGGTCGGCGGGCTCACCATGATGATGATGAGCGGCCACTTCGGGCAGGGTATGTCGGAGTTGATGCGCAAGGGGTTCAGCATTGCGCGCGCTGACGCCTTCGACTCCCACGCCATGCTCAACCGACTGGTAGAGGCGGTGGCCGACGCCCTGCTGATGCTGTTGCCCCTGTTCGCGATCATCGTCGTGGTGGCGATCCTCAGCTCGGTGGCCCTGGGCGGGATCACCATCAGCACCGAGGCGATGTCGCCCAAGCTCTCCAAGCTCGACCCGATCAAGGGGATGAAGCGGGTCTTCTCCCTCAAGGGGTTGATGGAGCTGGCCAAGTCGATGGCCAAGTTCGTGTTGATCGGCGGTGCTACCACCCTGGTGCTCTGGCTGTCGCTGGATCGCTTTATCGCCCTGAGCGGCATGCATCTACAGCAGGGCATCGCCGCCCTCGGCAACCTGGTCGGCTGGTCGCTGGTATTGATCTCGACCACCCTGATCCTGATTGCCCTGGTGGATGTGCCGTTCTAACCGCCATGGAGAGCGAAGCGAAGGCGGTTAGTCCCCGATAGGCGTAGGCGCGGTTGTATGGCCGCAGTTACGACCGATAGGGAGTGACGTAGGGCGTACAAATAGCGCATCCGACACGCCGTA
>PQCP01000121.1 GCA_003062205.1 Candidatus Sedimenticola endophacoides
CGGCGTGTCGGATGCGCTATTTGTATGCCCTACGTCACTCCCTATCGGTCGTAACTGCGGCCATACAACCGCGCCTACGCCTATCGGGGACTAACCGCCTTCGCTTCGCTCTCCATGGCGGTTAGCGATGGACGCTACAACCCCGAAAAAATGATCGTCGCCCCGCTAACAGTTACCGGCCTGCCTAGTTCTCGGCTAATACCCTAGTCTGGTTGTACGGTATTTGTGGTCACCTAATGGTTTATGAAACATTCGGGTTAGGAGGGTCATAAAAAAGTTTATTCGCCTATCGTTTGACCTTATAGTTTGTACCCCTTATACTGCGCGCCGTTTACCTTTGCTTGGTGAGATGGCGGGCCGGAGGGCATCGAGTGCATCTGGCGGACAACTCCCAGGCGGTGAAGGTGGTCCAGGCGCAGTTTGCCGTTTCGTTTCTGGCGGCCCTGATTCTGCTGGCCGCGGGGTGGGTTCCGGCCCTCTCCCTCCTACTGGGCGGCCTTTGCGCGGCCATTGCGAACGGGCTGTTCGCAGCCAGAGTCTTCGTGAAGTACTCGGCCGCGGAGCCGGGCAGGCTGCTGGCCCGCATGTACGGCGCCGAACTCCTGAAGTTCGCGGTCACCGTGCTGATATTTGCCGCCGCGATACTCCTGTTCGGTCAGTTGAGCATCGGGGCGATGATCGGAGGCTACCTGCTGGTGACCATGGTGCCGATCGTTTACACCTTATTCCACAACTAACGGACGTCATGGTTTAGGCAATATGGCTGGCGATACCCTCACATCTAGCGAGTACATCAAGCACCATCTGACCAATCTCACCTTCGGCCAGCATGCCGACGGCAGCTGGGGGCTTGCCCACAGTGCCGCCGAGGCGAAAGAGATGGGTTTCTGGGCAATTCACGTCGATACCATGTTCTGGTCGATCCTGCTCGGGGTGCTTTTCCTCTATCTGTTCAAGAAGGCTGCCGAGGCGGCCACCAGCGGTGTCCCCGGCGGTTTGCAGAACTTCGCCGAATGGATTGTCGAGTTTATCGACAGCAGCGTACGCGGGTCGTTCAGCGGCAAGAACAATCTGGTCGCCCCCCTCGCCCTGACCATCTTCGTCTGGATCTTCCTGCAGAATTTGATGGATCTGGTGCCGGTGGACGTGATCCCCTGGCTCTCGGGGCTGCTCGGCATCCATTTCATGAAGGTGGTCCCCTCCACCGATCCCAACGCCACCTTCGGCATGGCACTCGGCGTGTTCACCCTGGTGCTCTACTACAGCATCAGGATCAAGGGTCTCGGAGGTTTCATGGGCGAGCTCACGCTCCAGCCCTTCTCCTCCGACAATCCCCTGATCAAGGTGCTGTTCATACCCGTCAATTTCGTCCTTGAGTTCGTGAGCCTGATCGCCAAGCCGATCTCCCTGGCACTGCGACTGTTCGGCAACATGTACGCCGGTGAGATGATCTTCATCCTCATCGCCATCATGTACAACGCCGGTATCGTGCTGGGCCTGTTCGGTGGCGTGCTGCAACTCGGTTGGGCAATCTTCCATATCCTTATCATTACGCTGCAGGCGTTCATCTTCATGACCCTGACCATCGTGTATCTGGATATGGCGCATCACGAGCACTAATTTAGAGATTCGCAAACGTAACCTTTTCCAATTAACCAAACCACGTTTATTACGGAGACCAAAATGGAACAAGCACTGCTGTACATTGCTGGCGCAATCATGATGGGCCTCGGCGCCCTGGGTGCTGCTGTCGGTATCGGTGTGTTGGGTGGGCGCTTCCTGGAAGGCGCTGCTCGCCAGCCCGAACTCATCCCCATGCTGCGTACTCAGTTCTTCATCGTGATGGGTCTGGTCGACGCCGTGCCCATGATCGCTGTCGGTCTGGCCATGTACGTTCTGTTCGCTGTTGCCTAACCTTGGCGGAATACAGCGCACAGCCACTCATCTCGTCCAAGAAAACGAGGTAAATCCGGGATGAACATCAATCTGACACTCATTGGTCAGCTGATCTCCTTCGTCATCTTCGTCTGGTTCACCATGAAGTACGTGTGGACCCCGATCATGGGCGCGCTCGAAAGCCGCCGCAAGGAGATCTCCGACGGCCTTGCCGCCGCCGAGCGCGGCCAGCATGAACAGGTGCTGGCGAAGGAGCGCGCGAAAAGTGTCCTGACAGACGCCAAGGCGCAGGCCGCCGAAATCGTCTCCCAGGCCCAGAAGCGTGCCTCCGAGATCATCGAAGAGGCCAAGGATACCGCCCGCTCCGAGGGTGAGCGCCTGGTGGCGGCCGCCGAGGCCGAGATCGAACAGGAGTCGAACCGGGCACGCGAGCATCTACGCGAAAAGGTCGGCGCACTGGCGATCGCCGGTGCCGAGAAGATCCTGAAGAAAGAGATCGACGCCAACGCGCACAAGGCGATCGTTGAGTCTCTGGCTCAGCAGATCTAGGGCGCATCGCTATGGCCGGAGAAGCAACGACAATCGCCCGCCCTTACGCGGAAGCCGTATTCGCCAGAGCTGACGAGAGCGACAGTCTCGCCAGCTGGTCCGACGCACTGACCCTGCTCGCCCAGGTGGTGGAAGAGCCCGCCATGAAGGCGGTCATCTCCAACCCCAAATTCGATCAGGCGCGTCTCAGCGAGCTGCTGATTGAGATTGGCGGCGAACAGCTTGCTCCCGAAGCGCGGAATCTGGTCCGCCTGCTGGTGCAGAACGGGCGTCTTCGGGTCATGCCGGAGATCGCCGGGCTGTTCGAGGCGTTGAAGGCGGAGAAACAGCGTATTCTCAATGTACACGTACGCTCGGCCTTCGCCCTTGACGATACGCAGGAAAAACAAATTGCCGACGCCCTGAAAGCAAAACTCGGGCGCGACGTTACCATCACCTCGGAAGAGGACGCCACCCTGCTGGGCGGTGTGCACATCCGTGCCGGTGACATGGTGATCGACGGTTCCGTCAGCGGACAGCTGCAGCAACTGGCGAACGAACTAGGAATCTAAGCGAGAAGCCATCATGCAACTCAATCCATCCGAGATCAGCGACCTGATCAAAAGCAAGATCGAAAAATTCGAGCTGAAGACCGAAGCCCGCAACGAGGGAACGATCATCAGCCTGACCGATGGTATTACCCGTATCCATGGTCTGGAAGACGCCATGTCCTACGAGATGCTGGAATTTCCCGGCAATACCTACGGACTGGCCCTGAACCTGGAGCGCGATTCCGTCGGCGCGGTTGTGCTGGGTGACTACACCCACCTCTCCGAAGGCGACTCCGTCAAGTGCACCGGACGCGTGCTGGAGGTCCCGGTGGGCCACGGCCTGCTCGGGCGCGTGGTCGATGCCCTGGGCAACCCCCTCGACGGCAAGGGCGAGATCAAGGCCGATGCCACCTCTTCGATCGAGAAGGTCGCGCCGGGCGTTATCGCGCGCAAATCGGTCGATCAGCCGGTCCAGACCGGCCTTAAGTCGATCGACTCGATGGTGCCGATCGGCCGTGGTCAGCGCGAGCTGATCATCGGCGACCGCCAGACCGGCAAGTCGGCCATCGCCATCGACGCCATCATCAATCAGAAGGGCACCGGGGTGAAGTGCATCTACGTGGCGGTGGGTCAGAAGAACTCCACCATCGCGCAGGTGGTGCGCAAACTCGAAGAGCACGGTGCGATGGAGCACACCATTATCGTCGCCGCACCCGCCGCCGAGTCCGCGGCCCTGCAGTTCATCGCCCCCTACTCCGGCTGCACCATGGGGGAGTACTTCCGCGATCATGGCGAAGACGCGCTGATCGTGTACGACGACCTGACCAAGCAGGCCTGGGCCTACCGTCAGGTATCGCTCCTGCTGCGTCGCCCGCCGGGCCGCGAGGCCTACCCCGGCGATGTGTTCTACCTGCATTCGCGCCTGCTGGAGCGCGCCGCCCGGATCAACGAGGCGGAGGTCGAGAAGAACACCAACGGTGCCGTCAAGGGCAAGACCGGCTCGCTGACCGCGCTGCCGATCATCGAGACCCAGGCCGGCGACGTCTCGGCGTTCGTGCCCACCAACGTGATCTCGATCACTGACGGCCAGATCTTTCTGGAGGCGGACCTGTTCAACGCCGGTATCCGTCCGGCCATCAACGCGGGGTTGTCGGTATCCCGCGTCGGCGGCGCCGCCCAGACCAAGATCATTAAGAAGCTGGGTGGCGGCGTGCGTCTGGCCCTGGCCCAGTTCCGCGAACTGGCGGCCTTCGCCCAGTTCGCGTCCGATCTGGACGAGGCGACCCGGGCACAGCTGTCGCGCGGCGAGCGTGTCACCGAGCTGATGAAGCAGTCGCAGTTCACCCCCCTGAGCATCGCAGAGATGGCCACCTCCCTGTTCGCGGCCAACGAGGGCTACCTGGACGATGTCGAATCGAGCAAGGTGGTGGATTTCGAAGCGGCACTGCACGGCTATATGAGCAGCAGCCAGAAGAGCCTGGTCGATCAGATCAACGAAAAGGCGGACTACAACGACGAGGTCGCCAACGCCCTGCACGAAGCACTCAAGGACTTCAAGGCCAACCACACTTGGTAAGCCGGACATCCATTGAGCCAACGACATAAGGGTTAATCATGGCAGGCGCTAAAGAAATCCGTACACAGATCAGCAGCATCAAGAACACGCAGAAGATCACTTCCGCGATGGAGATGGTTGCTGCCGCGAAGATGCGCAAGGCCCAGGACCGCAAGCAGGCCACGGCCCCCTACGCGGAGAAGATGCGTAACGTCATCGGCCACCTGTACCACGCTCATCCCGAGTATCGCCACAGCTTTATGAAGGAGCGGGAAGTCAAGCGGGTCGGCTACATCGTCGTCTCCTCCGACCGGGGGTTGTGCGGTGGTCTCAACACCAACCTGTTCCGCAAGCTCACCCGCGAGGTGGCCCAGCGGCAGGGTGAGGGTGTCAAGGTGGAGTTCGCCACCATCGGCAACAAGGCCCTGGGGTTCTTCCGCCGCTTCGGCGGCCGGGTGCTCGCCGATGCGGTGCACCTGGGGGACGCCCCGCACATCGAGGACATCATCGGTCCGGTGAAGGTGATGCTTGATGCCTTCGAGGACGGTGAGATCGACCGCATCTACGTCGCCTACAACAACTTTGTGAACACCATGACCCAGGAGCCGACCATTCACCAGTTGGTTCCCATCGTCGGGCAGGAGCAGAAGGAGTTGAAGCACCACTGGGACTACATCTACGAGCCCGATGCCAAGGACGTCCTTGATGGTCTGCTGACTCGCTACGTCGAGTCCCTGGTCTATCAGGCGGTGGTCGAGAATGGCGCCTGCGAGCAGTCGGCGCGCATGGTGGCGATGAAGTCGGCGACCGACAACGCGGGCAACCTGATCGATGAGTTGCAGCTGGTATACAACAAGGCGCGCCAGGCAGCCATCACCCAGGAGATCTCCGAGATCGTGGGCGGCGCCGCGGCCGTGTCCGGCTAGCGTCAGGATTTGAGTTTAAACATCATAGAGATGTCGCGATCAGCGGCAAGAGGAACCAGAAATGAGTTCGGGTAAAGTGGTGGAAATCATCGGCGCCGTGGTGGACGTACAGTTCCCCATGGGCGGCATGCCGAAGGTGTACGAGGCACTGAAGATCGAGGAGGTCGGCCTGACCCTGGAAGTGCAACAGCAGCTGGGCGATGGCGTCGTGCGTACCATTGCCATGGGTTCAACCGACGGCCTCAAGCGCAACGTCGAGGCGGTCGCGACCGGCGCTCCGATCACCGTTCCGGTGGGGCAGGGCACCCTGGGGCGCATCATGGACGTGTTGGGCAACCCGGTCGATGAGGCCGGCCCGGTCAACACCGATGTGAAGATGCCGATCCACCGCATCGCACCCAAGCTGGAAGACCAGGCCTCCACCACCGAGATCCTGGAGACCGGCATCAAGGTGATCGACCTGATCATGCCCATCGCCAAGGGCGGCAAGGTCGGCCTGTTCGGCGGCGCCGGCGTGGGCAAGACGGTTACCCTGATGGAGCTGATCCGCAACATCGCGGTGGAGCACTCCGGCTTCTCGGTATTCGCCGGTGTCGGCGAGCGTACCCGCGAGGGCAACGACTTCTACCACGAGATGCAGGAGGGTGGCGTACTCGATAAGGTGGCCCTGGTCTATGGCCAGATGAACGAGCCGCCGGGCAACCGCCTGCGTGTCGCGCTGACCGGCCTGACCATGGCCGAGTACTTCCGCGACGAGGGCCGTGACGTCCTGATGTTCGTAGATAACATCTACCGCTACACCCTGGCGGGCACCGAGGTGTCGGCGCTGCTCGGGCGCATGCCCTCCGCGGTGGGTTACCAGCCGACCCTGGCCGAGGAGATGGGCGTACTCCAGGAGCGCATCACCTCCACCAAGACCGGCTCCATCACCTCCTTCCAGGCGGTGTATGTCCCGGCGGACGACCTGACCGACCCCTCCCCCGCCACCACCTTCGCGCATCTCGACGCGACCCTGGTGCTGTCGCGCCAGATCGCCGAGCTGGGCATCTATCCGGCGGTGGACCCCCTCGACTCCACATCGCGTATCCTCGACCCCCATGTGGTGGGCAAGGAGCACTACGATGTGGCGCGTGCCGTCCAGGGTACCCTGCAGCGCTACAAGGAGCTGAAGGACATCATCGCCATCCTCGGTATGGACGAACTCTCCGAAGACGACAAGCTGGTCGTGGCCCGCGCGCGTAAGGTGCAGCGCTTCCTCTCCCAGCCCTTCTTCGTGGCCGAGGTGTTCACCGGCACCCCGGGCAAGTACGTCACCCTGAAAGAGACCATCAAGAGCTTCAAGGCGATCATCGAGGGCGAGTATGACCACCTGCCGGAGCAGGCCTTCTACATGGTCGGCGGTATCGAGGAAGCGGTTGAGCGAGGCGCTGGCGATTAAGCACCAGCCGGGAGTTGAGTTATGGGCATGAAAATCCATGTCGACATCGTAAGCGCGGAGGGGGAGATCCACTCCGGAGCCGCCGAGATGGTCTACGCCACTGCGGTGATGGGTGAGCTGGGCATCGCGCCCCGCCACACCCCCCTGGTCACCCGTCTGAAACCGGGCGAGGTGCGGGTCGATCCGGGTGAGGGCAAGCCAATGGAGCACTACTACGTCTCCGGGGGCATACTTGAGGTACAGCCGCATGTGGTGACGGTGCTGGCCGATACCGCCCTGCGCGCCGCCGATATCGACGAGGCCGCCGCATTGGAGGCGAAGCGTCGGGCCGAGGACGCGCTGGCCGGTCAGCAGGCCGATTTCGAATACGCCAAGGCTCAGGCCGAGCTGGCGGAGGCGATGGCCAAGCTGCGGGCGTTGGAGAAACTGCGCAAGACCAGAAGCACCTGATCCGCCCCGGCGGCAGGCGCGTACGGAGACCTCGCCAGGACGCGGGGTCTTTTTTTGCCCGGGTCAGACCGCGATTCGGCGGTGGCGGCTGAACAGGAAGCGGCTGATGGTGGCGCTGACCTGGGGGGAGTCCTCGGAGAAGCGGAAGGCGATCAGTTTGGCGTCCGCTGTATGGGGGCAGTCGTCAAAACGCACCAGATTGCAGCGCAGGGAGACCGGTTCGTCGTACTCCGGCAGGTGTAGTGTCAGGTGATGTGTCGGGATCGTGGGGTCGAGTCGTGGCGCGGTATCGCGGATGCAGATACCGGATTTGGAGATGTCGACCACCACCGGGTCGCTGAAATGGTCCTGGTAGTCGCTCAGTCGCAACTCGTCGTCGCGCGGTTGAAAGCGCCAGCTGCGGATATTGTTGTGGCCCTCGTAGATGTGCGGCAGCGCCAGTTGCAACTGCACCCGGCCCTCAAGGGTGGGGGCGACCTCGAAGGGAAAGACAAAGCGGTGTGGTCCGACCTGCGCCTTGAGTTCGAGTTCGCAGCTCGCCAGCAGCGTGTTCACCAGTTCGCCGTGGTGCTCGCTCTGGTCCAGGGCGAGCGGGGTCATGCCCTCGGCTACACCCTGGCCCGGCTCCTCTTTGAACATCTCCCTGATGAATTCGATTTCGTCCCTGGTTAGTAAATTGTCGCTGTCGTTCTGTGCCATGGGCAGGAGGGGATGGTGTTGACTGCGCGCGCCTGATTAGTATGTTGGATGTCGCAAGCCGGGACATTGTACAGAAAAAGGGTGGTTTTTGGGTGGAAATTCCCGGTAGAGTGCCGATCTGCCCGCAACAACCGCTAACCGCCATGGAGAGCGAAGCGAAGGCGGTTAGTCCCCGATAGGCGTAGGCGCGGTTGTATGGCCGCAGTTACGACCGATAGGGAGTGACGTAGGGCATACAAATAGCGCATCCGACACGCCGTAGAGTCATTGTGGTCATCATGACGGAGTTGCGCACGAGCAGCTTTGCTGCAATGTGCGGGACGGAGTCGTGATGAGCGCAGGACGGTCGGGGCAGTAACGGCTGTCGCGTTGGCGAGTCGATTTTGGGGACTGGGATGTCCCAAAATCTTTCACGAGGTAGCGACACTCTTGGGAATCGAATCGCCTGTGATCCGGCTCAACTCAGGGTGCCTGGCGTATCCGTTCGGTTGTGACCGCTGCTTTTGGTGGTGCTTCGGTCCGCCGGAGGGCGATGGGCGCTGGAGAGGGGGGCGGCATTGAGGGTACCCGGGGCAAGGCGAGTGAAGAGATTGATCAGCGCAAAATGGGCAGCGGGAGGGCTGGCCGTTCTGCTGGCCGTGTGTGCCGGCGCCCTGCTCTGGCAGTTTATCGACTGGAGCCGGGAGCGGGCGCTGGGGGAACTGGAGCGCAAGAGCCGGGCCCAGCTGCAACTCTACACATCCCACCTGCAGGGGCAGCTCGAAAAGTACGAATTCCTGCCGGAGTTGCTGGCGACCAACGAGCGCCTGGTGAATCGGCTGCGTGATCCGGGAAACGCCGCCGAGGTGGAGGCGATCAACCGCTACCTGGAGAGCATCAACCGCATCGCCGATGCCTCCGATACCTATCTGATGAACAGTGAGGGCCTGACCATCGCCGCCTCCAACTGGCGCATGGAGCGCCCCTTCGTCGGCAGCAACTTCGCCTACCGGCCCTACTTCCAGGAGGCGATGCGTGGACGTCTGGGGCGCTATTTCGCCCTCGGCACCACCTCCAACAAACGCGGTTATTACTTCGCCTACCCGGTGCGGCATGGCGGGGAGATTCTCGGCGCCGTGGTGGTGAAGATCAATATGCGGGAGATCGAGGAGAGCTGGAGCCGGGCGGATCAGGAGATGCTGGTCACGGACCCGGACGGGGTGATCTTCATCACCACCCGCAAGGGGTGGCGCTATAAGACGCTCGCCCCCCTGGAGGTGGAGGTGCGCGAGCGAATCCGCGCGAGCCGCCGCTATGTGGATGAGCCGCTGGACTCTCTGGACCTGCGGATCCGTGGTGAGCGGGGGGCGGATGCGCGGCTGCTGGTGTTGCGCGAGGGCGCTGAGAGGGGGTATCTGGCCGTCGAACAGGAGATGGCGGAGGCCGGCTGGAAGGTGCATATTCTGGCCGCGACACGTCCCGCGCTGAATCAGGTTTTGCGGATGCTGCTGGGGCTTCTGTTCGCCCTGCTGCTGGGCGGGATGCTGGTATTGTTCTGGTTGCAGCGGCGTAGAAGGGTGCGTGAGCGGGAGCGCTTCAAGCGCCAGGAGCAACGCAACCTGCGACGTAACTATTCACCATACAAAATCGAAAAAAGTGCTTGACAGGTTTTTTGCGAAAATCTTCCAGTCTTAGCAACAAATCTCAGACTATCGTTATTCACACTCCAGGCGCTGATATTAGGCTCGCTGAAAGATTTTTATTGGCAGTGTGCCCGCGGGGCAGCATCATTTTTTTAGTCGCCTCATGACAGCGTACATCACCTAAAATTCTGTTCTAAAAACCCGTGCGATAATAATCCCATTCAGGATCAAACGGGGCAAGCACAAGAGTGTCGCTACCTCGTGAAAGATTTTGGGACATCCCAGTCCCCAAAATCGACTCGCCAACGCGACAGCCGTTACTGCCCCGACCGTCCTGCGCTCATCACGACTCCGTCCCGCACATTGCAGCAAAGCTGCTCGTGCGCAACTCCGTCATGATGACCACAATGACTCTACGGCGTGTCGGATGCGCTATTTGTATGCCCTACGTCACTCCCTATCGGTCGTAACTGCGGCCATACAACCGCGCCTACGCCTATCGGGGACTAACCGCCTTCGCTTCGCTCTCCATGGCGGTTAGGGTGAGAATGATCTGCGCATGACCAAGGTACAGCAAAAAATATCTGGTTGCTTCCGATCCATGGAGGGAGCGAAGATCTTCTGTCGAGTTCGCAGCTACCTGTCAACTTGCCGTAAGCAGGGCGTCTCAGCCACAGAAGCATTGGCATTGCTTTTTCAAGGCAAGAATCCAGACTTCATGGAATTGGATAAAGCCTGATGTGGCTAATCATGGCAAAATGAGCTGAATAGTTACCCGTTGTCTTCCCAGAACAACAGCTTGATCTTGTTGCGCCGGCGATTGGTGAAGGCGTAGAGCGCACCGGTGAAGGGGTTGTGTCCCAATTCCTGCTCGACGATGGCGGCCAGCCCCCGAAAGCTTTTGCGGAAATCAACCGGATCCCGATAGAGATAGATGCTCGGCATGGTACAAGAGTGTCGCTACCTCGTGAAAGATTTTGGGACATCCCAGTCCCCAAAATCGACTCGCCAACGCGACAGCCGTTACTGCCCCGACCGTCCTGCGCTCATCACGACTCCGTCCCGCACATTGCAGCAAAGCTGCTCGTGCGCAACTCCGTCATGATGACCACAATGACTCTACGGCGTGTCGGATGCGCTATTTGTATGCCCTACGTCACTCCCTATCGGTCGTAACTGCGGCCATACAACCGCGCCTACGCCTATCGGGGACTAACCGCCTTCGCTTCGCTCTCCATGGCGGTTAGCGTGAGAATGATCTGCGCATGACCAAGGTACAGCAAAAAATATCTGGTTGCTTCCGATCCATGGAGGGAGCGAAGATCTTCTGTCGAGTTCGCAGCTACCTGTCAACTTGCCGTAAGCAGGGCGTCTCAGCCACAGAAGCATTGGCATTGCTTTTTCAAGGCAAGAATCCAGACTTCATGGAATTGGATAAAGCCTGATGTGGCTAATCATGGCAAAATGAGCTGAATAGTTACCCTGCGACAAAACGAGGCACGCATCCGGGCCATTCTGGAAAATACCCAGGCGGGGCTGCTCACGCTTGACGGAGGGGGCCGCGTGGAGTTCGTCAACGGCAAGGCCCTGGAGCTGCTCGGTTACGCGGAGCAGGAGATGAAGGGGATGCGCTTTGTCGATTGCTTCGAGCACAAGGCACGGACCCGGGTGGAGGCGACCCTGGGCAGGGAGGGTCCGGTGGTGACGCTGGAGGAGGTCGAGGGGAGGCGTGGGGACGGTAGCGTGATCCCGGTGGAAGTCTCCATCGGCACCTTGCGTCTGGCCGGTGGGCGCAAGCGTTTGGTGACCCTGCACGATATCCGTTTTCTCAAGCGCCAGGAGGCGGAGTTGCGCCAGGCGCGGGACCGGCTTGAGGAGCGGGTTGAGGAGCGCACCCGGGATCTGGTGGCGACCAATCGCCGTCTGGTCCGCGAGATCGACGAACACCGCGGGACCGAGCTGGCCCTGCGCCAAACCCAGGACGAGCTGATTCAGGCAGCCAAGATGGCGGCGCTCGGGCAGATGTCGACGGGAATCAGCCATGAGCTGAACCAGCCACTGGCGGCGATCCGATCCTATGCCGACAATGCGCGGGCGCTGATCGGCAAGCAACGGCTGGAGGATGCGGACTGGAACCTGGAACAGATTGCCGGTCTGACCCAGCGCATGGCCCAGATCAGCGCCCAGCTCAAGGTCTTTTCGCGCAAGACCAGTGGTAAGCTGGTGGCGGTGGCGTTGACCCCGGTGATGGAGACCATGGAGAAGATCCTTGCCCCGCAAATTCGGGAGGCCGGGGCCGAGGTGATCGTCGACCTGCCCGGTGTCGAGTGTTACGTGTGCGCTGATATGGTGAAGCTGGAGCAGGTGATGGTGAATCTGGTGGGCAATGCCCTGCACGCGGTCGAGGGGCAGGCGTTGCGTCGGATCACGGTCACCGCCGAGGCGGAAGGCGAAACGGCGCGGGTGATGATCCACGATACGGGAGCGGGGATCGCCCCGCAGTACCTGGAGGCGGTGTTCGACCCCTTCTTCACCACCAAGGAGGAGGGGCGCGGTCTTGGGCTTGGGCTGTCGATTTCGCGGCGGATCGTGGAGGGGATGAACGGCACCCTGAGCGCGGAAAATGATGTGGATGGCGGGGCGGTGTTTCTCCTCACACTGCCCGTCTGCGCGGCGCCCCCGGAGGGCGGCTGAGCGTTGTAACGAGGGTGCATGGTATGGAACAGGTATTTTTCATCGATGATGAGCAGCACATCCGCATCGCCAATCGCCAGACGCTGGAGCTGGCGGGGTTCGAGGCGCAGTGCTTCAGCACGGCCGAAAAGGTCCTCTCCCTGCTGTCGCCGGAGTGGCCGGGCGTGGTGGTCAGCGACATCAAGATGCCGGGTATGGACGGCCTCGACTTTCTGGCCCGGACGATGGAGATCGATCGGGATCTGCCGGTGATCCTGGTGAGCGGACACGGGGATATCTCCATGGCAGTGGGGGCGATCCGCGACGGGGCGTACGATTTCATCGAAAAGCCGTTTGCCGCTGAGGCCCTGATCGAGACCGTGCGCCGTGCCCTGGACAAGCGCAAGCTGACCCTGGAGAACCGGAGTCTGAAGAGTGAACTGGAGGCCCAGAGCGCGCCGGGTCCACGCATTATCGGCCGCACCCCGGCGATGCAGCGCCTGCGAACCACTATCGCCCGGTTGGCGGATACCGGTGCGGATGTGCTGATCCACGGCGAGACCGGTACCGGCAAGGAGCTGGTGGCGCGCGCGCTGCACGAGCAGTCGTCGCGGCGGGTCAACCACTTCGTGGCGATCAACTGTGGGGCGGTACCCGAAAGCCTCATCGAGAGCGAGCTGTTCGGACATGAGCCCGGCGCCTTCACCGGCGCCGCCGAGCGGCGCATCGGCAAGTTCGAGCGCGCCAACGGAGGCACCCTTTTTCTGGATGAGATCGAGAGCATGCCCCTGGCGGTGCAGATACGGCTGTTGCGCGTGTTGCAGGAGCGCCAGCTGGAGCGCCTCGGCTCCAATGAGTTGATCGGCCTTGACCTGCGGGTGGTGGCGGCGACCAAGGTCGATCTCAAGGCGGCCGCCGATCGGGGCCTGTTTCGCGAGGACCTCTACTATCGTCTGAATGTGGTGACCCTGGAGATCCCACCGTTGCGCGAGCGCCCGGAGGATATACTGCTGCTGTTCCACCACTTCGTGTTGCTGGCCAATGCCAGGTACAACCGCGATACGCCCCAGCCGGGGGCCGAGCAGGGTGCCGCCCTGCTGGCTCATCTGTGGCCGGGGAATGTGCGCGAGTTGCGCAACGCCGCCGAGCGCTATGTGCTGTTGGGCCCCGACGACCGGGGCGGGCCGGATCTGCTGGCTAAGGGTGGCGCGGCTGGCGGCGCGGCCATGAGCCTGCCCAGGCAGGTGGAGTGCTTCGAACGGGGCCTTATCGAACAGGCCCTGGCCAGCAACAGCGGCCGCATCAAGGAGACCGTGGAGAGCCTGGGGGTGGCGCGCAAGACCCTCTACGACAAGATGCAGAAGTACGGACTGGACAAGCGCAACTACAAGTAGCGCTGTTGCGCTGCTCGGCTCAGCTGGAGAGTGAGCGCTCCAGCCGTGTGCTGCTCCATCGCTCCAGGGTGGCGTCGCGGGTCTGGCGGTAGTGTTCGGCAAACGCCTTGTCGGAGGTGACGAGGTGACCGAGCAGCCACAGCTTCAGCTCGCGCAGCACTGCCTCGCCGATCCGCTCCTGCCCGCTGTCGATCGACTGGAGCAGATTGCGCAGTTCGGCGAGGAGGATATGGTGCTCGGTGCGGTGCGGTTCCAGCTCCGGGTAGGCGCAGGCGCTCATCATCGCCTCTTCGCTCAGGAAGTGCTCGCGGGCGGCCTGCTCCAGCCGGTTCAGGAGCGCGCGGGCCCGCTGATGGCGCACCTCGGGGGCGGGTCTGGGCTCGACCGGGACCGGCCAGCAGGGCTCCACGCCGCAGGCGCAGGCGAGCTGGTTGAGCAGGTCGACCATTTCGCGGTGCTCCTGGTCCATGGCATCGACACCCAGCTCCAGATTGCTTCCAAACTGCATATACTTCGGCATCTCGAATACTCCATGACGCTTTGTTTGGGTGGTCATTAATTTGTAGTAGAGCGCGGCGGTTTGTTCAAGGGTAAGCGGTGAGATTTGGGTGAAATCGCCCCCGCTGCAGCGGGCGGTTGGGTGGAATCCCACCCATGGCGGATCGGGAGTAAAATCGGAAAAGATTGCATTTTCGCTATTTATTCAATAGGTTGATTGAAGATTTGTGGGCGCGTATGGGATGGCCCGTCGATTGCTCACTCAATCGGGAGTGGTAGTCAAATTCAAAAACGCGAGGAGGCGGTTCCAAATGAAGAGAAACAACAGATCGATTCTGGCGGCGGGCGCGGCACTGTTGGCGGCGAGCCTGGCGCTACCGACCACGGCGCTGGCCAAGGAGCGGGTGGTATTCAGCGGCGGTCCCGCCGGCGGCACCTTTCAGGTGGTGGCCAACGCGATTCAGGTGTACAAGCCGATCAAGGCCTCCAAGGAGTTCCGGGTCATGGCGCAGTCCTCCGCCGGGTCGGTGGAGAATCTGCGCAAGGTCAACTCCGGCAAGGCGCAGATGGGTGTGGTCTATTCCGGGCATGTCTACCTGGGCCGCAACGGCCTGATGAAAAACGACACCAACAAGTATGAAGATGTGATGGCCGTGGCCTGGCTCTACGGCGCCCCCGCCCAGTTGGTGGTGCGCAAGGGCTCCGGCATCAAGAGCACCAAGGACCTGGTGGGCAAGAAGGTGGGTGTCGGCAACGCCGGTTCCGGCGCCTTCGCCAACTGCGAACTGTTTTTCAACCACATGGGGGTGTGGGACAAGGTCGAGCGTAACGCCATGGGCTACAACGATGCCGCCCAGGCCTTCGGCAACAACCAGCTCGACGCCTTCTGGCTGTTCACCGCCTTCCCGAGCGGCGCGGTGATCATGGCCGCCCAGACCAACGACATCGATCTGATCGATCTGGGCAAGGATGCCCAGGAGAGCGGCTTCTTCGACAAATACCCCTACTTTTCGAAGCTGGCGGTTCCGGCGGGCACCTATCGTGGTGTCGATTACACGACCCCCTCGTTTCAGGACTCCGCCCTCTGGGTGGCCAACTCCCAGGTCTCCGAGGATACGGTCTACCAGATGCTCTCGACCATCTACACCGATGAGGGTCTGGCGCACATGAAGGAGCAGAAGAAGACCTTCAAGAACATGAGCCTGGAGAGCGGTACCCAGGGGGTTGTCACACCCTGGCACCCCGGCGCGGTCAAGTTCTGGAAAGAGAAGGGCTTCATGTAAGTTCAGCGGATCGGCGGACGGGATTCCGGTCCCGCCCGCCGTTCGCGAGTGGCCTGTGAATGGGTCCGGCGCCGGTGCGCGCCGGGTCCATTCAGTGGTTATTCGCCCGCCCCCGGAAGAGGGGTGGCGGCGGCCTCCCGGGAGGGGCGGCACGATAACGATAATGACGCCGTGGAGGCGGTTTAGAGGGGGGATCTGGCGTGCTGGTCGAAAAACTGAACAAGGTCGAGCAGATGCTGTTCGACGCCATGGCCCTGGGCCTGGTGCTCTTCTACTCCTACTCCGCCGTGCTGCAACCGGCGGCCACCCAGTACCATCGCGGTATCTATGTGGTGATCACCTATGTGCTGGTGTTCCTGCTCTACCGCTCTGGGGGGCGCATCGGGCGTGTCTGGGACTATCTGCTGATGCTCACCTCGGTGCTCACCCTGGGATACTGGGTCTATAACTTCGAGGCGATCAACTACCGGGCCGGTGCCGAGACCGAGCTGGATCAGTGGGTCGCCGTGGTCGGGGTGCTGGTCGGGATCGAGGTGGCGCGCCGGGTGGTGGGGAATGTGTTCGTCATCATCGGCACCATCATGATCCTCTATGGCGTGTACGGCGCCTATGCCCCGGAACTGATCTCCCACGCGGGCGACACCTTTCCCGATCTCTGCACCAGTATCTTTTACAAGAGCGACGGCGTGTTCGGGATCATGGCCAACGTACTCGCCACCTACATCATCCTGTTCGTGATCTTCGGCGCGTTTCTGGAGAAGAGCGGCGCCCAGCGCTTCTTTATCGATTTTCCGCTGGCGGCCGTGGGACACAAGATCGGCGGTCCCGGCAAGGTGTCGGTGATCGCCAGCGGGCTATTCGGCTCCATCTCCGGCAGCGCCATCGCCAACACGGTGTCCACCGGCGCCTTCACCATCCCGATGATGAAGAAGGCCGGCTTCAGGCCCCACGTGGCCGGCGGCATTGAGCCCGCCGCCTCCATCGGGGGTATGTTCATGCCCCCGATCATGGGCGCGGGGGGCTTCATCATGGCCGAGATGACCGGTCTCCCCTACTCTCAGATCATGCTGGTGGCCATCTTCCCGGCGCTGATGTATTTCTTCAGCGTCTTCATGATGGTCCACTACGAGGCGAAAAAGCACAACATCGTGGGCGAAAAGAGCGCCGAGAGCGCCAGCGCGATCCTGCGCCGGGAGTGGTTCTACGTCCTGCCGCTGGTGGTGATCACCATCCTCATGCTGATGGGCTACTCCCCGGGCTATTCGGCGATCCTCGGCATCGTCACCTGCATCGCCGTGAGTTGGTTCCGCAAGGAGACGCGCATCGATCTGCGTGGGTTCGTGCAGGCCTCGCGCGCCGGCGCCGAGTCGTCCCTGAAGATCGGCGCGACGGTGGGGGTGATCGGTATCATCATCGGCGTGCTTACCTACAGCGGACTGGTGCTGACCTTCGCCGACATCGTCATCGAACTGGCCGACGGACGGCTCTGGCTCACCATCCTGCTGGTGGCCCTCGCCTCCCTGGTGCTCGGCATGGGGGTGCCGGTGACCGCCGCCTACCTGATCACCGCCGTGGTGGCGGTACCGGCGCTGACCCACCTCGGGGTCAACGAGATCGCCGCCCACATGATCGTCTACTGGCTCTCCCAGGACTCGAACATCACCCCGCCGGTGTGCATCGCCGCCTTTGCCGGGGCGACCATCGCCAAGGCCAACATGTGGCTCACCGCGCTGGTGGCCTTTAAATTCGCCAAGTTCCTCTATCTGGCCCCCTTCATCTTCGGCTATGTGCCCGCCTTCTCACTGGACGGCAGCGCCATGGACATCGCCATCACCTTTGTCCTGGTCTTCTTCGGCACCTGGGCCTACAGCTGGTTTTTGAGCGGTATCTGGATCAAGCGGTTCAAGAAGAGCGAGGCGTGAGCGATGCACAGTGACAACAGACTGCCCGAGATTGCGTACCGGAAGATCCTCTATGTGACAGACCTCTCCGAGACCGGACGCCACGCCTTTCCTCACGCCGCCAGTATCGCCCGGCGCTGCCAGGCGCAACTTACCGTGTTCCATGTGGTGCAGGGCCACGATCTGGAGAGCCTGATGGGCTACGCCAGCGAGTCGCTGTGGCAGGAGCTGACCCGCCGCAGCCTGGAGGAGGCGCGACAGATCCTGCTCGCGCGCAAACGCGACGATGTGCGGATCGGCAACGCCGTGGAACGCTTCTGCGATGACAGCCTGGCGGCCCATTCGGAGCATGCCGCGCTGACCTATGAGGTGAAGGTGGAGATGGGCGACCCCCTGGAGAAGATCCTGGAGGAGGCCCACGGGGGCGGTTACGATCTGCTGGTGATCAGCAAGCACGGACACCGCGCCTCGGTGCGTGATGCGGTCATCGGCGATACCGCCCGGCGGGTGGTGCGGCGCTGCCGGATACCGGTGCTGGTGATTCCCCTGGCGGGGTGATCAGCGCGTGCGCGCTGGGTCAAATTGTTCGCAGACCCGGCGCGTTCCTGCGATGACCTTGGCAATTATCAGTAGGATCTATACCCGACTGGCGTTTTGCTTATAGAATGCCCTGCGCCCGGCCGGAAAGTCCCCGCCACGCCTCCGGGCCACCGGTTTCCCCTCCGGTATCTGAAGTGATTGCGCGGGCGGTGTGCGGGAGCCACCGCCCTGGTATTGGCACAGCCAGCGAAGAGAGCCCCCATGTCTGACGACCTGAAGCAAAGCGCCCTCGATTACCACCGCTACCCGAAACCGGGCAAGCTGGAGATCAAGGCGATTAAACCCCTCGCCAACCAGCGCGACCTGGCCCTCGCCTACTCCCCCGGGGTGGCCTACGCCTGCAAGGAGATCGAGGCCGATCCGCTGAGCGCCGCCGACTACACCTCGCGCGGCAATCTGGTGGCGGTGATCACCAACGGCACCGCGGTGCTGGGTCTGGGCGCCATCGGCAGCCTCGCCTCCAAGCCGGTGATGGAGGGCAAGGCGGTGTTGTTCAAGGAGTTTGCCGGAATCGACGTGTTCGATATCGAGGTCGACGAGTTGGACCCGGAGCAGTTCATCGAGACCGTGGCACGCCTGGAGCCCTCCTTCGGCGGCATCAACCTGGAGGACATCAAGGCCCCCGAGTGCTTCATCATCGAGCAGGGGCTGAAGGAGCGGATGAATATCCCGGTCTTCCACGACGATCAGCACGGCACCGCCATCGTGGTGGCGGCGGCCGTCTACAACGGCCTGCGGGTGGTGGGCAAGGCGATCGACGAGGTGCGGCTGGTCGCCTCCGGCGCCGGGGCGGCGTCCCTCGCCTGTCTCGACCTGCTGGTGGCCATGGGCATGAAGCGCGAGCACATCACCGTCTGCGATCAGACCGGGGTGATCTACAGTGGGCGCGGCGAGCGCATGGACCCCTACAAGGCGCGCTATGCCCGGGAGACCGAGGCGCGCACCCTGGCCGACGCGCTGCCCGGCGCCGATATCTTCCTCGGCCTCTCCGTGGCCGGGGTGCTCAAGCCCGAGTACCTCAGGGGGATGGCCGAGAAGCCGCTGGTGCTGGCCCTGGCCAACCCGACCCCGGAGATCATGCCGGACCTGGCGCTGGCCGAACGCCCCGACGCGATCATCGCCACCGGTCGCTCCGATTTTCCCAACCAGGTCAACAACGTGCTCTGCTTTCCGTTCCTGTTCCGGGGAGCCCTGGATGTGGGGGCGACCGAGATCAACGAGCAGATGAAGATGGCGGCGGTGCGCGCCATCGCCGACCTGGCCATGGCCGAGACCTCGGATGTGGTGCGTTCCGCCTACGGCGGACAGGAGCTGCAGTTCGGCCCCGGCTACCTGATCCCCAAGCCCTTCGATCCCCGGCTGATCGGTTATGTCGCCCCGGCGGTGGCCCGGGCGGCGATGGAGAGTGGGGTGGCCCAGCGTCCGCTGGATGATCTGCGCGCCTACCGCGAGCGGCTCAACAACACCGTGTTCAAGACCGGCATGACCATGAAGCCGGTGTTCGATTCGGCGCGGGTCAAGGCGCGGCGGGTGGTATTCGCCGAGGGGGAGTCGGCCAAGGTGCTGGAGACCCTGCCGCAGATCGTCGAGCAGGGCATCGCCCGGCCGATCGTGGTGGGCCGCCGCGAGGTGATTCGCCAGCGCATCGCCGATCTCGGCATCAGCGTGGAGATGGACGAGGATTTCGACCTGGTCGATCCCCAGGACTTCGACGAGTACCCGCGCTACGTGGAGGCCTACTACGCGCGGGTGGCGCGCAAGGGCTACTCGCGGATCGAGGCGCGGCGCTACGTGCGTACCAACACCACGGTGCTGGCGGCACTGATGGTGCGCCTGGGCCGGGCCGACGCCATGATCTGCGGCGCCCGTGGACGCTACCACGACCACCTGCGCCATATCGAGGAGGTGATCGGGCGGGCGCCGGGCGTCGGCAGGCTCACCGCCCTGAGCGCCCTGGTGCTCAAGCGCGGCACCCTGTTCATGGCCGACACCTATATCCAGAACGACCCGAGCGCCGAGGAGCTGGCCGAGATCGTGCGCCTGTGTGCCCGGGAGGTGCGCTGGTTCGGAGAAGAGCCGCGCGTGGGTCTGCTCTCCCACTCCGATTTCGGCACCCACAACACCGCCTCGGCGGAGAAGATGCGCCGCGCCTATGAGCTGATCAGCCAGACCCAGCCCGAACTGCAGGTAGAGGGCGAGATGGGGGCGAGCTTCGCCCTCTCCATCGAGGCGCTGAAGAAGCGCTTCCCCGCCACCCGCATGCAGGCGCCGGCCAACCTCCTGGTGATGCCCAACCTGGATGCGGCCAACATCTCCTTCAATATCGTGCGGCAGCTGGCCGACGGCATCGCCATCGGCCCGATCCTGGTCGGCACCGAGAAGTCGGCCCACATCGTCACCTCCAACGTCACCGTGCGAGGCCTGCTCAACATGACCGCCATCGCGGCGGTGCGCTCCAGCTGAGCCGCCCGCACTCATACGCCGTCCCCTGATGCCCACCTCGCGTGGGCATCTTTTTGGGCGAAGCGGGGGCCGTTGCGGCTATAGTAAGGGGCAGGGAAGGCGCTTCGGCAACGGGGCCGGAGCGGCGCTCAGCGACTCCAACGAGGACAACAATGGGAACGGGTGCTGCCGGGGGCTGGTGGTGGTCTTGGGGCTGCTGCTGTGGGGAGGCGCCTGCTGGCGGGCGGGGGGGGCGATGACGCCGCGCCACCGGCACCGAGTCGCTGGATTGTTCGCTCAGCGCGAACGAGCCTTCCAGGAGAGCGGCAGTCGCGAGGGTGGCCTCGGTGCCGGGGAGGTACGTCGGCGCCTCGACGAATACGGTCCCAACCGACTGCCCGAGGCCAAGCCGCGCAGCGCCCTGGTGCGCCTGCTGAGTCAGTTTCACGATGTGCTCATCTACGTGTTGCTGATCGCCGGCGTGGTGACGGCAATCCTTCAGCACTGGTTGGACGCCGGTGTCATCTTCGGCGTGGTGGTGATCAACGCGGTGATCGGGTTCATCCAGGAGGGCAAGGCGGAGGATGCCCTGCGCGCAATCCGCCAGATGCTCTCCCCGCGGGCCATGGTGCTGCGCGACGGCCACCGGCAGACGGTCAACTCCGACCAACTGGTGCCCGGGGACGTGGTGCTGTTGCAGTCCGGCGACAAGGTGCCGGCGGACCTGCGTCTGTTCCGGGTCAAGGGGTTGCAGATCGAGGAGGCCTCACTGACCGGGGAGTCGGTGCCGGTGGAGAAGTGTCCCGAGCCCCTGCCGACGGCCACCGTGCTGGCCGAGCGCTGCTGCATGGCCTATTCGGGAACGCTGGTCACACACGGTCAGGGTGAGGGTCTGGTGGTGGCCACCGGGGCCGATACCGAGATCGGCCGGATCAGCGCCCTGGTGGCGAATGTGGAGCAGCTGACCACGCCGCTGCTGCGCCAGATGGCCCAGTTCGGGCGCTGGCTGACCGGCGCCATCCTGGTACTGGCCGCCTTCAGTTTCACCATCGGTGTGTTGTGGCGCGACTACTCGGCGGCGGAGATGTTCCTCGCGGCGGTGGGGCTGGCGGTGGCGGCGATCCCCGAGGGGCTGCCGGCGATCATGACCATCACCCTGGCCATCGGCGTGCAGCGCATGGCCGCGCGCAACGCCATCATCCGCCGCCTGCCCGCGGTGGAGACCCTGGGCACCGTGGCGGTGATCTGCTCCGACAAGACCGGCACCCTGACCTGCAACCAGATGACCGTGCGCGCCCTGGCGCTGGCCGACTGTGATCTGACACTGACCGGCAGCGGCTATGAGGTGCACGGCGGCTTCGAGCGCGACGGGCGGGAGTACCCGCCGGGGGAGGATGCCCTGCTGCTTGAGGCCCTGCGCGCGGCGGCCCTGTGCAACACCTCGGCGGTGGCCTTCGAGGGTGACGCCTGCCGGCTCAGCGGTGATCCCATGGAGGCGGCGTTGCTGGTGGCCGGCATCAAGGGGGGGCTGGAGATCGAGGCCGAGAACATCCGTTATCCGCGCACCGATCTGATCCCCTTCGAATCGGAGCACAAATTCATGGCCACCCTGCACCACAGCCACGCGGGTGAGCACTTCATCTTCGTCAAGGGCGCGCCGGAGCGGATTTTGGAGATGTGTGACCGCCTGCGCGGCGCAGGAGGTGATGTCGGATTGGACCGGGAGGCGTGGATGGCGCGCATGGAGGCGATGGCGGCCAGGGGCTACCGGGTGCTGGCGGTGGCGGTCAAGCCGGTCACCGAGCACCAGCTCGAACTCACCTTCGACGACGTGCAGCAGGGGCTGGTGCTGCTCGGCCTGTTCGGGCTGATCGATCCGCCCAGGCCGGAGGTGATCGAGGCGATTCAGGTGTGCCGCCGGGCGGGGATCCGGGTCAAGATGATCACCGGCGATCACAGCGTCACGGCGGCGGCCATCGCCCGCCAGGTGGGGCTGGTCAATCACAGCGCGGTACTCAGCGGCCGCGACCTGGATCGTCTTGACGACGCGGCGCTGGCGCAACGGGTGCGGGAGGTGGATGTCTACGCCCGGGTCACCCCCGAGCACAAGCTGCGCCTGGTCAGTGTGCTGCAGGGGCTGGACCAGGTGGTGGCGATGACCGGCGACGGGGTCAACGACGCCCCCGCCCTGAAGCGGGCCGATGTGGGGGTGGCGATGGGCGGCAACGGTACCGAGGTGGCCAAGGAGGCCTCCGAGATGGTGCTCACCGACGACAACTTCGCCACCATCGTGGCCGCCGTGGAGGAGGGGCGCACGGTCTATGACAACATCCGCAAGGCGATCCTGTTCATCCTCCCCACCAATGGCGGAGAGGCGCTGGTGATGCTGGGGGCGATCCTGGTCGGCTTCAGCCAGTTTCCCCTGACCCCGGTGCAGATCCTCTGGGTCAACATGATCACCGCCGTGACCCTGGCCCTGGCCCTGGCCTTCGAGCCATCGGAGCGCGATGTCATGGGGCGCGCTCCGCGCGACCCCGGCGAGCCGGTGCTCAAGCCGCTGTTTCTGTGGCGCATCGCCTTCGTTTCGGTGATCCTGATGAGCGGCACCTTCGGCCTGTTCATCTGGGTACAGGGGCAGGGGGCGGATATCGCCCAGGCACGCACGGTGGCGGTCAATACCCTGGTGATGTACGAGATCTTCTATCTGTTCAACTCGCGCTATATCCTGGCGCCGGTACTCAGCCGCGAGGGGCTGCTGGGTAACCGCTACGCGCTGATCGCCATCCTCCTGCTGATCCTGTTTCAGCAGTTGTTCACCTACTGGGGGCCGATGCAGACCCTGTTCGGCACCGCCGATATCGGGGCCGGCACCTGGCTGCTGATCGTGCTGGTTGCCTCCTCGGTGCTGTTCCTGGTGGAGCTGGAGAAGTTGGTCATCCGCCGCCGGATCAGGGCGCGCGGCTGATGCGCCGAGAAGCTGGTACAATACCCTACCTTTAAAAGCAGCGATTGATCTGCCCCGCGCCGGTGTTGGCGCGGGGCGAGTGGAGAATAGTGCGTATGTCCCAAGAAGTGATCCAACCGGGGAAATTTGTTTCCATGACCTACACCATCTGTGATGAGGAGGGCAACATCCTGGAGCAGAATGACGTGCCGGTCAGCTATGTGCATGGCGGCGACACGGAGATGATTGGCAACATGGACCGGGCCGTGATCGGAAAATGTGCCGGAGACGAGGTGCAGGTGAGCGTGCCCCCCGAGCAGGGCTTCGGCCCCAGCGATCCCGGCCTCACCTTCACCGACGACATCGAAAACGTACCGCCCCAGTTTCGCCAGCTCGGCGCCGAGGTGCCGATGCAGAACGAGGCCGGCGAGACCCGGACCTTCTATGTCACCCGGATCGAGGACGGCAAGCTGACCGTTGACGGCAACCACCCGCTGGCGGGCAAGACCCTGGTGGTGCGGGTCAAGATCCTTGAGGTGCGCGACGCCCGGCCCGAGGATATGGCCACCCCCCCCAGCAGTTGCAGCATCAACTAGGCGCCGCGCGCACCAGGGAGAGGAGGATGCATCTATGAAACTCGGTGTGGTGATACTGGCCGCCGGCAAAGGCACACGGATGAAGTCGGCGTTGCCCAAGGTGCTTCACCCCCTGGCCGGCCGGCCCCTGGTGGGGCACGTCATCGCGGTGTCCCGCGCCCTCGGTGCGGAGCGTGTCGCCGTGGTCTATGGCCACGGCGGGGAGGCGGTGCCCGAGGCCATCGGGGACGAGGAGCTCAGCTGGGTGGAGCAGGCCGAACAGTTGGGGACCGGGCACGCGGTGGAACAGGCCATGCCGGCCATGGCCGGCATGGACCGGGTCCTGGTGCTCTACGGGGATGTGCCGCTGATCGCGGAGCCGACCCTGCGTAAACTGATCGCGGCGGCGGTCGACACCGACCTCGCCCTGTTGACGGTGGAACTCGCCGACCCCGGAGGCTACGGCCGGATCGTGCGCGATGCCGATGGGCGGCCACGGTGCATCGTCGAGCAGAAGGACGCCGATGCGCGGGTGCTGGCGATCACCGAGGTCAACACCGGGATCCTGGTCGCCGACGGGGAGCGGCTGGCGCGGTGGCTGGGGCGTCTGGACAACGCCAACGCCCAGGGTGAGTTCTACCTCACCGACATCGTCGCCATGGCGGTCGCCGACGGGGTTCGGGTGCACACCGCGCAGCCGGCGGATCCCCGCGAGGTTCTGGGTGTCAACGACCGGGTCCAGCTGGCCGGGCTGGAGCGCCACTACCAGCAGAACCAGGCCGAACGGCTGATGCGCGCCGGGGTGACCCTGCGCGACCCGGTCCGGTTCGATCTGCGCGGAAGCCTGGATGCCGGTCAGGATGTGGAGATCGACGTCAACGTGCTGATCGAGGGGACGGTGCGCCTCGGCAACCGGGTGCGGATCGGCGCCAACACGGTGTTGCGCGACGTCACGCTCGGTGACGGCGTGGTGGTGCGCGAGAACTGTGTGCTGGAGCGTGCGCTGATCGGAGAACAGAGCATCATCGGCCCCTTCGCGCGCATTCGTCCGGATACCGAACTCGGTCCACGGGTACATGTCGGCAACTTCGTCGAGGTCAAGAAATCGCTGGTGGACGAGGGCAGCAAGATCAACCACCTGAGCTATGTCGGGGATTCGGTTGTCGGTAAACGGGTCAACATCGGCGCCGGGGTGATCACCTGCAACTACGATGGCGCCAACAAATACCGCACCACCATCGGCGACGATGCCTTCATCGGCTCCGATTCGCAACTGGTCGCCCCGGTCGAGGTGGAGGCGGGGGCCACCATCGGTGCCGGCTCCACCATCACCCGCACCGCCCCGGCGCGGCAGCTCACCCTGAGCCGCAGCAAACAGACCACCCTCAAGGGCTGGAAACGCCCGGTCAGAGATCGCTAACCCATGTGCGGTATCGTCGGTGCCATCGCCAGCAGGAATGTCCTGCCGCTGCTGGTTGACGGCCTGCAACGGCTGGAGTACCGCGGCTACGACTCGGCCGGCGTGGCGGTGCGCGAGGCCGATGGTGAGCTGAAGCGTTTTCGCGCCCTGGGCAAGGTGGCGCGGCTGCGCGAGGTGGTCGAGGCCAGCGATGTGGAGGGGGAGTTGGGCATCGCCCACACCCGCTGGGCCACACATGGCATTCCCCACGAGCGCAATGCCCATCCCCACATGAGCGGGGTGCGGGTGGCGGTGGTGCACAACGGCATCGTCGAGAACCACAACCGCCTGCGCGACCGGCTGAGTGGGCTGGGTTACCGTTTCACCTCGGAGACCGATACCGAAGTGGTGGCGCACCTGCTGGCGAGCAAGCTGGAGGCGGGTCTCGACCTGTTCCGCTCGGTGCAGGAGGCGGCCGCCGAGCTGGAGGGGGCCTATGCCCTGGCCGTGGCCAGCCCCGAGGACGGTGATCGCATCGTCGTCACCCGCGAGGGCAGCCCGCTGGTGATCGGTCTCGGCCAGGGCGAGAACTTCATCGCCTCGGATGTGGCCGCCCTGCTCAGCGAGACCCGCGACTTCATCTTCCTCGAAGAGGGGGATATCGCCGAGGTGCGCCGCGACGGCGTCTCGATTTTCGACCGCCAGGGACGACCGGTGCGGCGGCCGGTAAAACAGTCGCAGATCTCCTCCTCCACCGTCGACAAGGGGCCCTATCGCCACTACATGCTGAAGGAGATCTTCGAGCAACCGGGGGTGATTGCCGAGACCCTGGAGGGACGTATTCACAACGGACGCCTCCTGGAGGAGAGTTTCGGCCACGAGACCAAGGCCCTGCTGGAGCGTACCCGGGGCGTGCAGATTGTCGCCTGCGGCACCAGCTATCATGCCGGTCTGGTCGCCCGGTACTGGCTGGAGGAGATCGGCATCCCCTGCGCCATCGAGGTGGCCAGCGAATACCGCTACCGCAAGGTGGTGGTGCCCCCGGAGACCCTGTTCGTCACCATCTCCCAATCGGGTGAGACCGCCGACACCCTGGCCGCCCTGCGCGGGGCGAAGCGAGCGGGCTACATCGGCAGTCTCTGCGTCTGCAACGTACCCGAGAGCTCGCTGGTGCGCGAATCGGAGGTCAGCCTGATGACCCGCGCCGGTCCCGAGATCGGGGTCGCCTCCACCAAAGCCTTCACCACCCAACTGGTGGCCCTGCGCCTGCTGACCCTGGCTCTGGCCAAGCAGCGCGGCATGGAACGTGATGAGGAGCGCCGCCTGGTCAATGAGCTCCACGCCCTGCCCCGCCAGGTCGAGGTGGTGCTCAAGCTCAGCGACGCCATTCAGGCGATGGCCAACGGATTCGCCGATAAGCAAAACGCCCTGTTCCTGGGGCGTGGCACCTTCTACCCCATCGCCATGGAGGGTGCGCTGAAGCTGAAGGAGATCTCCTACATCCACGCCGAGGCTTACGCCGCCGGTGAACTCAAGCACGGCCCCCTGGCCCTGGTGGATGCGCAAATGCCGGTGGTGTGCGCCCTCCCCGACGATCCCCTGCTGGACAAGGTGCTATCCAACCTTCAGGAGGTGCGCGCCCGTGGCGGTGAACTCTACCTGTTCTCGGATCACAAGGTGAGCATCCACCTCGACCGGTTTCAGAACCTCACCCTCTCCGACATCTATCCCGGCACCGCGCCCATCGTCTACAGCATCCCACTGCAACTGCTCTCCTATCACGTGGCGGTGCTCAAGGGGACCGACGTGGACCAGCCGCGCAACCTCGCCAAGTCGGTGACCGTCGAGTAGACGGGGCTGTTGGGGGTGGCCTGTTTAAATTGGCAACAATACATCATGCCTGGGGAAATAGGAGCGATGCCAAGCGGAATTGGCACAGCAGATGAAAACCTTGTAACCCTATTTTTCGAGTGAGTGGTACGGATACGACGGTGACTGCGCTGAAAACATGCCTTGATAGAGAGCGGCAGAACAATTGAAACTGTTCCCGGGCTGGAGTGTTACGGTGATGGCATGAAAATTTTGCACACTTCGGATTGGCACCTCGGGCGGACCCTCTGCGGGCGGCGACGCCATGAGGAGTTCGCGGCCTTTCTTGAGTGGCTGGCCGGTATCATCGAGGCGCATGCCATCGACGCCCTGCTGGTTGCCGGGGATCTGTTCGACACCAGCACGCCGGGCAATCCGGCCCAGGCGCTCTACTACCGGTTTCTCTGTCGGGTGGCCGCCTCTCCCTGCCGGCATGTGGTGGTGGTGGCCGGCAACCACGACTCCCCCGCTTTTCTGGAGGCGCCCCGGGAGCTGCTCAAGGCGCTCGATGTGCATGTGGTGGGTGCCGCGTGCGAGGATCCGGCGGATGAGGTGTTGGTACTGCACGACGCGGCGGGCGCCCCGGAGCTGATCGTCTGCGCCGTGCCCTATCTGCGGGAACGGGATATCCGTCAGGTGACCCCGGGCGAGAGTGTCCGGGACAAGGAGCGGAAGCTGCTGGAGGGGGTTCGTGGGCACTACGCGGCGGTGGCCGACGCGGCCTTGCGGCGGCGCGAGGCGTTGGCTGCCGAGGTGCCCATCGTCGGGATGGGACACCTGTTCACCGCCGGCGGGGAGAGCGTGGAGGGGGATGGCGTGCGTGATCTCTACGTCGGCTCCCTGGCCCATGTCAGCCCCGGGATCTTCCCCGCCTGCTTCGACTACCTGGCACTCGGCCATCTGCATCTCCCGCAGACGGTCAACGGCCGCGACAACGCCCGCTACAGCGGCTCTCCCCTGGCGATGGGCTTCGGCGAGGCGTGTCAGTCCAAGAGCCTGTGCCTGGTTGAGCTGGATGCCGCCGGTGCCCGTGTTCAGCTCATCGGGGTACCGGTATTTCGCAGGCTGGAGCGTGTGCGGGGCGACTGGGAGGCCGTTTCGGCACGCATCGGTCGCTAACCGCCATGGAGAGCGAAGCGAAGGCGGTTAGTCCCCGATAGGCGTAGGCGCGGTTGTATGGCCGCAGTTACGACCGATAGGGAGTGACGTAGGGCATACAAATAGCGCATCCGACACGCCGTAGAGTCATTGTGGTCATCATGACGGAGTTGCGCACGAGCAGCTTTGCTGCAATGTGCGGGACGGAGTCGTGATGAGCGCAGGACGGTCGGGGCAGTAACGGCTGTCGCGTTGGCGAGTCGATTTTGGGGACTGGGATGTCCCAAAATCTTTCACGAGGTAGCGACACTCTTGGAGCTTGCCGGGGGCGGCTTCGATGGCTGGGTCGAGGTGGTCTATGAGGGTGGCGAGGTAGTGGGCGGGTTGCGGCGGCGCCTGGATGAGATGACGGAGGGGCGGCCCCTGGAGATTCTGCGGGTGCGCAATACCCGTCTCACCGAACAGGTCCTGAGTCCACTGCACGAGTCGGAGACGCTCGGTGATCTGGATGTGGACGAGGTGTTCCGGCGCTGTCTTGATCTGCACGAGGTGCCTGGGCCGCAGCGCCCGGAGCTGACCCGCGCCTACCGGGAGACGCTCGCCGCGCTTGCCGAGGAGGGCTGGGACGGTTCGGCGGGGGGTGAGGGGCGGTGAGGATCGAGCGCATACGCTTCAGAAACCTGAACTCACTGGCCGGTGAGTGGGAGATCGATCTGACCCATCCGGCGTACCTGGCGGACGGGATCTTTGCCATCACCGGCCCCACCGGCGCTGGCAAGAGCACCCTGCTGGACGCGGTCTGTCTCGCCCTTTACGGACGTACGCCCCGTCTGAGCCGGGTCACCAAGGGGGGCAACGAGATCATGTCCCGCCACAGCGGCGACTGCTTTGCCGAGGCGACGTTTCGCGTCGGCGAGGGGCGCTATTGCAGTCACTGGAGCCAGCACCGCGCCCGCATGCGGGCGGATGGGGAGTTGCAGACGCCGAAGCACGAGCTGGCCGATGCGGAGACGGGGCGCGTGATCGAGAGCGGTCTGCGCGGGGTGGCGGTGCGGATCGAGACGGTCACGGGTATGGATTTCGAGCGCTTCACCCGCTCCATGCTGCTGGCCCAGGGTGGTTTCGCCGCGTTTCTCCAGGCGGCGCCGGATGAGCGCGCGCCGATCCTCGAACAGATCACCGGCACCGAGATCTACAGCCGGATATCGATCCGGGTGCATGAGCGCCTGCGCGCCGAGCGGGATCGGTTGCAGGCGCTACAGGCACGGATGGCGGGCATCGTACTGCTCAGCCCGGAGCGGGAACAGGCCGACCGGGAGGCGCTGGCGGGTGTTCGGGAGCAGGCGCGGGGTGTCGCTGAGCGGTTGAGCCGGTGTGTACGGGAGATCGATTGGCAGGGGGGCGTGGCGCGTCTGCGCCAAGAGTTGGATGCGCTGGCGGAGGAGGCGCTGCGTCTGCGGGAAGAGCAGGCCGCGTTTCAGCCGCGGCGCGAGCGGTTGCAGCAGGCGCTGCGCGCGGCGGAGCTGGAGGCGCCCTATGCCGGTCTCAGCGCCGTGCGGCGCGCCCAGGCCGATGACCGGACGGCGCTGGAGGCGGCACGCTCCGAGCTGGAGGCGTTGCGGGGTCCCCTCGCGGAGCGGGGAGAGGCGCTGCGGGCGGCGCAGGGCAACGGCGCCGGGGCCCGGGAGCGGCTGGAGGCGGCGGCGCCTCTGCTGCAACAGGTGCGCGAACTCGACCGACGGCTTGCCGAGCATGGGCGTGCCGCCGGGGAGGCGCGGCGGCGCTGCGCGGGGGGTGAGGCGCGGATCGCGGAGCAGGTGCATGCCCGGGACGCGGCGCGGGCGGCGGCCGCCACGGCCCGGGAGCGGCTTGCACGGGTGGAGCGCCGGCTCGGGGAGCATGCCCGGGACGAGTGGCTGGTGGGCGCGCTGGCGGGGGTGGAGGAGCGCTGCCGTGGCCTGGAGACCGTGGAGGAGGCGTTGCGCCGCCAGGGGGAGATGCGGAGCCGGGCCGCCGCCGACCTGGAGCGGGTGGAGGCGGCGTGTGGGGAGTGGCAGGCGCGGGGGGACGAACGGGGCCGGGCCCTGGCGGCGGCGGAGGAGCACCTGGAGGTGTTGCGGGCGTCGCTCGAGCGGCTCCTGGATGGGCGGCTGCTGCGTGAGCACCGGGCCGAGAAGGAGGGGCTGCTGCGGGAGCTGGCCCTGGTGTCGCGGATCGAGGCGCTGGAGGGGCAGCGGGCCGCGCTGCGGGAGGGCCTGCCCTGCCCCCTGTGCGGCGCCACGCAACACCCGTTCGTGCGTGGCGGGACGCCCGTGCGCTCGGCGGCCGAGCAGCGCATCGAGGCACTGGAGTCGCTGATCGGTCGGGGCGAGGCGCTGGAGGCGGAGATCGGGGGCCAGGAGCAGGCGCTGGGCGCGGCCCGCGAGCACCTGGGTGAGGCGCGGCGGCGCGAAGCGGCGGCCCAGGGCGAGCGGGTGGCGGCCCGCAAGGCCCTGGATGGAGCGGAGCGGGCGCTGGAGCAGGTCCGCGAGGAGTGCGCCCTGCGCCGCCGGGCCCTGGCCGCCGAGCTGCTGCCGCTGGGCATCGGTGAGCTCCCGGAGGGGGGTGTCGGAGCGCTGCTGGATCTGTTGCGGGGGCGCTTGCGGGCATGGCAGGCGTGGGTCGGAGAGCAGGCCGGGGAGCAGCAGTCGCTGTTCGGTGAGCGCTCTGCCGACGCTGAGCAGCGGCGTCTGGACGAAACGCTGTCGGCGGCCGAGGAGGGGGAGCGGCGGGCCCGTGAGGCCCACGATACACTGCAACGGCGCCACACCGACGTGAGTGGCCGTTGCGCGGCCCTGGAGCAGGGGATCGGGCGTCGCCAGCCGGAGCTGGAGCGGCTGGAGGCGGCTTTTGCCACGGCGTTGGTGGAGGCGGGCTGTGCCCCGGAGGCGCGGTTTCTGGAGATCCGCCTGCCGGGCGCTGCGCGCGAGGCGCTGGCGGCCGGGGCCCGGGCCCTGGATGCGCGGGCGACCGGGCTCGCCGCCCGGCGCGAGGATCGGGAGACGCGTCTCGCCACGGAACTGGCGGCGGCGCTCAGCGACGACAGCCCAGCTCAACTGGCCGCCCGGCGTGAGTCGCTGGAGACGGAGCTCGACGGCCTGCGCCGACATGTCGCCGCGCTGGAGCACGGGCTGGAGCAGAACGCTGTCGCCAGCGCGCGCGTGGGGCGGGCGCGGGAGGAGATCGCGGCCCGGGAGCGGGAGTGCGGGCGCTGGCAGGCGCTGCACGAGCTGATCGGTTCGGCCGATGGCAAGAGGTACCGCAATTTCGCCCAGGGGTTGACCTTCGATCGGATGATCGTCCACGCCAATCGCCAGCTGCGCAAGATGTCCGACCGCTACCTGCTGGTGCACGACGCGGCCCGCCCCCTGGAGCTGAGCGTGATCGACGGCTACCAGGCGGGGGAGATCCGCTCCACCCGCAACCTCTCGGGCGGCGAGAGTTTCCTCGTCAGTCTGGCCCTGGCGCTGGGGCTCTCGGGCATGGCCAGTCGGCGGGTGCGGGTCGATTCGCTGTTTCTCGACGAGGGATTCGGCACCCTCGACGAGGAGGCCCTGGAGACCGCCCTGGAGACCCTCGCCGGGCTGCGCCAGGAGGGCAAGCTGATCGGACTCATCTCACACGTGGCGGCGCTACGGGAGCGCATCGCCACCCGGATCCGGGTCGAGCCCGGGAGTGGCGGCAGGAGCCGGCTCTCCGGCCCCGGCTGCGCCGCGCGCTGAGGGGCCCGGGTACACTATAATCCCCTCTCGGAGCCATCACCGGGATGCGGCAGGGCCTTATGCGGCAGAATCTGTTGAACCGCTACGAGCGGAGCGAGGACGGCAGGGTGATCGTCGATGTCACCACCACCCAGATCGAGGATCTGTACAACGACTTCGACAAGAACACGCCGTTCGCGCGCCGGGATCTCGACCCCGAACTCGGGGAGTATCTGATCGACTGTGTGCGGGAGCTGCGCCGGGCGCCGTTTTTGATCCGCTTCAGCCTGGCCCGCCCCCCCGATGCGCAGGGGTGGTCGCGGGTCTGCCAGAGCGTGGCGGGCTACTTTCTCTACCTTGTCGATAAGGAGCGGGAGAAGGTGCTGCGCCTGTTTCGCCGCTCCGCCATCCTGTCCGGGATCGGCATCTCTATCCTGTTCCTGTCGGTGACGGTAAACCAGGGCCTCGACAGCGACAGCCCGGTGGTGGTGAAGGTGATCGCCGAGGGGCTGACGGTGGCGGCCTGGGTCTCTCTGTGGGAGGCGTTCGCGGTGTTTCTGGTGGAGTGGCCGCCCCATCGCAAGCACATCCGGCTGCTGGAGCGGATCGCCACCGCCGGGTTACGTCTGCGCGCCCAGGCGGTGGGGTAGCCGAAGGGGCGTGTGGCCGGATGGGGCGGCCGGTGGTTCGCGTCATTCGGGGGGGGCGGGTCGGTCATCGGACCGGGGACGGGCTCAGGCGCCGGGAAGCTCCACCTCCACCCTCAGCCCCCCCAGCCCCCCGGCGCGGCTGAAGCGCAGGGTGCCGCCATAGAGCTTGACGATGTCGCTGACGATGGCCAGCCCCAGGCCGTGTCCCTCGGTGCGCTCGTCGAGGCGCGCGCCGCGATCGGTCAGCCGTTCGATGTCGGCCGGGTCCAGGCCGGCGCCGTCGTCCTCCACCCGGATGCGGATCCGCGTATCCGCCTCGATGCGGCAATGGACCCGCGTCGCGGCCCATTTACAGGCGTTGTCCAGGAGGTTGCCGAGCAGCTCCAGCATGTCCTCCCGCTCGCCCGCGGGGAGGATGCCCGGCGGGGCCCGGTAGGTGATGCGCAACCCGCGTGGGCCGTGGATCTGCTGCAGCACGGCGATCAGTTCCGGCAGCTCCCGGTCGGGTTCGAAGCGGCTGCCGGCGATGTGCTTGCCGGCCAGGCGGGCACGCTTGAGCTCGCGCTCCATCAGCTGGCCGATGCGGCGGGTCTGATGCGCCGCCTGGCCGCGCCTTCCGGGCTCGTCCGGTTGGTCGAAATACTGGGTGAGCAGGTTGAGCGGCCCCTTCAGGGCGTGGGCCAGGTTGCCGAGGGCGTTGCGCGAGCGCGCCAGGCGCTGGTTGAGCAGCCCCAGCAACTGGTTGAACTCCCGCACCAGGGGCAGCACCTCGGCGGGGACCTCTTCGCTCAGTTGGCTGGCCTGGCCGAGGGCCAGCTGCTGGACCTCGCGGCGCACGCGCTCCAGGCGTCGGAACGAGTAGTTGACCACCAGGCTCTGGATCAGCAGCAGGCCGCCGAGTCCGCCCAGGGCGAGCAGGGCGAACCAGCGGCTGTAACGGTCGCGCTCGCGCAGGATCGGGGTGAGGTCCTCGGCCACGCCGAGGGTGAACTCGCGTCCCCCCTTGCGGTAGCCGCCGGTGAGCAGCAGCAGGGTCTGAGCGTCGGGTCCGGCGACATGGTGTCGGGCCGCCTGACCGGGTGGCAGCGGGGGGATATCGAGGGTCTGGTCCCACAGCGAGCGCGAGCGCAGGGTGGTACCGTCGCTGAAGCGGATGACGAAGTAGTGGCCGGAGAAGGGCTGGCTGTAGACCTCGCTGAGGTGACGCCAGCTCAGCTCCGTCCCCTCCGGCCCGAAGCGCATGGAGGCGAGCAGTCCCTGGGCGTCGTGCTCCAGGCGGGAGGCGACGAAGCCCTCGCTCATGGCGCGCAGCGCTTGGTTGCCGATCAGCCAGATCAGCCCGATCAGGGCTATCAGGGTAAGGCCGAGGCCCAGTTGCAGACGCCGCTTGAGGGAGTTCACGGCACCTCCGGCCGGAAGATGTAGCCCTGGCCCCGACGTGTCTCGATACGCTCGCGGCCCAGTTTGTCGCGCAGGCGCCGCACATAGACCTCGATCAGGTTGCTGTCGCGGTCGAAATCCTGCTCATAGACGTGTTCGGTGATCCGGGTCTTGGAGAGCACCTTGTCCGGGTTGAGCATGAAGTAGCGCAGCAGCCGGAATTCGGTGCCGGTGAGGTTGTGGGTCTGGCCGTCGTCCAGGATCAGCTGCTGGCGCTCCTCGTCCAGGGTGAGGCCGGCACAGCGCAGATGCCTGTCGGCCTGGCCGTGGAGGCGGCGGATCAGTGTTTGGATGCGCAGCACCAGCTCCTGGAAGTGAAACGGTTTGCCCAGGTAGTCGTCGGCCCCCGCCTTGAAGCCCTCCACCCGCTCGTGCCAGGCATCGCGCGCGGTGAGGACGATCACCGGCAGCCGGTTGCCCCGGCCGCGCCAGTTGGCCAACACCTCCAGGCCGGGGCGGGCGGGCAGGCCGAGGTCGAGAATGGCGATGTCGTAGGGTTCGATGTCCCCCATCAGTTCGCCGTCGATGCCATTGTCCGCCCGGTCCACCGCATAGCCCTGGGCGGCCAGCTGCCGTTGCAGGGATTCGGCCAGCAGATCGTCGTCTTCAACCAGCAACAGGCGCATGTTTCACTCCTCCCGGTGCCGGTCGAGCACGCGGCCATCGGCGGCATCGACCCGGTACTCCCAGACCTGGCCGTCCTCGTCCAGCAGCTCGATCTCGTAGAGGTGGCGCGCCCCCTGGCGCTCCAGTTCCACCTCCAGAACCCGCCCGCGCGGTGCGGCGAGCCTGGCGATAATCTCCTGCAGGGGCAGGATCTCCCCCTGTGCTACCAGCCGCCGGGAGCGGTGGTGGTCCTCTTCGGCCTGCGCCGTGGCGGTAAGCGCGGCGCCGAGGAGGATCGAAATCAGCCAGTGTCGGTTCATCGGGTCAGCGCCTTTCAGTCGTCCCAGCGTCCGAAGCCGGGGATACGGACATCGTGTTCGTCCGCTAACCGCCATGGAGAGCGAAGCGAAGGCGGTTAGTCCCCGATAGGCGTAGGCGCGGTTGTATGGCCGCAGTTACGACCGATAGGGAGTGACGTAGGGCATACAAATAGCGCATCCGACACGCCGTAGAGTCATTGTGGTCATCATGACGGAGTTGCGCACGAGCAGCTTTGCTGCAATGTGCGGGACGGAGTCGTGATGAGCGCAGGACGGTCGGGGCAGTAACGGCTGTCGCGTTGGCGAGTCGATTTTGGGGACTGGGATGTCCCAAAATCTTTCACGAGGTAGCGACACTCTTGATACAGGCCCTGGTGCGCGCGCCGGTGGCAGCTGTCGCAGTTGCTCAGCGATTTTACATCGGGGTTGTCCTGTGCCGCACGCCGGGGTATTTCGCTGTGTTCATATACAAAATAGCGCATTTCGGTGATGCGCAGCGGCATCGCACGTCCCCTCTGGGCCGACATGATCTTGTTCGGCAGGCCGCGGTTGACCCGGCCGGCGGCGTTGTCGAGCAGGTAGTTGGTGAGGGTCTTGCGGTCCGGGTCGCCCAGCTCGGCGTTCTCGCCGAAGTGTTCGTCGAGGCCGCGCATGATCCGCTCCCAGGACTCGGCCGGCAGCAGGCCCGGCTGGTAGGGGAAGTGACAGCCACCGCACTCACGCACATAGAGTTCGGTGTCGGCGCGTTCGATGCCCGGCGCGGCGCCGCCGAACCAGGAGTCGCCGCGGCGCTCTCCGGCGCCGTCGCACAGGGCGAGGCCGGTGGTGGTGATCAGTCCGATGGATATGGCGATGGCGGCCATGCCTCTGTTGCTCTTCATCTCGGTCTCTCCTCAGTTATCGGGGTTGCGCAGATAGGTCAGGTAGTCGCCCTTCTCCTGGGGGGTGCACTCGCGTCCCAGGGTCCATTTGCAGTTGCGCAGAAACCACTTCTCGATCTTTTTCGGATCGCTCAGGCGTTTCGGGTTGACCGCCGGAGACATGGGCTGAATCGGCTTGCCGGTCTTGCGGTGGCGGCCCGCCCGGGTCAGGTCGGTGCCGTGGCAGTCGGTGCAGCCGCGTGGCTCATCCTTGGCGGTGAAGCTTTTTGTCCAGAGCGTGCGGCCCGTTTCGGCCTGAAACGGCCCGGCGCCCTGGTCGCGGTAGGTCTGTAGCAGGGTGTCGGCGGCGCCGCCCGCCAGGGTGCCGCCGGATGCCGCCAGCAGCAGGATAGCGAATAGCCGGTGATGCATGGTCATCTCCTCAGTGGGTATTGCTGTCGGTGTTGTCGGGGGCGCGCTTGCGCCCGTCGAGCATGGCGCGGACCAGGTTCTCCCGGTGCAGGAGGCTGGCGAAGAGTACGCCGAGAAGGTGCAGGGCGATCAGGGCCAGGGTCAGACCGGAGATCGACTCGTGCACCTCCTCCAGGGCCTTGCCGAGCCAGTGCGGCATCTCCTGCATCAGCCCCGCCAGGGGGCCCGCCGCCTGTTCCGCGCCATAGACGGCCATGCCGCTGACGGCGGTGGCTCCCAGGGCCAGCAGCAGCGCCAGCACCATCGCCCCGCCGGCCGGGTTGTGGCCCAGGTGACGTCCGGCGCGCAGGGCGGCCATCCGCTTCAGATAGTCGATGACCTCGGAGGGGGGGCGGACAAAGTCGCTGAAACGGGCGTGGCGGGTGCCGATCAGTCCCCACAACAGGCGGAATGCCAACAGGCCGCAAAGCGTGTAGCCGGCCAGGCTGTGCAGGGTCATGAAATGGTCTTCGGAGAGATAGGCGACACTGAAGCTGGCGGCCAGCAGCCAGTGGAACAGGCGTACCGGCAGGTCCCATACCGGCGTCGTTGTCTCATGGTTTGTGTGGGGCGGTTGCATCCGGCTCCTCCAGGGTGGTGACTGTGGAGGAGCCTAACACCGCCAGCTGAAACCAAACTGAACGGTGAGCGGGGCATGGAGCGAACCGTTGCCGGGGCGGGTGTGTCAGTCCCGGATCACGATGTCGGAGTCGCGGTTGAGTTCGCCGCTCTCTTCGAGCACCCCGCAGATCTTGCCGCTGGGGTCGACCATCACCGCCACCGGTTCCTGGAACAGCGGGCGGCGGATGAACTTCAGCTCCCAGCCGAAGTTCTCCATCTGGTGCAGAGTGCGCAGCTGGGCGCTGTTGAGATACTGCTCCGGCCGCTGGGGGACCGGCGGCTGGTCGCCGCGTTTCTTCTGGGCCATGGTTCCGATGCCTCCCGCATTCTGGGTGCTGTGGGAAGTATAGTCACGCCGTGAGCCATCCGGCGTCAAGGCGTGGATTGTGGTGGGCCGCTGAGATTTCCATGCTGCCCTGCCGAATGGATTCCAGATCGCGAGTGTTCGCTCGGACATGCACCATATTACGGACTGAGCCGAGAAATTCATTTCACTTGCCCACGCTATTCAACCCTGCTGGATTTCCGGCTGCACCTTCCCTTTGCCGCGTTTGGCCGGTGTCACATCTGCTGTATGAGTTGGTGTTTCACCATGTCGGTCACGAACGCATATGGCGGGTCATACTGTCAGGGGAGAACTTCCTTGAGTTCCGCTATTAGCCCGAATGTTTCATAAACCATTAGGTGACCACAAATACCGTACAACCAGACTAGGGTATTAGCCGAGAACTAGGCAGGCCGGTAACTGTTAGCGGGGCGACGATCATTTTTTCGGGGTTGTAG
>PQCP01000099.1 GCA_003062205.1 Candidatus Sedimenticola endophacoides
GCGTGTCGGATGCGCTATTTGTACGCCCTACGTCACTCCCTATCGGTCGTAACTGCGGCCATACAACCGCGCCTACGCCTATCGGGGACTAACCGCCTTCGCTTCGCTCTCCATGGCGGTTAGCGGCTGCCCCCGGACTGGCTGAACGGCCGTACCGCGCCCTGGTAACCGGAGAAGAGGTAGTCGCCGAAGGTGTCGGTTGTGTTGGCCAGATCGACCAGGCTCTGTTCCAGCTCACGCAGCTCCGCCGCCAGGTAGGCGCGCTGGGTGCCGGTCAGGCTCTCGCTCACCCCCTGCAACCCCAGCTCACGCACCCGCTGCAGGATATTCGACACCCCGGAGAGGGTATTCTCCTCGATCTCCAGGCGGTTCTTGATGCGGATGATGTTCTTCTGATACTGCTCGGTGGAGGCGATGGCGCGGTTGAATTCGAGCACCCGCGCCGATGCCGCCGGATCGTCCGAGGGGGTGACGAAACGCTTGCCCGAGGAGACCTGCATCTGGGTCTCGCTGATCTGCAGCTGGCGTCTCTGGATCCCCTCCAGGCCCCGCTGGTAGAGCTGTACGGTCGAGATACGCATGGTCCACTCCTATCGCCCGATGGCGCTCAGCAGCGTCTCGAAAATGGTGTTGGCGGTGTTGATCACCTGGGCCGCTGCCTGATAGGCCTGCTGGTAGCGTGCCAGATTGGCCGCCTCCTCATCCAGATTCACTCCCGAGATCTCGAACAGGGCATCCTGCTGGATGGTCAGCAAACCCTCCTGGGAGCGGAAGTTTGTCTCCGCGTGGCGGGTGTAGGAGCCCACCTCCGCCACCAGCTGGGCATAGCCCCCCTGCAGGGTGGTGGTCCCGCCGTTGAGCAGGTCGGCGGATTGCAGGGCGGCCAGGGCCAGGGCGTTGCGGTTGTCGGCCCGCCCCCCGCTGTTGTTGGTGATGATGAACTGATCACCGGCGGACGGGGTGCCGCTGACGCGGAATGAGAGACCGCCGTAGAGGTCGAACTGACCGGGTACGCTGCCGTCGGGAAAGTCCTTGCCATCCACCTCACCGGTGGCGGGGTTATAGAGGATGTACCCCCCGGGGCCACCGCTGATGCTGAAGCCCGGATTGCTGGACCCGTCAGCGTCCGTGGTGTAGGTGAGGGTGATGGAGGCGGCGAGAGGCAGACCGGTGGCGCTGGAGGTGGCGGCCTGGGATATCACGCCGGAGCCACTGTTGAGGGGGTTGCCCGCGGCGTCGGTGACCTCGCCGGAGCGCAGGGCCCCGGCCACCGCCAGCCGGTTGGGGTCGGTGATCAGCAGGCTCACCTCATTGGCGGCGCTGCGTGTCGGGCGGATCAGGAACGAGTCGCCGGCCACCGCGCCGGCGGTAATCGCCATCTGAAATCCGTCGGTGACCGGAACGGTGGTCGAGGTGTCGATCGCCGTGGTGGCCCCGTCCGAGAGCCGGGTCAGGGTATAGCTGGTACCCCCGTTGAAGGTAAGGCGGTAGTCGGAGGCGGTCAGGTCTTCGACATTGGCAAGGGTCACGGAGACCGCGCCGGTTCCGCTGTTGCCGCTGTCGGCGGCCCCCTCGGCGCTGACCGGCGAGAAGAAGTTGCCACCCATGCTCCCGTAGAGGTCGATACCCTGGGTATGCTGGGCGTTGACGCTGGCGACCAGCCCGGCCGCCAGCTGCCCCAGGCGGTTGAGACCGGTGTCGATGTATTCGGAGCGAAACGCCAACAGCCCGCCCAACTCACCGCCGGTGATCTGTGCGGTGACGGTGACGGAGCTGCCGCCCAGGGTCAGGGCGATATCGGGGTTGAGGGTGTCGGAACCGTTGACCTCCACCGACAGCGGGGTGGTGGTGGAACCCACCACCAGGGGCTGGCCATTGCCGATGATCACGTTGATGGCGTGGTCGTCCTGCTCCAGAGTGTTCACATTGACCAGTTTGGAGAGGTCGTTGAGCAACAGGTCGCGCTGATCCAGCAGATCGTTCGGCACCACCCGCCCCCCGGCGGACCAGGCGAGGCTGATCTGCTGGTTGAGCACGGCGATGTTCTCGGCGATCGCGTTGACCTGGTCCACGGCCAGCGCCAACTCCTGATTGGCCTCCACGCGCAGCCGCTCATACTGTAGGAAGAAGTAGTTGAAGCGATCGGCCAGAGACTCGCTCTCGACCAGCACCAGCTGGCGGGCGGCGGCGGAGGCGGGGTCGTCCGCCAGTTCACCGAGGGCGTTGAAAAAGCCCTGCATGGCGGGATCGAGGCCCACCTGCGGATCACCGAGCATGTCATCCAGCCGGCTGGCATGGGTGAATTCGGTCTCCAGCTGGCTGGTCACCGACTGGGTGCGGCGTATCTGTGAGGCCAGGAAGTCATCGTAGTAGCGCAGGATGCTGGAGGCCTCGACACCGCTGCCGAGCCAGCCGACATCGACCCGCGAGGCCTCCTGGGTATTGAAATCCACCCGCTGGCGGCTGTAGCCCTCGGTGTCCGAATTGGCGACGTTATGGCCCACCGTGGCCAGGGCCCGCTGATGGGCCAGCAGCGCGGAGGTTCCGATACCGAACAGTGTTGCCATCTCTCTACCTCAGTGCCCGCAGCGAGACGCCGGGGATATCCGTTATAGCGGCCGGGCGGTTGAATTATCCACCGCCTCCCCGCGCAGCACCTCATCTTCGAGAATGCGTGTGATCTTTCGCGCATAGGCCGGATCGGTCGCGTAACCGGCCCGTTGCAGCTCACCGAAATAGGCCGCCGGGTCCTCCGCCAGCGCCAGAGCCCCCTGATAGCGCGGGCTCTGGCGCAGAAAGCGGACGTAGTCGCTGAAACTGTCGCGGAATGAATCGTAGGCGCGGAAGTAGGCGCGATGACGTACCGCCACACCCTGCTCATACTCCAGGGTGTTGACCGCCACCTTGTTGCCCTGCCAGCGCCGGTCGGCCTTGATCCCAAACAGATTGTGGGCCGGTGCCCCGTCGGAGAAACGCACCATGCGCCGCCCCCAGCCGGTCTCCAGGGCGGCCTGGGCAAGCAGCGCCTCGGGTTGTAGACCGAGCAGAGCGGCCGCCTCGCGGGCCCACGGCAGGAGCCGCTCGACAAACTCCCCCTTGCTCCAACCGGCGGGATCGGTGACCGGCTCACCGGCGGCCGGCGCAGTGGTGTGCGGCGTGGCCAAGGCGATCTCCCGTTCTGGCGGCGCCCCATCCTCCGCTGCGCGAGGCCGCGGGACAACAGACAGCACGGGGGGGCGTCGCGGGTACGCCCCGATCCCCCGGCCCGCCGCGGAACCCTCCGCCTGCGACGGAGCCAGGCCACCGAGCTGGCGCACGATCATCCGGGTCAGACCCAATCCGCCGCCCTCCGCCAGATGCAGGGCCAGCTGCTGATCGTAGAGCTCGCGGTAGAACAGGCTCTGGTCGTTGTCCAGCAACCCCTCGCCCGGGCCGGCCTGGCGCATGGCCCGCAGCATCTGTTGCAGCATCAGGGCCTCGAACTGGCGTGCCGCCGCCTCCAGGGCGGCGCCGGAGTCACCGGCGGCCCGTGCCTTGAGTTCGCCGAGCCCCTGAAAACTGGTATAGATGGATGCGGCCGAGAGGTTCATCAGATCACCACCAGTTCCGCCTTCAGGGCGCCCGCCTGCTTGAGCGCCTCCAGGATCGCCACCAGGTCGGAGGGCGCCGCCCCCACCTGATTGACGGCGCGCACCACCTCATCGAGGGTAACACCGGGGTTGAACAGGAACATGCGGCTGCCCCCCTCGCTCACCGCCACGCCGCTCTGCGGGGTCACCTGGGTGGTGCCGCCGGAGAGCGCTTCTGGCTGGGATACCTGGGGACTCTCGCTGATGGTGACAGTGAGACTGCCGTGGGAGACCGCAGCTGGAGTGACCCGCACCTGGCTGCTGATGACCACGGTCCCGGTACGTGAGTTGACGACGATGCGCGCCGCAGCGGTGCCGGGCTTCACCTCCAGGTTCTCGATCAGCGCGATAAAACTGACCCGCTGGGAGGGGTTGAGAGGGCTGCTGACCCGCACCGAAGTGGCGTCCACGGCCTGGGCCGCACCGGGGCCGATGGTCTCGTTGATCGACTCGACCACCCGCTGGGCGGTGGTGAAATCGGCATCGTGCAGATTGAGGGTCAGGTAGTTGCCGCTGGCGAAGGCGCTCGCCACCTCGCGCTCCACCGTCGCGCCGTTGGGGATGCGCCCCACGCTGGGGATATTGACGGTGATCTTCGAGCCGTCGGCCCCGGAGGCGCTCAACCCCCCGACCACCAGATTGCCCTGGGCGATGGCGTACACCTTGCCGTCGGCCCCCTTCAGGGGCGACATCAACAGGGTGCCGCCGCGCAGGCTTTTGGCGTCCCCCAACGAGGAGGCGGTGACATCGATACGCTGGCCCGGCTTGGCGAAGGGGGGCATATCGGCGTGCAGGGAGACGGCGGCTACGTTCTTGGGGTTGATCGCGGTCGTCGGCGGCACCACCACACCGAGCTGATTGAGCATGCTGCGCAGGCTCTGCTCGGTGAAGGGCGAGGAGCTGGTCTTGTCGCCGGTGCCGTCGAGGCCGACCACCAGGCCGTAGCCGATCAGCTGGTTGCTGCGCACACCGGCGATGGAGGCGAGATCCTTGATCCGCTCCGCACGCGCCGGTGCGGCCAGCGCGATCAGCACCAGCAGCAGCGCCAACAGCGCGAGCCAGAACCCGATGTGTCCGCTCAGACGGGAGTAGCTGGGGTGGTGAAGCATCTTATCTGCACAGGCTTTCATGACGGTCACCTAAAAGGGAAACAGCACACTCACGAAGAAGCGCGAGAGCCAACCGACCACATTGGAGTCGGCCACCGCGCCGTCCCCGACATAGACCAGGGTCGGATCGGCGATCCGGGTCGAGAGCACGGTGTTGGTGGAATCGATATCGGCCGGTCTGACAATACCCGCGACCCGCACATACTCGTTGCCCTGATTGATACCAATACGCTTCTCGCCGCGTACCATCAGGTAGCCGTTGGGCAGCACCTCGACCACCGTCACCGTGATGTCGCCGGTCAGCTCGTTGCTCTGGGTGCTGTCGCCGGAGCCGGCGAAGCTGTGGCTCGACTCCAGGCTGGTGGCCAGGGTATTGTCCGTATTGCTTGCCAGCGGCAGCACGCTGGGGGTATTGAACTGGGGAGTCGATCCAAGGAGGGTCGGGTTGGTGACCGAATTGGAGTTGCTCTTGCTGAGATTGGTGGCGGCGTTCTTCGTGGCGTCGGTCGCCTCCGCCAGCTTCACCGTCAGCATGTCGCCGACGCGACGCGCGCGCAGATCCTCGAACCAGCTGTGTTCATACCCCGCCTGGTAGATGGCGCCGTTGCCCTGGGGCGGCACCGGCATGACGATCGGGCGCACCGGGGCATAGGCGGGATCGCGCTGCGGAGCGGTATTGCAGCCGCCGAGCCAGAGTACCGCCAGGGCCACGATCGATCGTGTCAGAAGCCGCTTCATCTGCTCACCCCCCGCTCATTTAGAGCTGCTGATTGACGAAGGCCAGCATGTCGTCGGTGGCCGAGATCGCCTTGGAGTTCATCTCGTAGGCGCGCTGGGTCTCGATCATGCTCACCATCTCCTCGACCACATTGACGTTGGAGCTCTCCAGGGCCCCCTGGATCAGGGTGCCGAGGCCGTCGGTGCCGGGGGTGGTGGTGGTCGGCGCGCCACTGGCGGCGGTCTCGCGGTAGAGGTTCTTGCCCATGGCGGCCAGACCGGTGGGGTTGATGAAGTCGGCCAGCTCAATGGTGCCGACCTGGGTCGGCGCGTCACTTCCCGCCACCAGGGCGCTGACCACGCCGTCCGAGCCGACGGTAAACGATAGGGTATTGGCCGGCACGCTAATCGCCGGTTCCAGGGCATAGCCGTTGTTGGTGACGATCTGCCCTTCGGAGCTGAGCCCGAACGAGCCGTCGCGGGTATAGACGATGGAGCCGTCGGGGTGCAGTACCTGGAAAAACCCCCGCCCCTCGATCGCCATGTCCAGGGAGTTTCCGGTCTGCGTGACGTTGCCCTGGCTGAATGTGCATGACCAGATTATCTGCGGTAGATTCCGCCCATCCTGTCCACAATCCCTGATGGATAAAGAAGAACCCCCTCGAACAACTTGAACATTGTCCGAGGGGACGGTCTCCTGTGTTCTTCGCCA
>PQCP01000093.1 GCA_003062205.1 Candidatus Sedimenticola endophacoides
TTCCAGCCGCCAAATTGGCGAGGAAGTGAGAAAAATGAGCAGAAAATGCTTACACCCTGAAACATCAGAAATTTTTACCGCGAGTGTGAGTGGAATTAGCGGGCTGAAAAGTCAGTTAAGGGAACAGTCTCGCTCTAAACTCTAGCTTAAAACACAGTTCGTCAAAAACAACCGGCTGACTCTTGTGTTGGAGTCAGCCGGTTCCCGCAAAAGCAGGAACGCCGGGGTTTACTCTGAGGCCGCCCCTTCACCGTTGGCATCGGGTGCTGGCATATCTTCCTCGACATCGCCAGCCGATTCCGCCTCGCCGGCGGCAGCGGAGATGGCTTCGATCAGCTTCTCCAAGTTGGCGGATTCAATCAGTGGCTTGGCCTTGTAACTGGCCAGCCGGAAGTATTCCGGCCGGCTGGAGACCTTGAGCGTGTACTCCTCCGTGTCCTTAGCTTTACCCGCGCGGTAGCGCAGTGTCTCGCCATCTCTGGACAGAGACAGCTCCAGCACGGGTTCTGTCAGACCGTATTCGTCCTTCGCTTCACGCCCCAGCACCTTTTCGAATTGAAGATCCGCCAGCAGGCCGGCCAGTTTATCTGCCGCGCTGGCCTTCAGCTGCTGGCCTTCCCCCAGTCCATCGGCTTGCCATGTCGGCGATTGGCTCGAGTCTTCGGTCGCCTTGTCGCTGTCTGCTATCAGGCTACTACGCTGGAGGTGCAGGCCATTGACATTGATGGCAGTGATCTGCGTTTTCGGTAAAGTCAGAACGGACTTGTCTTCCCAATCCGACGCTTTGACCGGCACATCGTATACGGCCATCTTGACTGCATGGATGGCGTCACTGGCTTCATTGCGGGCGTGAATGAGCCGCATGCCTGGCGAGCTGCCCAGGAAGAGCCGGGCGACTGTGTCATCGTCCTCTGACAGTGTGATGCGGCGTTCGAACTGCTCGTCACTCACTTTGAAACGCTCCCGCGCGCCACCACTAGTGGCTATCGGCGTGCCGGAACGCAGAGCTTTGAGTCGCTCGAAAAGCTGTTTCACCTTGTTGCTGTTGGCCGGGAATTCACCCAAGTCTGGCAACACCCAGTCGCTGCCGTTCCTTTCCAGGGTTACCTTGGCATCTTCCGGCCCTTCCAGGGTGATGCGGTCGATCTTTTCCGCATCAAAGCTGACCAGTGCGACGGGCTCGTTCGTGGCGGTAACACCGCGGTCACTCAAGCCGATGCCCGCCGCCAGCAGCAGCTGGGCGGCAAGCAGGACGGCCAGTATTTTGACTGTCTTGTTCATGATCTATACCTCCGCCAATACTACGTTGTAGCCTTGGGCATCAGCGGCCGCGACCCGCCGGCGCCAGCCCCATACGGCCAGGAGTCCGAGCAGGGCCAGACCGTAGTTGATCCACTCCCAAACCTGCTGCTCTCCATCGGACATGGGATCGAGGGTGCGGGCCAGTTGCGTACGACCACGCAAGGCCAGCAGCCCCCGGTCTTCCAGCGACCAGTCGATGGCGTTCTGCATGAAGGCCAACGGCTTGGTGTACAGGGTATTGAGGCCCTGTGAGGCGAGGTCGATGGCGGCGTCGGAGGCGAAGGTGTTGCTCGCCACGAGGATCAGCCGCGCGGATTCCGGCGATCGCTCGATCACGCCGGTGATGCGTTGCTCGGCTTCTTTTTCGTCCGTTTGAACTGAACCATCCTTATCCCCCTCGTCGGTGGCTTCATCATCTTTTTCCTCCGCCTTGGCCAGGGGTGATTCTTTGCCCTGGTAGAAGGAATCGAAGCGACCTTCGATGGCGACTGCCAGCAGTTGCGGCTTGCGTTCACCGCTGACGCTAAAGCCCGTATCCGGATGGGCGCGGTAGTCGGGCACCAGGTCCAGACTGTCCGACGTCCAGCTGTTTTCGGAGCTGTGCAGCAGCTCGATCACTTTGCGTGCCTGGTTTTTATCCGCGTCTACCTGGATCGGCGAGGCCCAGTTCAGGGTGAGCTGACCCAAAGAGGCGGTGATGGGGTTGTCCGGATTCAAGCCGTCACCACGCAGATCCGGGAAGTGGGGATAGGGCAGCATGCGAATCTCCCGCAGGGCCAGGCCGCCGATGTAGCGATCGGTCGGCACTGGCAGTGCCGCGTTTTGTTGGTCGAGCACCATGGTTTCGTCAATGGTGACGCCGTGATACGCCAGCCACTCATCCAGACCGGAGGCCTGTTTGCTGGCATTCAGCGTGCCGCTTACCTGTACGTCGAAGGGCGAAGTGACCATCACCACGCTGCCACCCTGCATCAGGAACTGGTCGATGGCGAAGCGCTGCTTCTCATCCAGCTCTTTCGGCGCCATCACCAGCAGCAGGTCGGCATCCTCGGGCGCCTGGCCGCTTTTCAGGTCGTTCTTCTTGATGCGTACGTTCTCGCCCAGCACCTCCTCCAGGCCGCCATAGCGTTGACCGCCCGGGCCGAAGGCCTGGGGTTTGATCAGGGCGACGGTCTTGAGCGCTCCGGGTGTCAACCGTTGCAGGGCGGCGTTCAGGGAACGCTCCAGGGATGGCTTATCCAAGGTCTCCGGCAGCGGCACCTGCAAGGCTTCGCCATCGCCCTCCAGCACCATGTAGAACCAGAAGGGTTTAGGGTCGAACAGGCTGGCGATCTGTGGCCCGAAACCGTATTTTTGTTTGAGTTCGGCGGCGAGCTTACCGCCGCCTGCGTCAGGGTCGGCAAACTGGACGGTCAGCTTGTCGCCCGCCTGTTTCTCCAGATCGTCGAGCAGCCCCTTAAGATCACCGCGCAACTCGCGCAGGGTTTCCGGCAACTGCTCATCGTGTGACATATAACCTTTGAACACCACCGGTTGTTGCAACGCCTCGAAGGGATTGCCGCCGGCCCGGTAACTGCCTGCCACCTTGCGGATTGCACGGGTAATGGCGTATTCCGGGTTCTTCAGCACGACGTCCAGATCCCGCTCACCGCGCGCCTTCACTTCGATGAGATCCCGGTAGCCCAGGGTTTCGTACTGGTCACCATAGGCGATGACTAGATCAAAATAGGCGCTGACCACGGCCGCCTGGTAACGGTCGGCGGTCTGGAAGGGGACCGGCTTGATGCCATAACGCGATGCCGCTTCTTCTTCCGCCTCGCGGTCACGGGTGGGGTCGACAAACTCGACCCGCGCGTGGCCGCCGCTGGCCACCGCGTACTCATCGAGCAGATCCTTGATCCTGGGCACCAAAGGCGCCAGCAGGGGGTGGGTCTTGGCTGAGAAGTAACCGCGGATCAGCAGTGGCTCCTGCAGCGCCGCGAGCTGGTTCTCGGTGGCTTCGGAGAGCGTGTACTGTTTCTCCGCAGTGATATCCGCGCGCGCCCAGCCGATGGGGTTGAGCCAGAGGTTGGCGGCGATGAAATTGGCCGCTGCCAGTCTCGCGGCCCAGCCCCACAGGCGGTGACGCGGGCTGATGGGGTTGCCCGCCCAACGTAGCCGTTCGAGTGAGAAGAGATTAAGCGTCAGGAACACACCTACGATGGAGAGGTAGTAGTATAGATCCCGCAGATCGAGCACGCCGCGGGTGATGGACTCGAAGCGGGTTCCGGTGCCGAGCAGGGCGAGCAGGTTACCGATTTCATGATCGAACAGCGTGGTCAGGGTGCTCGAGCCGATCAGATAGAACAGCCCGCAGACCACGGCGGTGAGGATCAGGGCGACGATGGGGTTGTCGGTGCGGCCACTCATGTAGAGACCGATGGCGACATAGGCTGCCGCCAGGAACAGGGTAGCGACATAGCCGCCGATCACCGGGCCCCAGTCCAACGGCCCCAGCAGGAAAACCGTCACCGGCAGCGGCAGGGTCAGGGCCAATGCCAAGGCCACCAGCCCCAGGGCAGCGGTAAATTTTCCGAGTATCAACTGCAGCGGGCTCACCGGTGCGGTGAGCAGGCTCTCCAGCGTGCCAGCTCTGCGCTCCTCCGACCAGGCGCGCATGGTCAGCGCCGCCACCAGGAAGATCAACAGCAGTGGCAACCACTGAAATAGGGGACGCACATCGGCGATGTTGCGGGCGAAAAAGGTCTCCACCCAGAAGAAGACGAAAAGGGTCACCGCAAGGAAACCGCCCAGGAAGAGATAGGCCGCAGGTGTGGCGAAGAAGCCCCGAAATTCCTTGCGGGCGATACGCAGCGTGGTAGAAAAATAATTAGCCATGCCCCACCTCCTCGTTGACCTGGGCGAATACCGTTTCGAGGTCGTGACGCTCGGTGGTGATCTCATGCAGTGCGAGACCTGCATTCATGACAGCCTGGGCCACCCGGGGCGCGCTGCCCGGCTGCGCCTTTACCCGGTAGCGCCGCTGTCCGGCCTTTGTGTCCAGCTCGGACACCTGTTCCACGCCATCGACGGCGTTCAGGGCCTTTTCCGCGTCGCCTTCCACGGCCATCAATAGGGCGCCATCGCGCTGCAACTCATCGAGCCGGGAGTCCACCACCAGCCGGCCGGCGCGCAGGATCAACACCCGTTCGCACACCGCCTGGACCTCCTGCAGGATGTGGGTGGAGACCATGATAGTGGCGGTCTGGGCCAGTTCGCGGATCAGGTCGCGCATCTGACGGATCTGCGTGGGGTCAAGCCCGTTGGTGGGCTCGTCGAGGATGACGATGTCGGGTTCGTGGAGAATGGCCTGGGCTACGCCGACCCGCTGGCGGTAGCCTCGTGACAGGGTCTGAATAGTGGAAGTGGCCTTCTCCTTCAGCGCCGTGCGGCGTATCGCCCTGGCAACAGCAGCCGTGCGTTGCTCCTCGGGCAGGCCGTGCAGATTGGCCTGATAGTCCAGATAATCGATGACCGTCATCTCCGGCCAGACCGGACAGTTCTCCGGCAGGTAGCCGATCCTTGACTGGATGGCAGTGGTATCCCGGCCTATGAGTAGGCCGTCGATGTCGATGGTCCCGGCGGTAGGTTCGAGAAAGCCGGTCAACATTTTCATGATGGTGGTTTTGCCAGCACCGTTGTGACCGAGAAGGCCAACGATTTCACCGCGACCGATGGAAAAGCTCACATCGTCCACGGCGGTGAAATCGCCATAACGGCGCGTCAGGTTTTCGACCTGAATCATGGAGATTCCTCCTTTGATAACGGGTTAGAGAACTAATGAGTCAGCATCGTGCTGTGGCGGCGATGCATTCCAATCCGGCCAGGCAAGAGTGGCAGGATCTATGTATATAAGTAGGGAGCGATGGGGGGTGGGCGGCTATATGTCCAGTGAAAATTTCTTGTTCTTCGCAGGTACATGGTCGGTCAGTCCCATTACATTAAAGGGGGTAGGCGGTTAGAGCCTCCTGGCCCAATATATAGGGGTGAGCACTCCCGATCAACCCACACGCCCGCACTTGGCGGCTGGCAGCGACTACCCGCGAACGTACCGAGAGTTCGTCGAGATGTTCCCCGACGACCTTGCCTGTGCCAGCTACCTGGAGACCCTGAGATGGCCCGACGGTTTCAAATGCCCGAAGTGCGGGGTGGCGGAGCCATGGCGGCAGACTCGCGGACGATTGAAATGCAATTCGTGCCGTTGTCACACGACGCCTACTTCTGGCACGATCCTGGACAAGACGCGAACGCCGCTGACGACCTGGTTCGAAGCTGCGTGGCATGTAACCACGGCGAAGAACGGCCTGTCCGCGAAGATCCTTGAACGTACGCTTGGTGTCCGGTACCGCGTGGCTTGAACCATGCTTCAGCGGTTCAGGGTGGCCATGGTCCGTTCCGAGCGGGAGCGCTTGACGGGAACGGTCGAGGTCGATGAAGCCTTGATCGGCGGCGTCGAGCGTGGTGGTGTGCGCGGGCGCGGGACCACCAAGGAGGTCGTCGCCATTGCGGTCGAGGTTCTCGATCCCAAGGGGTTCGGAAGACTGCGGATGCGACATATCGCGGATGCCTCTGGAGCGAATCTCGTGGGGTTCGTGTGCGATATCATCGCTACCGTCACGGTAAATCTACGCTCCGGCAAAATTCCCATTACGTGGCATCGCGTTACGCGTCATTTTCAAAATATCGAATACCGCCCGGGTATTGAGCAGAAGCTTTTTCATTTTCTCTGGGATTGACTCA
>PQCP01000124.1 GCA_003062205.1 Candidatus Sedimenticola endophacoides
TTGGCGAAGAACACAGGAGACCGTCCCCTCGGACAATGTTCAAGTTGTTCGAGGGGGTTCTTCTTTATCCATCAGGGATTGTGGACAGGATGGGCGGAATCTACCGCAGATAATCTGGTCATGCACATCCACGCAGATCTCGTTCTTTAACGGTGGCAGAGGCTTTTACTTCGACGCCTACCAGTTGTCCTGCGTTGTTCTCAATTACGACATCGACCTCGTACTTGTCCGCATCCCGGTAGTACAGTAGCCGATAGTCATCATCAGAGGTGGCCTTGTGTTTGAGTAATTCACTGAACACAAAGCTCTCCAGAATGTGGCCGTAGCCGGTTTTGTCCAACTCAATATCTTTGTGGCCGATGCTGGTGAGCATGCCCAACAAACCGGAATCGATGAACTGAAGCTTGGGGGTCTTGACCACGCGTTTCAAGCGATTACGTGCCCATACATCGATTCGTTTGAGCAGGTACATTTGTTCAAAGACACTGATGTAGCGTGAGACTGTCTTGCCATCGAGACCGACATGGCCGCCTAACTCGGAGTAGTTGCACATCTGTCCAGCGGTCTGCGCCAGTGCGCGCAGAAAGCGTGGCAACTGATCCAGTTTATCGATTTCAGCGACATCGCGGACGTCGCGTTGAAGAATGGCGTTTATGTACTGCCGAGCCCAGGCAGTACGTCGTTTTTCCGTTGGTCTTGCAACTGCTTCCGGGTAGCCGCCACGTAGAACGCGCTCGGCCAGATTGCTGCCGAGTACAGGGGGATTTGATGTCAGGATTTCTCCGGCAAAAACGCGATCTATCCAGTTGGCTGGTCTGTTCTCGATTTCACTCTGCGACAGGGGTAAAAGCATCAAGGTTTCCATACGCCCGGCCAGAGAGTCGGCAGCCGTAGGTAGCGCCATCAGATTGGCTGAGCCAGTCAGCAGAAACCGCCCTGGGCGACGATCCTCATCAACGCTTTCGCTAACCGCCATGGAGAGCGAAGCGAAGGCGGTTAGTCCCCGATAGGCGTAGGCGCGGTTGTATGGCCGCAGTTACGACCGATAGGGAGTGACGTAGGGCATACAAATAGCGCATCCGACACGCCGTAGAGTCATTGTGGTCATCATGACGGAGTTGCGCACGAGCAGCTTTGCTGCAATGTGCGGGACGGAGTCGTGATGAGCGCAGGACGGTCGGGGCAGTAACGGCTGTCGCGTTGGCGAGTCGATTTTGGGGACTGGGATGTCCCAAAATCTTTCACGAGGTAGCGACACTCTTGGTTCAGCGATTTGGCGTACCAGGGTCGTTTTGCCAGCCTGGCGTGGCCCCGCAAGTAAAACCACGGGTGTATCCTGTAAAGCCTCATCAATTCGTGGTTCAATCCAACGCGGATATAGGGATGGTGTATTCATAGCGAAACAGTATCGTAAAATTAGGAATTTATCAACGTAAATTACGGAATATAAAGGCAATAAACAAGGAAACTGAGAGGTGTGTAGGAAACTATCCCAATCGGGAAAAGGTAGGGGAATCCTGGTGATCAATAGGCAATTTTTTCGAGCATTTTGAAGGATTTTCTGAGCACGGTATTATTCATGGTATTACCGTTTAGCAAGAAAATAACCCATTGAATATAAAAGATAAAAAAGGCTTATTGATAATAGAGTGGGAGTGGCAGGCGTCTGGCACTGGCTGGCACTCACAGGCACCGATTCACAGCAAGCTAGCAGAATCAATCACTTATCCTCATTTTTGTCTGGCAACATCTGGCACTGGCGGGCATCGGCAAGCAGCTAGTGCCATTTTCCAATGGTATAGATCATGGTATCGCCACCCCCGGTTTCTGCGCGGTGTGTCGATACCATGTCATGCTTGTTGGTCGGTTCATGGTATCAGCGATTTCACTTGATTAATGTATTGTTAATGTTACATTAAATGCTTTTAATGTTAACTGAATAAAACATTATGCCAAAATCACATATCCCATCTTCTGCTGTCAGGCGTGTCTTGCGCAAGTTGGGCACCGATCTCCGCGAAGCCCGGCTGCGGCGCCGTTTGACCATGGCCGTGGTCGCAGAGCGTGCCTTTACCAGCCGGGCTACCCTGCAGCGGATAGAGGCGGGGGATCCGGGTGTAAGTATGGGTATTTACGCTGCGGTCTTGCAGGCGCTGGGTTTGCTGGACAGGCTTGATCAGCTCGCCGACCCGGCCCATGATGAAATCGGACGCTCGCTGGCTTCCGGTGAGCTGCCACAGCGCGTGCGAATGTCGACGAAGCGCAGGAAGAAATCGGATGACTGACGTAGAGGTCCATATTGATCTGGAAGGGCAGGTACGGCCCCTCGGGATACTTTATCGTCAGGCATCACGCCGTGGAGAGACCGTCACCTTTGAATATGACGAGACCTGGCTGGGCGATGCAAACCGGTTTTCGATTGAGCCGGCACTAACTCTGACTGCAGGGGCATTCCCGCCGCAGGCGGGCCAGCCCATATTCGGGTCGATTGGCGACTCGGCACCGGATACCTGGGGCCGGCGCCTGATGCAGCGTGCTGAAAGACGTCTGGCGGAGCGTGAGGGACGGCAGGTGCGTACGCTGGGAGAATTACATTATCTGCTTGGTGTAGCGGATGAGACCCGATTGGGTGCGCTCAGGTTTCGCTGGCGTGGTGAGGAGGTATTTCAGTCACCCGTACGTGACGGTGTTCCTGCGCTCATTGAACTGGGTCGGCTGCTTCAGATCACTGAACGGATAGAACGTGACGAAGAGACGGATGATGATCTGCAACTAATTTTTGCGCCGGGGTCGTCACTGGGTGGCGCTCGTCCCAAGGCATCTGTGATCGATCAGCATGGCCATCTATCGATCGCGAAATTCCCCAAGGAGTCCGATGACTACAGTATTGAAACCTGGGAAGAAATCGCGCTTAGATTGGCGGAGCAGGTGGGTATTCAAACCCCCAAGCATGCATTGCTGCAGGTTGCAGGTAAACAGGTGCTGTTGTCGCGCCGTTTTGATCGCGACAACGGTTGGCGAATTCCCTTTTTGTCAGCGATGTCGATGACGGGGTTACGCGATGGTGAACGTGGCAGTTACCCCGAACTGGTCGATGCTTTGACGGCGCATGGTGCGAAGGCCAAGGAAGATGCGTTGCAACTTTATCGCCGTGTGGTTTTTAATGTTCTAGTGTCCAACGTTGACGATCACTTGCGAAACCATGGATTCCTGTGGTCAGGGCAAGGGGGCTGGATCCTTTCGCCTGCTTATGATCTCAATCCGACACCGGTGGATGTGAAGGCACGGATACTGACAACAAACATTGACCTTGATGAAGGTACTTGCTCAGTGGAGTTGTTGCAGGAAACATCTGGTTATTTTGGACTTGGCAACAGGCAGTCGCGCATGATTATCCGTGAAGTGGCTGAGGTAACACGCACCTGGCAGGCAGTGGCGGCAGAGGTGGGTGCAAGGCGTGCCGAGATTACACGCATGGCCAGTGCATTCGAGCACGAAGATTTACAGGCGGCATTGAAATTATAGGGTGACGAGGAATCCAGTTTTTTCAAGAAATTTCTGAGCATGGTATTTTTTTCGAGTATTTTGAAGGATTTTCTGAGCATGGTATTTTTCATGGCATTACTGTTTAGCAGGAAAATAAGCTATTGAATATAAAAGACAAAAAAAGGCCTATTTACAATAGAGTGGGAGTAACCAGAATTAGTAACATATTGAATAATAATGATAAAGTAAAACTAATTGATGATGTAATCTGCATCGTCAATGGTATTTTCTGGCATTGTTAAGCTGACTCTTTCCGAGGGGTGTGGCGTGTTTATGGTCAATAATCACGCTAATAATAAGTTATATAGTGGCGTGAAAAAGCGCTAAAATCACGCCATGAGATGGATATGGCAACAACCAGGCTGGCCAGATTTTCGCTATGACAAGAGCGCACTCGAAAATCGGGAGCTTGCATTTCGCTTAAATTCAGAGCGCCTGGCGGGCAGCTTTGATGCACTCCCTTCGGCATCTCGAGAGGATGCCACGGTCGATTTGATGCTTTCCGAGGCTATCAAAACCAGCGCTATTGAGGGCGAGGATCTGGATCGAGAATCGGTCAGGTCATCGCTACTCTCTTTGATAACATCGGATACGCTACCGGCCAACTCAGACCAGAAAGCTGCCGGGGCTGCTTCGCTGCTTGTGGATGTTCGCAAGAACTGGCAAATAGCATTGACGCATGACCTGCTGGGTAAGTGGCAATCCATGGCTGTCCCGGAAAGGCGCTACACGCCTATCTTGCGAGGCGCATACCGAAACGATCCTTCGCCAATGCAAATAGTCAGCGGACCGTATGGGCGGGAACAGATTCACTATGAAGCCCCGCCAGCGACTCAGGTGCCTGACGAAATGGATAGGTTCGTCGACTGGTACAACCAAACCGGTCCCTCGGGTGGGGATAAGACAAAAAACGGGATCGCAAGAGCGGGTATTGCTCATCTCTGGTTCGAGGTGATTCATCCTTTCGATGATGGGAATGGTCGAGTCGGGAGGGCGATTGCGGACCATGCGCTTTCGCAGTCTCTCGGCTTTCCGACCACGGCCTGTCTTGCCACCGCGATAGAGGGGGATAAAAAAACCTATTACATGCAACTGGAGAAAGCGAGCCGTGGAAGCCTGGATGTTGGCGTTTGGCTGGATTATTTCGCAGACACGATAATCAAGGCGCAGGAAATTGCCAGGGAGGAAGTGAACTTTGTACTGGCCAAGACACGATTCTACGAAGCCTATGGTGAGCAGATGAATGACCGGCAGGCCAGGATGGTGTCGCGGGTATTCGCTGAAGGCAGGAAGGGCTTTGAAGGAGGAATAACAACCAGGAAGTATGAAGCGATCACCAAATGTCCCAATCGAACAGCCAGTCGTGATCTTGCAGATCTGGTCTCCAAGGGTATTATCAAACCGCTACCGGGTGGTGGTAGAACAACACGATATGAGTTGACGATTGTTAAACCGATACGGTCTGGTCGATAGTTTACCGTGTGAGTCAGTGATTATTGCGTCGATTAACAGGAATTTCTGGACATGGGACCCGGGTGCGGTTTACGCCGGTGGATCTCCTGTACGCCGAGTGCCAAAGGCTGCTCTACTAAAAGCGATTCGGGATTTAGCCTCTGTGCACACCAGGCTCCGACAACCGGATGGGGGCTGCGTTTGGTTTGGTGAAAGCCGGGGTCTCAAGGGGAATCGATTAAACGGTAACCACGGCTCCGTATGCACCGGTTTTCCTGGTGAGTGAAGCGGGTTGGCTTTTACCTGAAGCGGAAATCTGTAGATCCGGCACGGAGATGTGCACCGTAAGAAGTGGTCATCATTCGCTGCATCGCAGCATAAACGGCTGATAGAAAAGGAAAAAATTATCCCCGCATAATGAAAAGCTTATCCCCTTGCGGTGGGATAGGTTGTATCCTGTCGCTTCGGGATGGCGCTCAGGCGTTGCCGGGTCGCCATCCCGCGTGATTTATCGCACTGTTCCAGCGGGTGCGGTCGCTCCGCCCTCCGTCGGCGGTTAGGGCGTCCGGCCGACAATAGATCAAGACCCCATCGAGGGGCAGGAAATTATGACCGAAAAGTTCATGACCTCTAGCCCGGATCTCAACCGGTACGGGCAGGGTACGGGTGCCAAGCGCTCACGCCGTCCCGTCTATCTCGACTTTCTCCCCCCCTGCAACTACGCCTGCCCGGCGGGCGAGGATATCCAGGGCTGGCTGGCGCTGGCCCAGGAGGGGCAGTACGAGGCGGCCTGGCAGAGGCTGATCGAGAACAACCCCATGCCGTCGATCCATGGCCGTGTCTGCTACCACCCCTGTGAGAGCGCCTGTAACCGCAACCAGACCGATAGCACCGTCAGTATTCACGCGGTGGAGCGTTTTCTTGGCGATATGGCCCTGGAGCGTGGCTGGAAGCCCCGCTTCGATGCCAAGCCGAGCGGGCGGCGCATTCTCATCGTCGGTGGTGGCCCCAGCGGTCTGTCGGCCGCCTATCACCTGACCCGTCTCGGCCATACCGTGGAGATCCGCGAGGCCGGGCCCGTGGCCGGGGGCATGATTCACTTCGGCATACCCGCCTACAGGATGCCGCGTGCCGAACTGGCGGCGGAGATCGCCCGTATTGAGGCGATGGGGGTCCGGATCACCCTCAACCATCGGGTGGAGGATGTCCTGGCCGCGAAGCGCGAGGGGCGTTTCGACGCGGTGTTCATCGCGGTTGGCGCGCACATCAGCAAGAAGATCGATATTCCGGCCCGGGATGCGGGCAAGATGCTCGATGCGGTCAGCTTCCTGCGCGAGGCCAAGGGGGAAGAGCCGATCCGCCTCGGGCGCCGGGTGGCGATCTACGGCGGTGGCAACACCGCCATGGACGCGGCGCGTACCGCCCGCCGTCTGGGCGCGGAGGAGGCGATGATTATCTACCGCCGCGATCGGGACAATATGCCGGCTCACGAGTTCGAGGCCGACGAGGCGATCGAAGAGGGAGTCAAGATCAAGTGGTTGCGTACCATCAAGGAGATCGATCAGACCACCTTCAAGGTGGAGGTGATGGAACTCGATGAGGAGGGCCGTCCCCGGCCCACCGGCGAGATCGAGACCCTGGAGGCGGATGCCCTGATCCTGGCCGTCGGTCAGGACACCGATACCGGTTTCCTGCGTCAGGTGCCCGGCATCGAATTTCAGCGCGATGGCACGGTGGTCGTCGGTGACAACATGATGAGCGGCCACGAGGGGATCTTCGCCGGTGGCGACATGGTGCCCAGCGAGCGCTCGGTGACCATTGCCGTGGGTCACGGAAAGAAGGCGGCCCGCCATATCGACGCCTACCTGCGCGGGGGCGTCTACATGAAGGAGGAGCGGCATCCGATCGTTGGCCACGAAAAGCTGCACCTGTGGTACAACACCAGCGCCCCGAAACGTGAACAACAGCAGCTTCCGCTGGCGGAGCGCAGCAGCTTTGATGAGATCATGCAGGGGTTGAGCGAGGCGGAGGCGCTGTTCGAGACGCGCCGCTGTCTCTCTTGCGGCAACTGTTTCGAATGCGACGGCTGTTACGGCTCCTGTCCCGAGGGGGCGGTGATCAAGCTCGGCAGGGGGCGGCGTTACCGCTATAACTACGATCTGTGCACGGGCTGCGCGGTCTGTTATGAGCAGTGTCCCTGCCACGCCATCGAGATGGTGCAGGAGAGTGGCGCGGGGGGGTACGGCCGATGAGCGAACAGAAGCACTTTGTCACGGTCGATGGCAACGACGCCGTGGCCCATATCGCCTATCGGGTCAGCGAGGTCTGCTCGATCTATCCGATCACGCCATCCTCGCCGATGGCCGAGTCGGCCGATGTCTGGTCGGCCAAGGGTGTGAAGAATATCTGGGGGCAGGTGCCGGACGTGTTCGAGATGCAGAGCGAGGGCGGGGCGGCGGGTACCGCACACGGCGCGCTGCAGGCCGGGGCGTTGACCACCACATTTACCTCCTCCCAGGGGCTGCTGTTGATGCTGCCCAATATGTACAAGATTGCCGGTGAGCTCACCTCCACGGTATTCCATGTCGCGGCGCGGGCCCTGGCGGCCCAGGCGCTGTCGATTTTTGGCGATCATCAGGATGTGATGTCGGCGCGCATGACCGGCTTTGCCATGCTCGCCTCCTCCTCGGTGCAGGAGGCCCACGACATGGCGTTGATCAGCCACGCGGCAACGCTCAAGGCGCGCATCCCGTTCATGCACTTCTTCGATGGTTTCCGCACCTCCCATGAAGTGAACAAGATGGAGTTGCTGAGCGACGATCTGATTCGCGCCATGATCGACGACGATCTGGTGTACGCGCACCGCCGCCGGGCTCTCAATCCCGATCACCCGTTCATTCGCGGCACCGCCCAGAACCCGGATGTCTACTTCCAGGGCCGCGAAAGTTCCAACCCCTACTACCTGGCCACCCCCGGTATCGTGCAGGAGTATATGGATCGGTTCGCCGGGCTGACCGGCCGCCGTTACCGTCTGGTGGAGTACTATGGCGATGAACAGGCGGAGCAGCTGTTGGTGATCATCGGCTCGGGCGCCGAGACGGCGATGGAGACGGTGGAGTACCTCAACGCCCAGGGGGGACGTTACGGGGTGCTCCATCTGCGTCTCTACCGGCCTTTCCCGGCAGCGCAACTGGTGGAGCTTATGCGCCACGGTGTGCGCGGGATCGCGGTACTCGATCGCACCAAGGAGCCGGGTTGCGGCGGCGAACCGCTCTATCAGGATGTGGTCACCGCCCTGGCCGAGGCGTTCACCGAGGGGCGGCTGGAGCGGATGCCGCGGGTCATCGGCGGTCGCTACGGGCTCTCCTCCAAGGAGTTCACCCCCTCGATGGTCAAGGGGGTGTGCGACGAACTGCTCAAGGAGCGGCCTAAGAACCACTTCACCATCGGCATCCATGACGATGTCACCCAGACCAGTCTGGAGTGGGATCCGCTGTTCGACCTGGAGAAGCCGCACATGACCCGGGCGCTGTTCTACGGCCTGGGTTCCGACGGCACCGTCGGCGCCAATAAGAACAGCATCAAGATCATCGGCGAAAACACCGACCTCTATGCCCAGGGCTACTTCGTTTACGACTCGCGCAAGGCGGGGAGCCAGACCGTTTCCCATCTGCGTTTCGGCCCCTATCCGATCAAGGCCCCCTATCTGATCCAGACCGCCGACTTCGTGGCCTGTCACCAGTTCAATTTCGTGTATAAGAGTGAGGTGTTGAAAAACGCCGGCGAGGGGGCGACCTTCCTGCTCAATAGTCCCCACGGCCCGGAGACGGTGTGGGAGCATCTGCCCCGGGTGATGCAGGAGACGATTATCGGGCGCGGCTTGAAGATGTTTGTTATCGATGCGACCACCGTCGCCCGTGACAACGGCATGGGTCGGCGCATCAATACTGTGATGCAGACCTGCTTTTTCGCCCTCTCCGGCGTGCTGCCACGGGAAGAGGCGATCGACCAGATCAAGCGGGCCATTGAGAAGACCTACCACCGCAAGGGACCGTCGATCATCGAGCAGAATTTCAGGGCGGTGGATGCCTCCCTCGATCACCTCTATCCGGTGCGGATACCCGGTGTGGTAACCAGCCGCCGTGAACTCGATCCGGTGGTCACTGCCGACGCCTCCAGTTTCGTTAAGCAGGTGACCGCACCGATGCTGGAGGGCAAGGGCGATGACCTGCCGGTAAGCGTGATCCCGGTCGACGGCACCTATCCCAGCGGCACCACCAAGTGGGAGAAGCGCAATCTGGCCGACCAGGTGCCGTACTGGGAGCCCGATATCTGCATTCAGTGCGGCAATTGCAGTTTCGTCTGTCCCCACGGTGTGATCCGCTCCAAGTTCTACCATGAAAGCCTGCTGGGGGATGCCCCGGGGGCATTTCAGTCCGCGCCGATCAGCGCGCGCGGCTTCCCCGAGACCCGCTACACACTGCAGATCTATCTTGAGGACTGCACCGGCTGTGGCGTCTGCATCGAGGCCTGTCCCGCCTACAGCCCCGGCGACAAGAGCGTGAAGGCGATCAACATGCGGCCGCGCGAGCCGATGCTGAGCGCGGGCCAGGCGAATGTGCGTCACTTCGAGCGGTTGCCCCACGCCGATCGCGGCAAGGTCGATTTCTCCTCGGTGCGCGGGGCGCAGTTTCTGGAGCCACTGTTCGAGTTTTCGCTGGCCTGCGCCGGTTGTGGAGAGACCGCCTACGTCAAACTCCTCACCCAGCTGTTCGGGCCGCGCCTGCTGGTGGCCAACGCCACCGGCTGCTCTTCCATATATGGTGGCAATCTGCCCACCACGCCCTGGACCAAGAACAGTGAGGGGCGGGGACCCGCCTGGTCCAATTCGCTGTTCGAGGACAACGCCGAATTCGGCCTCGGCATGCGGATCAGCTCCGACCACCAGATGGCGGTGGCCAGGGGGCTGCTCCAGGAGCTGGCCCCGCACTTCGGCGAGGCGCTGGTGCGCGAGGTGCTCGATTCGCCTCAGCGCATGGGCATGGAACTGCGCGAGCAGCGCCAGCGGGTGGCCGCCATCAAGGCCGGGCTGGCGGATATCGATGATCCACGGGCGCGCAATCTGGAATCGGTGGTCGATCACCTGATTCGTCGTTCGGTCTGGCTGGTCGGAGGGGATGGCTGGGCCTACGACATCGGTTCCGCAGGACTCGATCACGCACTGGCGAGCGGGCGCGACATCAATGTGCTGGTGCTCGACACCGAGGTCTACTCCAACACCGGTGGCCAGATGTCCAAATCCACCCCCACCGCGGCCTCGGCCAAATTCGCCTCGGCCGGCAAGCGCATCGGCAAGAAGGATCTGGCGATGCAGGCGATCTCCTATGGCAACGTCTACGTGGCACGTGTCGCCATGGGCGCCAATCCCCAGCAGACCCTGCAGGCGATGCGCGAGGCCGAGGCCTACAAGGGCCCTTCTCTGATCCTCGCCTACAGCCCCTGTATCGCCCACGGGTACGACCTGCAACACGGACTGCGGCAGCAGGATCTGGCCGTCTCCAGCGGTTATTGGCCATTGATCCGTTTCAACCCCGAGCGGCGCAGGGCGGGTGAGCGGCCGTTCGTGCTGGATTCGCCGCGTCCGCGCATCAGCCTCATGGAGTACGCCTATAACGAGGCGCGCTACAAGGTGCTGTTACGGACCAACCCGGAGGAGGCGGAGTACCTGATGAACGTGGCCCAGGAGTTGGTCAATCTGCGTTGGGAGACCTACGAGCACTTGGCGGAGCAGGAGCCCTCGGACTTTCATCCCGTCGCCTGAACGCCTCCCGGGCGCTCTGCGACGGAGTGCTGTCCGCGGGAACGGAGCGCGGACGGTGTGCCCGAAGGGGTCTGGTGGGACGGGCCGGGTGATCCGGGGATGTGCGGCGTGCGCTTTGAAAGCGCCGCGGTGGGGTATATGATGCCCGGGCCGCCGCGCGTGCCGCGCGGTTGCAAGGAGGGGTCAATCGCCACCGGAGCGCCCGCAGCCCTATGCTCTCGATCATCAATGCCCTGATCCCCGTCATCCTGGTTATCCTGCTCGGCATCCTGCTGCGGCATACGGCGCTGTTTATCGATGAGCACTGGCGGGGGTTGGAAAACCTCTGTTACTTCGTGCTGTTTCCGGCACTGCTGATCAAGACCCTGGCCACGGCCAGGATCGGCTCCAGCGAGGTCCTCCTGTTCGCGGCCATGGTACTGTTCGCGATCTTCTCCATGAGCGCCCTGATGCTGCTGGTCCGTCCCCTGCTGCAACGGCGGCTGCGGGTCTCTCCGGCGGCCTTTACCAGTCTGTTTCAGGGGGCCACCCGCTGGCATGGGTTCATCGCACTGTCGATTACCGGCTTCCTGCTCGGTGAGGAGGCGATCGCCTATATGGCGATCACCATGGCGGTAATCATTCCGCCGATCAACGTGATCAACGTCTGGGTGCTGGCCCGGTATTGCGGCGGCGGGGCGGGAACCGCTTCGGTGTTGAAGAAGCTGGCCGCCAACCCGTTTATCCTCGCCTGCGTGGTGGGGGCGGCACTCAATCTGAGCGGCGTCGGTTTGTCCGGGCTCCCCTACCAGGCTGTCTCTATGCTTGGCGATGGCGCCCTGGGCGTGGGGCTGTTGGTGGTCGGGGCGGGCCTGCACTTCCGGCGGGTGGTGGAGGATCGCGCGATGGTCGCCTTTGGCACTCTGGTTAGGCTGCTGGGTATGCCGCTGTTGATGTTCTGCGGTGCCTGGTTGTTGGGTATCGAGGGCATGCCGCGCACCGTGGCGGTGATCTCCGCCGCGGTGCCCACCGCCGCTTCGTCCTATGTGCTGGCCCGGCAGATGGGGGGGGACGCGCCGCTGATGGCCAACCTGATCACCGTTCAGGTCGTGGCCTCGGTGTTCACACTGCCGCTGATGATCTGGCTCTCCGGTACCTGAGGGCTCACCGGTAGCTGTCGAGTATCCGCTGGTGCGTCCCATCGGCCTTCATGGCGTCGAGGGCCTGTTGCCAGCGTCCGATCAGGGCGTCGGCGGTCTCCTTGTTGAAGGCGAAATAGAGCTCCCCCTCCTTGAGGGTGTAGACCCGCTCGAAGCGGCCTGGATCGTAGCCGTTGCTCTTGGCCGCGTGGGTGGCGACGTTCAGCTCGTAGGAGAGGAGGTCGATACGTCCCGCCACCAGCTTGCGTAGCGAGATCTTGAGCACATCCTGACCGCTCACCGACTGGATGTTGTCCCGGGCCACGCCCGCCTGTCCCGCTTCAGTCGGAATTGGAGTTTTCCTCAATTTGAGTTAGTAGTAACTTCTGGAGGAAAATATGAGCAAACGAACCCGACGAAATTTCACGCCCCGGGAAAAGGTGGCAATCCTGAAGCAGCACCTGGTTGAGGGGCAGCCGGTATCAGACGTGTGTGATGCCCACGGTTTGAACCCCAACACGTTCTACCGTTGGCAAAAAGAGTTCTTTGAGAATGGCGCGGCCGCTTTCGAGAAGGAAGACAGGGGTAGGGTAAAGGCTGAGCAACGTCGCTTTGCTGAACTGGAAGCGAAGCTGAAAAAGAAGGACATGCGCTAACCGCCATGGAGAGCGAAGCGAAGGCGGTTAGTCCCCGATAGGCGTAGGCGCGGTTGTATGGCCGCAGTTACGACCGATAGGGAGTGACGTAGGGCATACAAATAGCGCATCCGACACGCCGTAGAGTCATTGTGGTCATCATGACGGAGTTGCGCACGAGCAGCTTTGCTGCAATGTGCGGGACGGAGTCGTGATGAGCGCAGGACGGTCGGGGCAGTAACGGCTGTCGCGTTGGCGAGTCGATTTTGGGGACTGGGATGTCCCAAAATCTTTCACGAGGTAGCGACACTCTTGTTATATCAATTGGTTGAACGAGGTGCGCCCTTTTTTATGAATAATTCGGGTTAGGGCATCGGCCGTTGTCGTTATGGCGTTGTCCTTGTTCGCAACTGCTCCTCTTCCTCCTTGCGTGCGCTAACCGCCATGGAGAGCGAAGCGAAGGCGGTTAGTCCCCGATAGGCGTAGGCGCGGTTGTATGGCCGCAGTTACGACCGATAGGGAGTGACGTAGGGCATACAAATAGCGCATCCGACACGCCGTAGAGTCATTGTGGTCATCATGACGGAGTTGCGCACGAGCAGCTTTGCTGCAATGTGCGGGACGGAGTCGTGATGAGCGCAGGACGGTCGGGGCAGTAACGGCTGTCGCGTTGGCGAGTCGATTTTGGGGACTGGGATGTCCCAAAATCTTTCACGAGGTAGCGACACTCTTGTTATATCAATTGGTTGAACGAGGTGCGCCCTTTTTTATGAATAATTCGGGTTAGGGCATCGGCCGTTGTCGTTATGGCGTTGTCCTTGTTCGCAACTGCTCCTCTTCCTCCTTGCGTGCGCTAACCGCCATGGAGAGCGAAGCGAAGGCGGTTAGTCCCCGATAGGCGTAGGCGCGGTTGTATGGCCGCAGTTACGACCGATAGGGAGTGACGTAGGGCATACAAATAGCGCATCCGACACGCCGTAGAGTCATTGTGGTCATCATGACGGAGTTGCGCACGAGCAGCTTTGCTGCAATGTGCGGGACGGAGTCGTGATGAGCGCAGGACGGTCGGGGCAGTAACGGCTGTCGCGTTGGCGAGTCGATTTTGGGGACTGGGATGTCCCAAAATCTTTCACGAGGTAGCGACACTCTTGTTATATCAATTGGTTGAACGAGGTGCGCCCTTTTTTATGAATAATTCGGGTTAGGGCATCGGCCGTTGTCGTTATGGCGTTGTCCTTGTTCGCAACTGCTCCTCTTCCTCCTTGCGTGCGCTAACCGCCATGGAGAGCGAAGCGAAGGCGGTTAGTCCCCGATAGGCGTAGGCGCGGTTGTATGGCCGCAGTTACGACCGATAGGGAGTGACGTAGGGCATACAAATAGCGCATCCGACACGCCGTAGAGTCATTGTGGTCATCATGACGGAGTTGCGCACGAGCAGCTTTGCTGCAATGTGCGGGACGGAGTCGTGATGAGCGCAGGACGGTCGGGGCAGTAACGGCTGTCGCGTTGGCGAGTCGATTTTGGGGACTGGGATGTCCCAAAATCTTTCACGAGGTAGCGACACTCTTGTTATTGAAAAAACGTGATTTTTTGACGGGTTCCAGGCCTCTCCCGGTCTCGTGGCGAATGGTTGGCAAGGCGCCCGTTCCCGGGGACGCCGACCCGTACCCGCATGCGGCATGTGGTTTCATCGAACAGCAGACCGCACACACTGCTATGGGAAAAGATAGTCCATTATGCGGCGCCACGCAGAAGCCCCGCACGCATTGCTCTTCGGGGTCCGGGTTTCAGGGGTGTCTGAGAGAGCCGGTTGCGCACCCAGGTGTTCGCCGCAACCGGATGGCGTGATATGGGACCGGGGGCGCCCGGGGTGGCGCTAAAAAGTGATTGAATAAGGGTCGCTTTTCTTTGCGGCCCGGGCGCCCCGTTCGTGATGCGGGATAGGCCCGGCACCGGCGATCCTGTAGAATGACGTCAGCTTTTTGTTGCCAGACCGTGCCCCTTGAACAGACCCGCCCTCCCCACGCCCCAGGATATCGAGCGCTGCATGCTCCGGGACCGTCATGGCCTGCGCCGCCGTCTGGCGGAGCTGAAGCGGCGGCGCCCGGGGGGGGGCGCCGGTCAGGGGCTGGAGAGGCTGTGCCAGCAGATCGATCGCTCCAGTTCCCTGGCCCGGTTGCGCGCAGACACCCTGCCCGAACCCAGCTTTCCGCAGGAGCTGCCGATCAGCGAGCGCTGGGAGGAGATCGCCGCACGGATCCGCGACCACCAGGTGGTCGTGTTGTGCGGCGAGACCGGCTCCGGCAAATCCACCCAGCTGCCGAAGATCTGCCTGGCCCTGGGGCGGGGGGTGTACGGACGTATCGGCCACACCCAGCCACGGCGTATCGCCGCCCGCTCGCTCGCCTCGCGTATCTCCCAGGAGCTGGAGCGGGAGCCTGGGACCGCGGTCGGCTACAAGGTGCGTTTCCACGATCATGTGCGTCCCGAGACCCACATCAAGTTGCTCACTGACGGTATGTTGCTGGCGGAGGTACAGCAGGACCGTTTCCTCAACGAATACGATACCCTGATTATCGATGAGGCCCATGAGCGCAGCCTGAATATCGATTTCCTGCTCGGCTACCTCCATGACCTGTTGCCCCGGCGCCCCGACCTGAAGGTGATCATCACCTCGGCTACCATCGATCCCGAGCGCTTCTCCCGCCACTTCGGAGACGCCCCGGTCATCAACGTCTCGGGCCGCACCTATCCGGTGGAGGTACGCTATCGGGAGCCGGAGGATGAGGGCGGCGGCGAGCGTGGTGACGGGGTACGGCAGGCGCTGGTCGATGCGGTGGACGAGTTGTCGCGCGAGGACCGGGGCGACATCCTGGTGTTTCTCAGCGGCGAGCGCGAGATCCGCGAGACCGCAGAGATCCTGCGCAAGCATCGCCTGCCGGTGACCGAGATCCTCCCCCTCTACGCACGGCTGGGGCCGGGGGAACAGGCGAAGATATTTCGCACCGGCGGGGCGCGGCGCATCATCCTGGCCACCAATGTGGCCGAGACCTCGCTCACCGTTCCCGGGATCCGCCACGTGATCGACGCCGGTTTTGCACGCATCAGCCGCTACAGCGCGCGCAGCAAGGTGCAGCGCCTGCCCGTGGAGCGCATCTCCCAGGCCAGCGCCAACCAGCGTACCGGGCGTTGCGGCCGGGTCGCCGAGGGGATCTGCATCCGCCTCTACAGCGAGGCTGACTTCGAGGCCCGTCCCGAATACACCGAGCCCGAGATTCAGCGCACCAATCTCGCTTCGGTGATCCTGCAGATGAAGATCCTCGGTTTCGGCGAGATCGAGCAGTTCCCCTTCATCGACCCTCCCGATCAGCGCCTGATCCGCGACGGCTACCGGGTGCTGGAGGAGATCGGCGCGGTGGACCGGGGGCGCAGGGTGAGCCGTGTCGGGCGCCAGTTGGCGCGCCTTCCGGTGGATCCCCGTATCGGGCGCATGCTGTTGAGCGCCGCCCACGGTGGCTGTCTCGACGAGGTGTTGGTGATCGCCGCGGCGCTGAGCGTGCAGGACCCCCGCGAGCGTCCCATGGAGAAACAGCAGGTGGCGGACGAGGCGCACCGGCCGTTCATCGACGAGGCGTCGGACTTTCTCGGTTACCTCAAGCTGTGGCGGCACCTGGAGGCGCAGCGCCATCACCTGACGCGGCGCAAGTTTCAGCGCCACTGCCAGGCCGGATTCCTCTCCTGGAGCCGGGTGCAGGAGTGGCGTGACATCCACCATCAGCTGCGGGGCACCCTGCATGAGATGGGATACCGCGAGAACCAGGAGCCGGCCACCTACGAGGTGATCCACATGGCCCTGCTGAGCGGCCTGTTGAGTCATATCGGCCTCAAGGGCGGAGGCAAGGGACACGAGTACCTCGGGGCGCGCAACAGCCGTTTCATGATCTTTCCCGGTTCGGGCCAGTTCTCCCAGGGACCCAAGTGGGTGATGGCCGCCGAGCTGGTCGAGACCTCCAGGCTGTATGCCCGCACCGTGGCGCGGATCCAGCCCGAGTGGGTCGAATCGGTGGCCGGTCACCTGCTCAAGCACAGCTATTCCGAGCCCCACTGGGAGAAGAAGCGAGGCCAGGTGGCGGCCTTCGACCGGATCACCCTCTATGGTCTGCCGCTGGTGCCCAGGCGCAAGGTCAACTACGGCTCCATCAACCCGGTCGAGGCGCGTGAGCTGTTCATCCGCTTCGCGCTGGTGGGGGGGGATTTTCACACCCGGGCCCCGTTCTGGCGCCACAATCGCGAGCTGATCGCCGCGCTCGAATCGCTGGAGCACAAGGCGCGCAGGCGCGACCTGCTGGTCGACGAGCAGGCGCTCTACGACTATTACGACCAGCGCATCCCCCAGGGGATCTACAGCACGCCTCAGTTCGAGAAGTGGCTGCGCGAGACGTCGCGCGAAGCACCGAAACTCCTGCACATGCGCGAGGAGGATCTGCTGGCGCGTGATGATGCCGAGGTGTCGGCCGCGCGCTTTCCCGACAACCTGGATGTGGATGGCATGCAGCTGCCCCTGGCCTACCACTTCGACCCGGGTGGACGGGCCGATGGGGTGACCCTGAAGATTCCCCAGGCGGTATTGAATCAGGTCTCGGAAGCGCGCTGTCAGTGGTTGGTGCCGGGGCTGCTGCGCGAGCGGGTGGTCGCCCTGCTGCGCGCCCTGCCCAAAGCGCTGCGCAAATCCTTCGTGCCGATCCCCGATTATGCCGAACGCTTCATCCGCCTCGCCGAACCCGGTGACCGGCCCCTGATCCGCGTCCTCTCCGAGCACCTGAAGCAGCAGACCGGGGTACATGTGCCGGAGGATGCCTGGGATGAATCCGCGCTTCCCGAACACCTGCGCATGCGCTTCGACGTCCTGGACGGGGAGGGCGGACGTATCGCCAGCGGCCGCGACCTGGGAGAGCTGCAACGTCGTCACGGCAGCAAGGGGCAGGCCACCTATCAGCGGCTTCCCGAGTCCGGCCTGGAGCGCGAGGGACTCAGGGACTGGAGCTTCGGGGCGCTGCCCGAGTCGGTGGAGATGCTCAGCGGGGGAATCCGGCTGCGCGGCTTCCCCGCCCTGGTGGACGAGGGCGAGAGCGTGGCGCTGCGGGTGCTCGATTCGGAGCACAACGCCCGGCGGGCGATGCGCGCCGGGCTGCGCCGGTTGTTCATGTTGCGGCTGGCCGGTGATGTGCGCTATCTGCGCAAGAATCTGCCCGGGCTGCCGCAGATGCGTCTGCAGTACGCCAAGGCCGCCGCCGGGCCCCGGGGGCTGGAGCAGGCGGGTGCCCCGGACCTGGAGCGCGAGTTGGTGGCCCTGGTGATGGATCTGACCTTCATCGAGGGGCTGCCGGGGATATCTGACGCGGAGGGGTTCGAGGCGCGCATCGGGCAGCGCCGGGGGGCGTTGATGGGCGTGGCCAATGAGGCCACGGCACTCACCGCCGCGGTGCTCTCCGGTTATCAGCGCGTGCGCAAGGCCCTGGCTGCGGCCAACCGGATCAACTGGATGGCCTCGGTCACCGATATGCGGGAGCAGCTCGACCGCCTGGTGTTTCGCGGTTTTCTTCAGCACACCCCCTATGCCCAGCTCCAGCGTGTGCCAAAATACCTTCAGGCGCTGGAGCGGCGCCTGGAAAAACTCCAGCATGCCGCCGCCCGCGATCAGCAACTGCTGCGCGAAATGCAGGGGCTCTATCAGCAGTGGCGGGAGCGTGATCAACGCTGCCGCGAATCGGGCCGGGGGGACGAGCGCATCGAGGAGCTGCGCTGGGCCTTCGAGGAGTTGCGCATTTCGCTCTTCTCCCAGGAGTTGAAGACCGCCTATCCGATCTCCCTGAAGCGCCTGCAACGGCGCTGGAAGGAGCTGGGTCTGTAACGGCCCTGTAATGGGCGGATGGCATACTGCCGCCGCCGGGATCCCTCGGAATACCGGACACCGGGATGAGCCGAATCGACGCCGCACTGAAACACTACCTGATCGTGACCGCCGCCTACTGGGGCTTCACCGTTACCGACGGGGCGATCCGCATGCTGGTGGTGCTCTATTTCCACCAGCTTGGCTACAGCCCGCTGGATATCGCCTTCCTGTTCCTTTTCTATGAGTTGTTCGGCGTGGTCACCAACCTGATCGGAGGCTGGGTCGGCAGCCGCCTGGGGTTGAACGTCACCCTTCACGCGGGGATGGGGCTGCAGGTGGTGGCCTTGGGGATGCTGGCCGTAGACCCCGGGTGGCTGAGCGTCGGGTATGTGATGCTGGCCCAGGCGCTTTCGGGTATCGCCAAGGATCTCAATAAGATGAGCGCCAAGGCGAGCGTCCGGCTGATGTTGCCGGCGGATGCCGGCGGGCGGCTGTTTCGGTGGGTGGCGCTGTTCACCGGATCGAAGAACTCCCTCGCTCGCTAACCGCCATGGAGAGCGAAGCGAAGGCGGTTAGTCCCCGATAGGCGTAGGCGCGGTTGTATGGCCGCAGTTACGACCGATAGGGAGTGACGTAGGGCATACAAATAGCGCATCCGACACGCCGTAGAGTCATTGTGGTCATCATGACGGAGTTGCGCACGAGCAGCTTTGCTGCAATGTGCGGGACGGAGTCGTGATGAGCGCAGGACGGTCGGGGCAGTAACGGCTGTCGCGTTGGCGAGTCGATTTTGGGGACTGGGATGTCCCAAAATCTTTCACGAGGTAGCGACACTCTTGAGCCGCGCCAAATGGACGCTACAACCCCGAAAAAATGATCGTCGCCCCGCTAACAGTTACCGGCCTGCCTAGTTCTCGGCTAATACCCTAGTCTGGTTGTACGGTATTTGTGGTCACCTAATGGTTTATGAAACATTCGGGCTAGGACGAAGATCGTAGCCGCATCCGAACCGGACATGGCCCGGAAAACATCTCACGATTGCGACGCTTTGCCATCGGTCTACTCAAGGGCAAGAAAACCGATGAGTCAATCCCAGAGAAAATGAAAAAGCTTCTGCTCAATACCCGGGCGGTATTCGATATTTTGAAAATGACGCGTAACGCGATGCCACGTAATGGGAATTTTGCCGGAGCGTAGATTTACCGTGCGGCCTGAGCGTGCGTGGCGATTTTGACGGCGGCGCCTTGTCCTCGGATTTCGGTCCCATGATTCTACGCGGCCTCGACCGCCAAATCGGCTTGACCGAGCGCTTGGCCTGCGCCTTCAACGACCAGCGCCATCCATCCTATATCACTCACAAGCTACACAAGAGTGTCGCTACCTCGTGAAAGATTTTGGGACATCCCAGTCCCCAAAATCGACTCGCCAACGCGACAGCCGTTACTGCCCCGACCGTCCTGCGCTCATCACGACTCCGTCCCGCACATTGCAGCAAAGCTGCTCGTGCGCAACTCCGTCATGATGACCACAATGACTCTACGGCGTGTCGGATGCGCTATTTGTATGCCCTACGTCACTCCCTATCGGTCGTAACTGCGGCCATACAACCGCGCCTACGCCTATCGGGGACTAACCGCCTTCGCTTCGCTCTCCATGGCGGTTAGCGATGGACGCTACAACCCCGAAAAAATGATCGTCGCCCCGCTAACAGTTACCGGCCTGCCTAGTTCTCGGCTAATACCCTAGTCTGGTTGTACGGTATTTGTGGTCACCTAATGGTTTATGAAACATTCGGGCTAGGACGAAGATCGTAGCCGCATCCGAACCGGACATGGCCCGGAAAACATCTCACGATTGCGACGCTTTGCCATCGGTCTACTCAAGGGCAAGAAAACCGATGAGTCAATCCCAGAGAAAATGAAAAAGCTTCTGCTCAATACCCGGGCGGTATTCGATATTTTGAAAATGACGCGTAACGCGATGCCACGTAATGGGAATTTTGCCGGAGCGTAGATTTACCGTGCGGCCTGAGCGTGCGTGGCGATTTTGACGGCGGCGCCTTGTCCTCGGATTTCGGTCCCATGATTCTACGCGGCCTCGACCGCCAAATCGGCTTGACCGAGCGCTTGGCCTGCGCCTTCAACGACCAGCGCCATCCATCCTATATCACTCACAAGCTACACAAGAGTGTCGCTACCTCGTGAAAGATTTTGGGACATCCCAGTCCCCAAAATCGACTCGCCAACGCGACAGCCGTTACTGCCCCGACCGTCCTGCGCTCATCACGACTCCGTCCCGCACATTGCAGCAAAGCTGCTCGTGCGCAACTCCGTCATGATGACCACAATGACTCTACGGCGTGTCGGATGCGCTATTTGTATGCCCTACGTCACTCCCTATCGGTCGTAACTGCGGCCATACAACCGCGCCTACGCCTATCGGGGACTAACCGCCTTCGCTTCGCTCTCCATGGCGGTTAGCGATGGACGCTACAACCCCGAAAAAATGATCGTCGCCCCGCTAACAGTTACCGGCCTGCCTAGTTCTCGGCTAATACCCTAGTCTGGTTGTACGGTATTTGTGGTCACCTAATGGTTTATGAAACATTCGGGCTATGACGAAGATCGTAGCCGCATCCGAACCGGACATGGCCCGGAAAACATCTCACGATTGCGACGCTTTGCCATCGGTCTACTCAAGGGCAAGAAAACCGATGAGTCAATCCCAGAGAAAATGAAAAAGCTTCTGCTCAATACCCGGGCGGTATTCGATATTTTGAAAATGACGCGTAACGCGATGCCACGTAATGGGAATTTTGCCGGAGCGTAGATTTACCGTGCGGCATGGGGCGTCCCCGACCTTTTGGGGGCCGCTGCGTGATATAAGCTCTCCTTCCCGCTTTTCAGCCCACCGCCAGAAAGTCCTCTCCCTGGTGGTAACCCATGGACTCCAGGTCCGCCGCGATCAACTCCCGCGCCCCATGGTTGGTGACATAGACCAGCACGAAAGGGCGCGGCCGGCGGGCGGCGAGCCAACCCGGCTCCACCACGGGGATCCCGCATAGGCGGTTGCCGATCTTCCTAGGGTCGATGTCGATCCACGCTTTTGGGTTAAACCCCTTTTCCAATAGCAGGTTGCAACGTTTTCGGGTCTTTCTTCCGGCACCCCAGATAACGAATTCCTCACGCCGTGCCAGCAGACGTGGATCGCGCGCCAGGAAGTCGGCCCTGAGCCGGTCGAACGCCTGGCGCGAGCAGCGCGGGTCGGTGCGCGAGGTGCGCTGCGGGTAGTCGCGCCAGCGCAGTAGTTTATCGGGCAGCTTTTCCATCCTCAGGCCGGCGTGGTGGAGGCGCAGCCAGAGGTCGTAGTCTTCGGGGAACGGCCCCTCGCGGTAGCCGCCAAGCTCTATCACGGCCTGTTTTCGGAAGATGACGCTGGGGTGTGCGAAGGGCGATTCGATATAGATCTGATCAGCGATCTGGCGGGGGGTCAGACAGCGGTTCTGCCAGCGCATGTACTCCCGGTAACCGGCCTGGATCTCGCGCCGGGGAAAAAGCTCGGCGGCACAACCCAGCAGGGTGATCCGGGGGTGTCGGAAGAGGTGGGTGTACTGGCGCTCCAGGCGCTCGGGGTGCATCAGGTCGTCGGCGTCCATGCGTGCGATCAGCTCCGTTGCGGCGCTGCGCAGACCGTGGTTGAGCGCGCTCACCAGCCCCCGGCCCGGGTTGTCGAGCAGCCGGACACGCCGGTCGCGCACCGCCAGGGCGGCGACCAGGCGCCGGGAGGCGTGGTTCGAGTGATCGTTTACCGCGAGTAGCTCGAAATCCCCGAAACACTGGGCGGTGATGGAGTCGAGACAGGAGGGTAACGTCGCCCCGGCGTTGCGAAAAGGCAGCAGAATGGAGAGCCTGGGCACTCCCTAGCCCGCAGTGTTCAACAGCCGCTCAGAGCGGCCGAAAAAAATGACGGCAATACTATCGGTAATGACAAACATGTGGATTTCTGCCAGATAACAGGCTGTTCCAGCCGTTGTTGGGAGGTACTTGAACGTGAACCTTGCGTCCTCTCCTGTCCATCATGCGTTACGGGAAGAGCGCGGTTGCAGGAGGCGGGGTCGTTATCGAAACCGACCCGTCGTGGGTTTCACGGCGGGCGATTTCTTCGCGCAACCAGCTTTGTCTGGCGGGTCCGCTGCGACAGAGCCCAGTCAGCGGTTAGCTTGACCAGGACTGGCTCAGCTGCTCAATCAACTCCGCATCTTCGTTCGAAATGTCAATGATATGGAAGCCGTACCATTGGCATCTGGAGCCGGTGTTTTCACCGGGATTGCACCACAGGCTCTCCGCACCAAGGTTCAGGTCGCGTCCGCCGGAGAGGTTATCCGGCAGGTGGAGGCGCAGCTGGTAGAGGGCGTTCAGGGGAAGGTCCTGATCGGTGACCAGCATGAAGCCGCCTCCCGAGATGTTGGCCAGACTGCCGATGATGCTGCCCGAGAGAAGGTCGCTGACGGTAATTTCCGCATGGACCGCTTGACGGGGCTGGACGCGGTGATCGGAAGTGTTCTGTTTGTCCTCGCTCATGCCGGCTCCTCGACACCCAAAGCCTTTGACAGTAACCTGCGGATGCTGCGCAACGCCCTGTCGACGAAAGATGTCACCAACTGGGTTGTGATGGTGGCCTTGCCCCGGCACATCTCTGTTGCCAGCTGCTCGATAGGCAGGGTCTTGATCTGTCCTCCTGACTGGTTGACGAACATGCACTTTTTCGTCACGGGGCTGTACCATGATAATTTAGCACGCTGTTCGTGGCCGCTGCTATCCCGCAGCAGGAACCAGGTTCCGAACTCCACTTGTTGCAGCCGTTCAACCATTTCCCGCTCCCGCTTGTTCAACCGCATCCCATCCCGGTCCCGATGCAGATCATCCTTCTTGGGGGTGTTGCTGATTGCTTCACTCTCATCCAGTTCGTTCTCGGGCAGCCCCGCATAGTGTTCGAGCAGCTCGATCAGTTCGTCGCAGTCCGGCTGATGATAGGCGCCGAGGGAGGCCAGGCCGGACCGGATGCGTTCGGACAGTATGGATAGCTTCTCCCGCAGAATCGGCCGGATTGTGGAGTCGGTGCGTGCCTGGCAGGCCCAGATTACGGCATCGATTGTGTCCAGGGCCTCCTGCCACTGGCCACGCCGCTCGATCTCCCGGTCGCGCAGCAACATAAGGACCATCTTGTCCAGCCAGGCGTGGTAGAGGAAACGCTCCAGGGGATGGGGAAGCTCACTGCTGCCGAGCCGTTCCTGGAGGATGTTGTAGACACGGGATCTGGCGCTTTCAAGCCGCTCTTTTCCCTTGGCAGCCTCACGGGTGCGGGCTTCGACCGCACGGGCCTTCTGTTCCAGCTCCTCGAACTGTTCCCTCAGGCGCGAGTGGATTGTCTCAAAGATCTGGATGTCGTCCCTGAAATCGCTCAGGATCTCGGTCACCGACGCCTGCAGCAAATAGTAGACCCCTTTGCGCAGGTTGGCCTCGTCAACCCACTTCAGGCCTGCCTCCACCATCAGATCGAGCAGGCGCCGGGCGATATGTTCTTGGTTTTCCAGGAAACTGTGGTCGATCACCGCGACCTTGAGGTAGGGGGTGTGCAGATGGCCGATCAGGGCCTTGACGATATTCGGGAGTCCCTCTTCATCCAGCACCTGGGAGAAGATCATCCCGACCAGCTCAATGGTGTTGAGGTTGGCTGCCGGGATCGAGTTCTGGTCGATGTTCTGGAACAGCCGCCGCTGCTCCAGCGCCAGATTGCTTCGGATCTGTTCGAGTACCTCGGTGTCGACCTTGGTGTGAGGCGTCGGATCATCCTCGGCGATACGGGGCAGTAAGGGCGCCTCCCGGGAGGGTTGTATCTCCGCCGCTAACCGCCATGGAGAGCGAAGCGAAGGCGGTTAGTCCCCGATAGGCGTAGGCGCGGTTGTATGGCCGCAGTTACGACCGATAGGGAGTGACGTAGGGCATACAAATAGCGCATCCGACACGCCGTAGAGTCATTGTGGTCATCATGACGGAGTTGCGCACGAGCAGCTTTGCTGCAATGTGCGGGACGGAGTCGTGATGAGCGCAGGACGGTCGGGGCAGTAACGGCTGTCGCGTTGGCGAGTCGATTTTGGGGACTGGGATGTCCCAAAATCTTTCACGAGGTAGCGACACTCTTGCAGGGTTGAGATGATGGCTTCGGAGCGGGCCATCTCCCGTGGGGCGGCGTTGTCGGATAGATCCGGGTGCTCGCTGTATCTCGGGTTTGCCATGTGCTGAGCCTTCAGCAGGGAGATGATCTCGGAGAAGATCTCCTTGCCGATGGCCTCGACTTCCGGCCGCCTTCCCCCCCGCCAATTCGGGGTGGTCTGTGGATTGCCGATGGTCCCCGGGGCATAGCTCTGGCCAGGCCGGGCGTGGGAATCGCCTGGGTGATTGGCGCTTTCCGCGGTGGATCTCTCCGCCGCGGGAGTACCGTTCGCGGTGGCTGCCGGGTGGTTGACCAGTGTCGATCCCGTGGTGCCTGCGGATACGGTCTGACCCGGGGTATAGGGCGCAGGTGCCGAACCGCCGCCGGGCTCCGGGTGGCCATGGGTTGCCTGTTCACGCCGGATGGCCCCGGCAGGGTTGCGCTCCCGGCTCGGGGCGGAGGTGGGGTCCCGGCCCGGCTCAGGTGTCTCGTAGCGGAGATTCGGAAAGATCCCGGCCCGAACCAGCCTTTCGTTCAGTTGCCGGTAGATTCCGGTGCACTGCCGCATGACGAACCGGTCGAACAGCAGCAGCAGAATCAATAGCATTTTGCTGTCGAGTTGCAGTTTGCCGCTGGCGATATCGAAACAGGTGGCGATGTGTATCGGGCTGCCCGGCATGTCCTCTTCACGTAATTTTTGTCCACCCCGCAGCATCGCCATGCGCTGTCCAAGGGCGTAGATCTCCTGGAAGCTTTCGCTGTGCAGGCGACCGACCATCTTCTGGATCGCCACATGTTTTTCCAGGTCGTCGTTGTCTACGATGGAGAGATGCCCTTCGGGGTGGGGGAGCGAGATGTGCGCGGGGTAGGTGATGGATTTTCCGTCGCGGAATTCGAGGAAGCCCCTGCTGATCTGTTCTTCAAAGGCGCGCTCGATCTGGTCGCGCTGCCCCTTGATGAGGTTGATGGCATCGACAAAGCGCAGCTGACTCTGATTGGTCTCCGCCATTTCTGCAAAATCGAGATAGGCGGGCTCGACTTCGTCGAACATAGTTGCCAGGTGCTGGTCGAGTGTCCTCAGGGTAAGTGTCATGCACTCCTTGATCAGGGGCGCGCGAATACTGGTGACCTTGCCGTTGCCGTTATTGGCCAGTTTGTTGTCCATTACACTCCACTTTCCGGTGTGATAGCACCGTTGACGTCTGGGGCTCGGACATCCTCCCGGTCGACCGGGGAGGAATGAGTGGTGTCCCTCGTGCACAGGCGGTGAGATCGGACCATCCCCGGGGTAAGGCCAGTGTGGTGGCGGAGGGCTTCGCGTTGATCATTTTAGCCAATCGTAACAGGATGTTCAGAGATAATTTATTCTCAATATATGGCGGGATAGTGTAGCTGAAACTGCTGTGGACCGCACTTCTCGGAATTTTGGGAATGTTGTGCTGGCTGGCAAGGTGGGTTGGGTCAGCGCCCGTGGAATCGAGGCCGCCGCACGGTTTACGTGCGGATGGTTCAAGTCGGGTGAATGCGTTGTTGCAAAACCACGGATCATATGTGGTTACCCTTCCCAGGGAACCGGGAGCGGATGCGCCTGCATCGAATCCGGATGACATCTTCCCTCACGGACCGGTACCCATTGGGCAGGTGGCGTCGGGGCGGGCCTCAGTCATCCCCCTCGACCGGCGCCTCGCGCGGGGTGAGCAGCAGCCGTTCCGCCTCAATCGGGTTGTGGGCGAAGATGATGCGCACGCTGGTCTGCTCATCGGGGTCCTGGTCTGCCCGCAGCGCCTTGGCCTGGTGCTTCGCCTCGCGGTAGCTGTTGAAGCTCCCCTCGGGTTCCAGGCGCTTGTCGGTATGGATCCGGTAGATGAAATAGGGCATGGTCGGGCTCCTGCTGTGTCTTGGGTTGCGGCGCGGCGGGCAGGCGCTGCCGGGGGGTGATGTTATTTTGCCGCGTCCCCCGGGTCCAGCCCCTCCTGGCGGGGTTTTTCCATGGCGATCAGGAAGCTCAGGAGTGCCGGGACCACGAACAGGGTGAGCAGGGTGGAGAGGGCCAGACCGCCCAGGATCACGCTGCCGAGCCCCCGGTAGAGTTCGGTGCCGGAGCCTTGCGCCAGCACCAGTGGCAGCAGTCCGAAGAGGCTGGTGGTGGTGCTCATGAAGATGGGCCGGATGCGGGTGCGCACCGAGTGGGTGACCGCGTCCAGTCCCGCCATCCCCTCGTGGCGCACGTTGTTCAGGGCCTGGTGGACGATCAGGATGGCGTTGTTGACCACGGTGCCGACCAGGATGATGAAGCCGAGCATCACCAGTACGTCGAACGGTTGCGGGGCGATCAGGTGGTGCACCAGGGCCAGGCCGATAAAGCCGCCGGCGGCGGCCAGGGGCACCGAGAACAGGATGATCAGCGGGTAGAGGTAGTTGCCGAACAGGGCCGACATCAGCAGGTAGGTGATGACAATGGCCAGCAGGAAGTTCCACTGCAGGGCGCGGCGGGTCTCGGTGAGTTTGTCGGCGTTGCCGCCGATGCGCACCTGGGTGCCGGTGAGCTGCCCCTGGCCCTGAAGCTTCGGCACCAGCCGCTCGGCGATCAGCTCCATCGCCTCCTGGAGTGCCATCTCCTCGGGCGGGGTCACCTCCAGGCGTATGTTGCGCTTGCGCTCCAGATGGTCGATCTGGGTCATTCCCTGGGTGTAATCGATCGTGCCCAGGTCGCCCACCCGCACCAGCTGGCCGAAGGGGGTGGCGATCACGCTGTCGAGCAGATCCTCGGGCGCCTTGATCTCCTGGTTACTGCTCTTTACCACCAGGTCCAGCACCTTCTGCCCGTCCGGTTTGTATTCGCCGATGATCCGCCCGTCCATCAGGATGTCGATGTAGGTGCCCAGCTCCTGTTCGGAGAGGCCGTTGGCGGCGACCCGCGAGCGGTCGGGGATCAGGTTCGCCTCCGGGTAGGTGATCTCCAGGGAGGGTACCGGGCGGACCTGGGCGGCGGGAATCGCCTGCTTGAGCGCGCCGAAGAGGGTGCGCGCGGCCTCGACGATCCGCTCACTGTCGCGGCCCGAGATATTGACGTCCACAGTGCGGCCCTGGCCGATACCGGTCTCGAAGATACCGCGTTGCAGGCTGACCCCGAACATGCCCGGAATGGAGTTCATGATGCGGGTGAACAGGGGCATCATCTTGCGCGCCTCGTTCACATGGGCGCTGGTGCCGCCGAACAGGGTCACCGCGTCCGAGGCGACGTAGAAAATGCTTTCGATTCGGGGTACTCCGTCTTTCCACTCCTCGCGCAGGTAGGGGGCCACGGCGTCGGAGATGTAGTGGCCGATCTCCAGGCGCTTCTCCTCGGAGTAGCCGGGTGGAGGGATCAGGATGTTGAGGATCAGGTTGCGGTTGCCCTGGGGAAGATACTCCGCCTTGGGGAGCAGGGCCGCCGCGGCCAGGATGGCGGCGGCCGTGAATCCTGCCACGGTGGCGATCCGGGTCAGGCCGTTGTGGCGGGTCAGGCGTGAGAACCACATGATCAGGCGTACGAAGCGGTTGCCCTCGTGGATGTCGGCGGAGGGTTGTTCCGCACCGCGCCGGGACAGGCCGTAGAGGCGGTTGGTCAGCGCCGGGATCACCGAGACCGACACGAACAGGCTGATGATGATCGAGAAGGTGATGGCGATGGCGATATCGCGAAACAGCTGTCCCGCCTCCTCTTCGATGAAGATCACCGGCAGAAACACCGCCACCGTGGTGACGGTGGAGGCGAGTACCGCCCCCCAGACCTCGCGGGTGCCGTGGTAGGAGGCCTGAAAGGGGGATTTCCCCAGGCGCCGGTGGCGGTCGATGTTCTCCAGCACCACGATCGAGTTGTCCACCAGCATGCCCACCGCGAAGGTGATGCCGGCCAGGCTGATGACGTTGATGTTGCGTCCGAACAGATACATGAAGAAGAAGGTGCCCATCACCGAGATGGGGATGGCGATGGCCACGGTCAGGGTGGAGCTGACCGAGCGCAGGAACAGCAGCAGTACCGTCAATGCCAGGATACCGCCGATCAGCAGATTCATCTGCACGGTGTCGATGGCGGTGTTGATGTAGGGGGTCTGGTCATGCACCCAGTCGAAGAACAGGCCGTTGTCCCGGAGCAGGCCGCCGTTGAGCTCCTCCACCACCTCGCGCATGCGTGCGGTCAGCTCCAGGACGTTGGCGCCGGCCTCCTTGCGCACGGCCACCACGATCATCGGCTGACCGTTGTGCAGCACCGCCGGGGGGTTGTCTGCGTAACCGATATCGACCCTGGCGACATCACCCAGATAGACCCGGCGCAGTCCGTCGTCGGCGAGCAGTACCCCGGCAGCCTCCGCCGGGGTCTGGAACTGGCTTGTGGTGCGGATGCGGAAGTTGCGCTTGGAGACCCCCAGCACGCCGGCGGAGACGTTGCTGTTGGCGCTGCGCACCCGCTCGATCACCCGGTTCAGGGTCAGGCCGTGGCTGGCTAGCCGCGCGGGATCGACGGTGATCTCCAGGCGCTTGTCCGTACCCCCGAAAACGAACAGCGAGCCCACGCCGGGCACCCGTTCCAGGGAGTGGCGCACCTCGTTCTCGAAGAAGGTGCGGTAGGTCTTGATTCGTTCCGGCTCGCCCGCCAGGGTCTTGAGCATCATCCAGATCACGGGGGAGTTTTCGGCGCTGGAGGTACTCACCACCGGGCGGTTGGCGTTCTCCGGGTAGCTGCTCACTTCATTGAGTTTGTTGGTGACCCGCATCATGGCGTCGCTGAGGTCGCTCCCGACCTTGAAGGTGAGGCTGATGTTGCCGTAGTTGTTGTAGCTGGAACTCTCCATCGTGGTCAGGCCGCTGACGCTCTTGAGCACCTCCTTCTGCTCCTCGATGATCTCCTTTTCGATCTCGTAGGGGCTGGCGCCCGGCCAGGTTGTGTTGACGCTGATCTTGGGCGCCTCCACGTCGGGGGTGAGCTGGATGGGGAGGCGTCCCAGGCCGATGATGCCGAACAGGATTACCAGAAATACGGCGGCAAAGGTCGAGACCGGTTGGTGGATGGAGAGTTTGACGAGATCCATTGTGTTTCCAGGATGCGGCTGCGGGGGACCACCCCGTCGGGGCGGGCGGCCCCCTACCGGGTCACCACGGTGACCGGTTGATCGGGGCGCAACCGGTCGTTTCCGTCCACCACCACCAGCATTCCGGCTCGTAGCGGGGGTTCGCTTACGCCCAGGAACTCGCCGTTACGCACGGCGATCTCCACAGGCACCATTTTGGCGGTGTTCTCCTCGATGGTGTAGACGAAATCCTGGCCCTCGATCCGCACCAGGGCATCGCGGGGCACCATGCGCAGGGTGCGCCGGGCACCGCTGGGGATCTCCGCGCTGACGGTCATGTTCTGAATCATCCCGCTCTCGTAGGGCAGCCCGATCTTCAGCAAAGCGCTCTTGCTGCGCAGGTCGGCCACCGGCGAGAAGCCCAGCGTCCGGCCCTCGAATTCCCGATCCATGGATTCGATTGAGATCCCGACCGAGCCGCCGGGACGCTGGTAGCGCACCAGCGATTCGGAGATCGCGATCTTGGCGATCACGTCGGCCGTGGAGGCGAGGCGGCAGACCGGGCTGCCGGGGGTCAGCCACTCCCCCCGCTCCTTGAGCTTGGCCAGCACCAGGCCGTCGAAGGGTGCGCGCACGGTGCTCTTCTCCAGCTGCAGTTCGAGCCGTTGCAGCTGCTGGCCGAGGGTGGCCCGCTTCTGCTCCAGTGCCTGCAGGTCGAAGAGGGCCTCATCATAGGCCTGACGGCTGGCGGAGTTGTTCTTGAGCAGGCGCTCCAGGCGCTTGAGGCTGCCCCCCACATTCTGGATGTCGGCGCCGACCTGCGCCTGCTCCCGGCGTTTGATGTCCATATCCTTGAGGATCAGGTCGGAGTTGAGCCGCACCAGGGGATCCCCCTGCCTTACCAGGCTTCCCTCCACCGCCAGTTGCTCGGTGATCAGGCCCGAGACCTCGCCGGAGACCTCCGAGATGCGGTCGAAGTCGATCACCCCGCTGAGACGGCTGCTCTCGGCGTATTCACGCTCCTCCACACTGGCCACCGCCACCTTGGCGGGTGCGGGGGCGGGTTGGGCGCCCGGCAGCGCGCCGGGCAGCAGCAGGCTCAGGCCGAGGAGCAGAGTGGAAGATTTCATGGATGAGCGTCCGTTGTGCCAGATACGGGGTCGATCGGCGGCCGGATGCCGCTATGCAGCATCAGCGCGTGTGCGTCACTGTAGCACGCCGGAAGGGGGTTTGATAATGCCAGGGGTGCGCTTCCGGTAGTGTCTCAACAGCCGTGTCTTTCTCGTTCAGGTGTCGTTCAGCCAGCCTCCCTTACGCTTGAGACAGAGGGTGGGGAGTGGCCCTGCCCCTGCCAGTCAATGAAGATGGAGAAAGATCATGAAGAAGCGCATTGTTGCCATCGCCGTGTGTCTGCTCGGCCTCTCCAGTACCGCCCAGGCCGACAACGGCTTTCACGATACCGCCCGGGTACTGCGAACCACGCCGATCTACGAGACGGTCAGCGTGAATCAGCCCCGGGAGCGCTGCTGGAACGAACGGGTTACCCATCGCCAGCCCCGCCACGGCAAATCCTACACCCCGTCCATCGCCGGGGCGATCATCGGCGGCGCGGTCGGCAACCAGTTCGGCAAGGGCAGCGGCAGGGACGCGATGACGGTGGCCGGGGCCATCCTGGGTGCCTCGATCGGCAATGATCTGGGTGGCCGGGGTGGGCGTGGCCGTGCCTATACTACCACCGAGCGACGCTGTGAGCAGGTGGATGACTACCGCTCGCACCAGGAACTGGTCGGCTACCGGGTCAAATACAAGTACAATGGAAAGGTGTTCTGGACCGAGATGGATCATCACCCCGGGGAGACCATTCGGGTACGGGTCAGTGTCGATCCGGCACGGGACCGCCATGCCTACAACAGCGGCAGGGGGTTTTTTACGGACTGATCCGTCGGCAGCCCCGCCGTGAAGCGTCCGCTGGAGCGGAGACGAGATGAATCGATACGCCGCCATTGCCTGCCTCCTACTGGCCATCGCCCCGCTGGTTCCCCGGCAGGCGCAGGCCCAGCGCTTTCCCGAGCGCTGGAGTGGTCCCCGGGAGCCGGCGCGGGAGCAGGCGCCGCGCACCGGGCGCTCCCTGGACCGTGCGGTGGAGCAGTTGCGCGGCGAGACCCGTGGTCGGGTGCTCTCCGCCGATACCGAGTTTGTGGAGGGGCGCGAGGTACATGTGATCCGCATTCTGACCAAGGACGGGCGGGTCAGGCGCCTGCGGATCGACGCGGAGTCGGGCCAGCGTATCCGCCGGCGGTGAGGTGAGCGATGCGGCTTCTGGTGGTGGAGGATGAACAGATCCTGCGCGAGCAGTTGCTGGAGCAGTTGCGCGAACGCGGCTACAGTGTCGACGGCGCGGCGGACGGTGAAGAGGGGCGCTTTATGGCCGAAGAGTATCCCTACGATCTTGCCATTATCGACATCGGGCTGCCGAAGATGGACGGAATCGCCCTGATCCGCCACCTGCGCGCCCATGGACGCCTGTTTCCGGTGCTGATCCTGACCGCCCGCGGCGGTTGGCAGGAGAAGGTGGAGGGGCTGGAGGCGGGGGCCGACGACTACCTGGTGAAGCCATTCCATCCGGAGGAGCTGCTGGCTCGGCTCAATGCCCTGCTGCGGCGTTCCGCCGGGCTGGCCTGTCCGCGGGTGGAGATCGGCCCGGTGTGTCTGGATACCGCCACCCAGGCGGTATCGGCCCATGGCCAGGGCGTTGATCTGACCGCCTATGAGTATAAGCTGCTGGAGTATCTGATGCTCAATCAGGGACGGGTGATCTCCAAGACCGAACTGACCGAGCACATCTATGATCAGGACTTCGATCGGGACAGCAACGTGCTGGAGGTGTTCGTGCGCCGCCTGCGCAAGAAGCTCGATCCCTCCGGGCAGTTGCAGCCGATCGAGACCCTGCGCGGGCGCGGCTACCGCTACAACAGCGGTCGGGCGAGTTGACCGGCCACTCCATCCATCTCCGGCTGGTACTGGCCGCGAGCCTGGTTCTCGCGGCCTTTTTGGGTCTTGGTGGACTGGCCCTCGACAAGGCGTACCGCGAGAGTGGGGAGGCGGCGCTCAGGGAACGGCTGCTGGGTTATGTGTACGCCCTGCTGGCGGCCGCCGAGGAGGATGGTCAGGGGCGGCTGACACTGCCCGTGGCGCTGCCCGATCCCCGTTTTTCCAACCCCGATTCGGGCCTCTACGCCGAGGTCGGCGGCGCCGATGGCCGTGTTGTGTGGCGCTCCCCCTCGCTGCTCGGGCGCACCTACGGCCAACGCCGCCAGGTGGCGGCTGGCGTGCGTGATTACCTTCGATACGAGGATTCCGGCGGTAGTTTCAATGTACTCAACTTCGGGGTGGTGTGGGAGGATCGCAGCGGCGCCGGTCTGGCCTACACCCTGTCGGTATCGGAGGACGCGCGGCCGCTGGAGCGGGAAATCGCTGCCTTCAGGACCAGCCTGCTGATCTGGCTGGGGGGCGCCTCTCTGCTGCTGCTGATCGCCCAGGGGGTGGTGTTGCGCTGGGGGTTGCGGCCGCTGCGCGAGGTGGCTGACGACATCCAGCAGGTGGAGCGGGGTGCCCGGGACTATCTGGCGGGGCGTTACCCGCGGGAGCTGAGCGTCCTCACCCGGCGCATCAACTCCCTGATTCACAGCGCCCGTGCCAGCCGTGACCGCTACCGACACAGCATGGATGATCTGGCCCACAGCCTGAAGACGCCCCTGGCGGTGCTGCGCGGGGCGGTGGAGCGTGAGAGCGGGGAGGCGCTGCGCGGGCTCATTCGAGAGCAGGTGCCGCGCATGGACGACATCGTCCAGTACCAGCTCAAGCGTGCCGCGGCGGCCGGTGTCGGCGCCCTGTCCGGTCCGGTCCCGGTGGGTGCGGTGGTGCGGCGCCTGTGCGCCTCCCTGGAGAAGGTGTACCGTGAGAAGGGGGTGGTGTGTGAACGCGCCGTCGACGAGGGGTTGTTGTTTCAGGGTGATGAGGGGGATCTGTTCGAGCTGCTCGGCAACCTGATCGACAACGCCTTCAAATACGGCCGGTCACGGGTCCGGATCCGTGCTGGGGCGCTGGAGGGCGGCATTCGCATCACAATCGAGGATGACGGCCCAGGCATCGCCCCCGATGAGCGGGTGGCGGTGCTGCGCCGTGGCGTACGCTTCGATCAACGGACCGCCGGCCAGGGGATCGGCCTTAGTGTTGCCGATGATATCGCCCGGCTCTATCAGGGACGGATTGCAATCGGTGCCAGTGACCTGGGTGGGGTGGCGGTGGCGGTGGATCTGTCCTGAGGGCGCATACGCCTTTTCGGGATCACATCCGCTGGCGCAGCAACTGGATGAACGCTTCTGCCACCGCATTGTCCAGATTGGCCCGGGTGCGCGCGATCCACAGGGTGCGTTTGATGCGCAGCCCCTGTATGCGCACCTGGTAGAGGCTGCCGGCGCTCAGTGCGTCCTCCACCGCGAAGCGTGGCAGGAAGCTGACGTGGGCACCCCGGTCGAGCATCTCCACAATGGTGTCGGTGGAGCCCACCTCCATGGTGACCGGCAGATTGGCGATGCCGATGTCGCGCAGCGCCTTGTCGAGAATCAGGCGCATCGACGACTTCTCCTCGCGCAATACATAGCGCAGCCGCGGCAGGTCGGTCACCGTGATCAGGTCGCTGCCCCACAGCGGGTGTCCGGGTCCGCACACCAGCACCAGTTCATCGTCCAGCCATTTCTGTACCAGGATGTCGGGGTGGTTGGGCGCCTGCTCCAGCAGTGCCAGATCGGTTAGGCCGGTGGCCAGGTGGGCCTGGATGCGCCGGGTGTAGCCCATGCGGCTCTCGATCCGGTATTCGGGATGGGCGTCGGAGAAGGCCAGCAGCAGATCCGGCAGCAGGTGTTCGCCGATGGCGAAGGTCACCTCCAGACGCAGGCGGTTTTCGCCCACCCGCAGGGAGGCCAGGTCATCGCGCAGCAGGCCGTGGTGGTCAAGGATCAGGCGCGCATAGGCGTAGACCTTTTCGCCCGCGGCGGTGAGCGCCAGTTTGCGGCCACGGCGCTGCATCATGGGAACGCCGTAGCGCTCGTCGAGGGAGCGCAGGCGCTTGGTCACCGCTGGTTGGCCCATGTGCAGGGCACGGGCCGCCTCCTCCACTCCGCCGAGCTCCACCACCCCTCGGAGGCAGGTCAGTGATTTCATGTCTGGTAGCGTTTTATATTCCATATGGGAATATTATAATTTTTCAATTCATTTGAAAACTAGTGTTTTCAATCCGAGAATGCACCGCTATAGCAGTCCTTTTCAGGAAAGCTATCTTTACGGACCTTTTAGCTTGCCAGCCAATCACCATTGGTTGATGGAATGTTATTGCCTGGAGGGCCGTCTCCTTGACCCCAGTTTGGAGGTATCGATGTCAGCGGAACGCAAGCGCGCCACCGTCAGAACCCTGCGCTACGGTGCGATCAGTCTTTTGCTCTATATCCTGCTCTACCTGTTCAACGTGGAGATCCTTGCCCGCTCCAGGGAGGGGGGGTGGAGTTTCATTCTCCCGATGGCCATCGCCTTCCTCTTCTCCATTGTGCATGGCGGTTTCACGGGGCAGTTCTGGGAGCTGTTCGGTATCCGGGCCAGGACCACCAAGAAGTAGGAGTAGGGCATGGAAATCAGTTTTATCGACCTCAGCGCCGGCAGTGTACTGCTGCTGTTTGTCATCGGTTTCGTCGGCGGTCTGGTGAGTGGCTTCATCGGTTCGGGCGGTGCGTTTGTGTTGACCCCGGCCATGATGAACCTGGGGGTGACGGCGATCATGGCCGTGGCCTCCAATATGGCGCATAAATTTCCCAAGGCGCTGGTCGGCGCCATGAAACGGCATAAATTTGGCCAGGTGGACATCAAGCTCGGGGTGGTGCTGGGCATCTCCGCGGAGGCTGGGGTGCTGTATGGCGCCGGGGTGCAGGAGACCATCCGCGAAGTGTTCGGCAAGGCGGGCTCTAACCTTTACGTCTCCAGTGTATTCGTGGTGGTGCTGGCGATCGTCGGTGGGTATGTGCTGCGAGACGCCTACCGGATGCTCCACTCCCAGGATCCGGACCAGGAGGGGAAGACCCGGCTGGCCCAGTGGGTACAGTCGGTGCATATTCCAGGCACCATGATGTATTTCAAATCCATCGACACCCGGATTTCGATTCTCTTCACCCTGCCCATCGGCTTTGCCACCGGCATGCTCGCGGCCACCATCGCGGTGGGGGGGTTCATCGGCGTTCCGGCACTGATGTATGTGCTTGGTGTCCCCGGGCTGGTGGCCTCGGCCACCGAGTTGGTGATCGCCTTCGTGATGGGCATGGGTGGCACCATCAAATTCGCCTGGGCAGGTTTTGTGGATATCCGGCTGGCCATGATCATCCTTGCCGGTTCTCTGTTTGGCGTGCAACTCGGCGCCATCGGTACCACCTACGTCAAACCCTACATGGTGAAGATCGTCATGGGTGTGATCATGCTCCTGGCCCTGCTCAGCCGTGCGGTGGTGATACCCGTCTATCTTTCGGAACTGAATCAGATCGAACCGCTGGCACCCTCCACCATCGCGTTGTTGAAGAACCTCAGCTTTGGTCTGTTGCTGTTCGCGCTCGCCGCCGGTGCGACTATCGTGCTCAAGGCACTGGTCAAGGGGATGCGTGAGCACCACGCCAAGTTGGCCGGGCGGAATGTGTCGCTGCCGGGAACCTTCAGCGCTCCGGACGCGGTGCGCCAGCTCACACCGGCTGGTGGTATGGAACGGGTGATGCTGGTCACCGACGGCAGCGAGTACAGCGAAGCGGCCTCCCATGAGGCGATCCGCCTGGCCCGCCGTTGCCAGGCCCAGTTGTTCGCCTTCAGTGTGCTGGCCACCCCGGATTACGAAAGCCCCCTCGGGCAGGGTATGCATGGCCTTGAAAAAAAGGCGACAGTGGATCGGTTGATGGAGGTGCGGCGGTGGGCCGAGGCGGCTGGCGTGGATTGCGAGATTCTGCTTGGCCATGGTCAGGATCCCTATACCGAGATCGTCGATCAGGCCGAGGTGAGCGACATGGATCTCATTGTCATGGGCCGCCGCGAGCGTGGTGATCTAATGCGTCTCATGCTCGGCGGCACCGCCGCCAAAGTGATCGGCCATGCCCACTGCAATGTACTGGTGGTGCCGGGCGGGGCGCGTATCGATGGCCGCGGCATCGTACTGCCGGTGGACGGTTCGCCCAACAGCGAGGCGGCCGCGGCCACCGTGGTTGAACTGGTGGGGCGTTGCGCCGCGCCGGTGACGGTAGTCTCGGTGGCGGTGGATGAACGGCTGCTCGACGATACCCGGGCCGAAGCGGAGCGCATGCGTGATCGGATGGCGCGATCCGGTGTTGAGGTGAGGGTGGAGGTGCGCGTCGGCCATCCCGATGAGGCGATCCTGGCGTGCGTGCGCGAGCGTGGAGCCGATCTGGTGGTGATGGGCAGTCATGGGCGCACCGGCCTCGATCGGTTGTTGTTGGGCAGCGTCACCGAACGGGTAATCGGACGCTCCGAGTGCCCGGTCCTGGTGGTTCGGCTTTGAGCTGGTGGGGCGGGCATATTTCCCCGTCCCGCGATCTCGGATGCCGGGGCGCCTGGGGGGCGCGATACGCCGGGCTTGCAACGGGTCAGCCGAAGGTCCGTTGCGCGCTTTCCGCGGGGGCGTGCTGGGCCTCTTGCAGGCGGTAGAGCCGGTTGCGGGTGAGGGCCAGTTCCAAGAGTGTCGCTACCTCGTGAAAGATTTTGGGACATCCCAGTCCCCAAAATCGACTCGCCAACGCGACAGCCGTTACTGCCCCGACCGTCCTGCGCTCATCACGACTCCGTCCCGCACATTGC
>PQCP01000085.1 GCA_003062205.1 Candidatus Sedimenticola endophacoides
CGGTTCTTGGGTAGACTTGGACATGGGGCGACCTCGTTTAGCTTCACCGAAGCGTTTTTGGCGAAATACCAATTATATCAATTGGTTGAACGAGGTGCGCCCTTTTTTATGAATAATTCGGGCTAATTCCGTACACAGCCTCCCCTGTAATTCCACATCCACTAAGTGCGGCACAGCTCTCTTGATACGCCAAACTCTCCACCGCCCAAGCTCCTCCTGTCCGCCCTCCCTGATAGCCTTGGGAGGTGGCAATGGTTCAGGGTGCGGGTAAACGAAGGCGCAATTCTGCCTCTTCCCCGCCACTTTCCTGGATAAAATCCCCGCCTTCCGCTACACTTTCCTGCTTTTTCGATGTCGCGGATGCCCTCCGATGCCAGGCAAGCTCTATATAAAGACCTTCGGTTGCCAGATGAACGAGTACGATTCGGCCAAGATGCTGGATCTGCTCAGGGCCTCCCATGGCCTGGAGTTGACCGATCGGCCGGAGATTGCCGATGTGCTGTTGCTCAACACCTGCTCCATCCGTGAGAAGGCGCAGGAGAAGGTCTTCTCCCAGCTTGGGCGCTGGCGCCCCTGGAAGCAGCGCCGTCCCGACCTGGTGATCGGTGTGGGCGGCTGCGTGGCGAGCCAGGAGGGGGAGGCGATCCGCGAGCGGGCGCCGTTCGTCGATCTGGTATTCGGTCCCCAGACCCTGCACCGCCTGCCGCAGATGCTGGAGCGCGCGCGCGCCACCGGGGCCGCGGTGGTGGATGTATCCTTTCCCGAGATCGAGAAGTTCGACCGCCTGCCGGAGCCCCGTTCCGAAGGGCCCAGCGCCTTCGTGTCGGTGATGGAGGGTTGTTCCAAGTACTGCACCTACTGTGTGGTGCCCTACACCCGGGGCGAGGAGATCAGCCGGCCCTTTGACGATGTGATCGCCGAGGTCGCCGCCCTTGCCGGGCAGGGGGTGCGCGAGGTCAACCTGCTGGGGCAGAATGTCAACGCCTACAGGGGGATGATGCACGACGGTGTCAACGCCGACCTGGCCCTGCTGATCCAGTATGTGGCGGCCATTGACGGCATCGACCGCATCCGCTTCACCACCTCGCATCCGCTGGAGTTCAGCGACCGCCTGATCGAGGTCTATGCCGAGGTGCCGGAGCTGGTCAGCCACCTGCATCTGCCGGTCCAGAGCGGTTCCGATCGTATCCTGAATCTGATGAAACGCGGCCACAGCGCCTTCGACTACAAGGCGAAGATCCAGCGCCTGCGCCAGGTCCGGCCCGACCTGAGTCTCTCCTCGGACTTTATTGTCGGCTTTCCGGGTGAGACCGAACGGGATTTCGAACACACTATGGCGCTGATCGAGGAGGTCGGCTTCGACCACTCCTTCAGCTTCATCTACAGCGCCCGCCCCGGCACCCCGGCGGCGGAGATGCCGGACGATGTGCCCCTGGCGGTTAAGCAGGCGCGCCTGGAGCGGTTGCAGCGCCGCATCAACGAGATGGCCCAGGGGATCAGCCGACGCATGGTCGACGGGGTCGAGCGGGTGCTGGTCGAGCGCCCTTCGCGCAAGGACCCCGCGCAGCTGGCCGGGCGTACCGGAAACAACCGGGTGGTTAACTTCGACGGACCCGCGTCGCTGATCGGACGGTTTGTGGATCTGCGTATCAGCGAGGCGCTGCCGAACTCCCTGCGCGGTGAACCGGTCTCCGGGGGTCTGGCGCAAAGCGCCTGATCCGCTTATGATTTCCCTACCCCAATGCTTGTGAACGGCGGCCGCCACGTGTCCGATCTCCCCGATTCCCTCGATCTCGTCCTGGATCCCGCGGACAACCCGCGTCTGGCCAATCTGTGCGGCCAGCTCGACGAACACCTGCGCCAGATCGAGCGCCGCCTCGGCATCGAGGTCAACTACCGGGGCAACCACTTCCGTCTGATCGGTGAGAACGGATCGATCCAGGCCGGGGCCGAGGTGCTGCGCGCCCTCTACCGCGCCGCGGACACCGAGGTGCTGACCCCCGAGGCGGTGCATCTGTGCCTGCAGGAGTCGGGTATTGAGGAGATGTTGCGCGCCGCGGCCGAGCCCGCCGTGCCCGAGGTGGTGATCAAGACACGGCGCGGCATGGTCCGCCCGCGCGGTCCCAACCAGCAGGAGTATCTGCACAAGGTGGTGACCCACGACATCAACTTCGGGGTCGGCCCGGCCGGCACCGGCAAGACCTATCTGGCCGTGGCCTGCGCGGTGGATGCCCTGGAGCGGGATCAGGTGCGCCGCATCCTGCTGGTGCGCCCGGCGGTGGAGGCGGGTGAGCGCCTGGGTTTTCTGCCCGGGGATCTGAGCCAGAAGATCGACCCCTATCTGCGCCCCCTCTACGATGCCCTCTATGAGATGCTCGGTTTCGAGCGGGTCGCCAAGCTGATCGAGCGCAACGTAATCGAGGTGGCGCCGCTCGCCTACATGCGCGGGCGCACCCTCAATGACGCCTTCATCATCCTCGACGAGGCTCAGAACACCACTCCGGAACAGATGAAGATGTTCCTCACCCGCATCGGCTTCGGTTCGACCGCGGTGATCACCGGCGACGTGACCCAGATCGACCTGCCCCGGGGCCAGAAGAGCGGTCTACGACAGGCGATCGAGGTGTTGAGCCGGGTAGAGGGGATCAGCTTCACCTTCTTCAATGCCCGGGATGTGGTGCGCCACCCCCTGGTGCAGCGCATCGTCGGTGCCTACGATGCGTTCACCCACCAGCAGGGGCAGCCGTGAATATCGACCTGACCGTGCAGCACGCCTGTGGTGAAGACCGGGCACCGGACAACGGCCTGCTCACCGGCTGGGTGGCGGCGGCCCTGGAGGGGCGCTGCGCGTGCGCGGAGCTGACCATCCGCATCGTCGGCGAGGAGGAGAGCCGGGAACTCAACCGTCGCTTCCGCCACCAGGACCGACCGACCAACGTCCTCTCCTTTCCATCGGATCTGCCCGCGGAGGTGGAGTCCGACCTGCTCGGTGATCTGGTGATCTGCGCCGCGGTGGTGGAGCGCGAGGCCCTCCAGCAGGAGAAGCCGCCACACGCCCACTGGGCCCATATGGTGGTGCACGGGGTGTTGCACCTGATCGGACATGACCACCAGAATAGGGAGCAGGCCGCGCTCATGGAGGGGCTGGAGCGGGAGATCCTGGAGGGGATCGGTTACCCCGACCCCTACCGCGAGGAGCGGGGCGGATGAGAAGCGTTTCCCCGGCGCGCACGGCCGGGCCCATGGTAAGGATGATATGAACAGCGATGGCCCTAGTGGCGGTTCGCCTGCCGGCCGGTCCTGGCTGAAGCAGGTATTGCGGGTCTTTGGCGGCGAACCGGAAGACAGAGAACAACTGATCGAGCTGCTGCGCGACGCCAAGCGCCGCGCCCTGCTCGACACCGAGGCCCTCTCCATGATGGAGGGTGCCCTTCAGGTCTCCGAGTTGCGGGTGCGCGATATCATGATCCCCCGCGCCCACATGGTGGTGGTGGAGCGTGACGCCCCTCTGGAGAGCATCCTGCCGGTGGTGATCGACTCCGCCCACTCCCGGTTTCCGGTCATCGGCGATGATCGCGGCGAAGTGGTGGGCATTCTGATGGCCAAGGACCTGCTCGCCTACTGCGGTGACAGCCGGTCGCGCCGTTTCAATATGCGCGAACTGCTGCGCGCGGCGGTGTTCGTGCCGGAGAGCAAACGCCTCAATGTCCTGCTTAACGAGTTTCGCGCCAGCCGCAATCACATGGCGATTGTGGTGGATGAGTTCGGTGCCGCGGCCGGCCTGGTCACCATCGAGGATGTGCTGGAGCAGATCGTCGGCGAGATCGAGGACGAACACGACTTTGACGAAGGGACCGACATCCTGCGCCGCAGCGAGCGGGAGTACACCGCCAAGGCCCACACCACCATCGAAGAGTTCAATGAATACTTCGGCAGTGATTTTCCCCGCCACGAGTTCGACACCATCGCCGGGCTGGTGAGCAACGCCCTGGGTCACCTGCCGAAACGGGGCGAGAAGGTGAATATCGGCAACTTCAGTTTCAAGGTGCTGCGCGCCGACAGCCGCCGTATTCACCTGCTGAATGTACGCCTGCTCTCCGGGGCGGAACACGAGGCCGGCGAGTCACGGCCATGAGCGCGTGCCGCAGTGCCCGTTGGGTGCCGCTGCTGCGGCTGATCGGCGCCTGTGGCGCGGGGGCGCTCGCGGTCCCCGCCTTTGCCCCGTATGGTCTCTACCCCCTGGCGCTGCTCTCGCCCGCGCTGCTGTTACTGCTGCTGGGGCGGGGGGGGAGCCCCGGCGAGGGGGCGCGTCTGGGCTGGTGCTACGGCGTCGGCCTGCTCGGCTTCGGGGTGTTCTGGATGCACATCAGCATCGATCGCTTCGGCAACGTGGGCAGCGCCCTGGCGATCCTCCTGACCCTGCTCTTCATCTTCACGATGGCGCTCTACTACGCCCTGCTGGGGTGGGGGGTGCGGCGTCTCTCGGGAGCGGGAGCGGGCGGCGGGCCGTTGCTGCTGTTCGCCGGGCTGTGGGTGTTGGGGGAGTGGCTGCGCGGTTGGCTGCTGGGCGGGTTTCCCTGGCTGGTCCTCGGCTATTCACAGATCGACTCGGCGCTGGCCGGCTGGGCGCCGCTGTTCGGTGTATATGGGGTGAGCCTGGTGCTGGTGCTGGGCGCCGGGCTGCTGGTGATGGGGCTGCGTGGCGGTCCCGGGCGCATCCCGGCGTTGCTGTTCCTGGCCGCGCTGTGGGGTGGCGGGGCGGCGCTGCAGACGCTGGAGTGGACCCGCCCCGGTGAGGCGCTCCGCGTCAGCCTGGTGCAGGGGAACATCGCCCAGGAGCTGAAATGGAAGCGCGCGCAGCTCGCCCCCACCCTGCGCCTCTATAGTGAACTGACCGAGCCCCACTGGGAGAGCGATATCGTCATCTGGCCGGAGACGGCGGTCCCGGCCTTCGCGCACCAGGTCGAGGAGGCGTTCCTGGCGCCCCTGTCGGAGCGCGCGCGAGAGACCGATACAGCGCTGCTGCTCGGCGTCCCGGTGTGGGAGGATGCCGGGCGGCGCTACTACAACGCCATGCTCTCACTGGGCGCTGTCCGTGATCACTACTACAAGCGCCATCTGGTGCCGTTTGGCGAGTTCATGCCGCTGCGGTCGCTGCTGGGGCCGCTGCTGGAGTGGATGCAGGTCCCGATGTCGGACTTCGCCGCCGGAGAGGGCGGCGCGCCGCTGATCCGCCTCGGCCGCTTCCGGGCCGGGGTGTCGATCTGCTACGAGGACGCCTTCGGCGAGGAGATGCTCGCGGCGCTGCCGCTGGCCGATTTTCTGGTCAACGCCAGCAATGACGCATGGTTCGGCGACTCTCTCGCTCCCCATCAGCACCTGCAGATCGCGCGCCAGCGGGCCCTGGAGACGGGGCGCTACCTGCTGCGCGCCACCAATACCGGCATCTCCGCCATCATCGATCCACAAGGGCGGCTGCTCGGTACCTCTCCCGCCTTCCGGCGGCACGTGTTGCAGGGGTCGATCCGGGTGATGCACGGCACCACCCCCTATGTCCGCTGGGGCAATGCCGTGGCGGTTCTGCTGGCCGCCGCCCTGGCGCTGCTCGGCTGGCGGGTTTGTCGGAGGAGGGATTCCACAGCCGCGGAGCGGTGCGCTAATCGGAGCGAGTGTGTGTATTGACATCGGTGCGGCAAAATGAAAACCTGTGCGCCCGGACCTTCAATTGGCCATATTAAGGAAATAATCAAGATGACAACACTTATTCGCCGTGCCTATGTAAAACCCAGCTTCAGCAAGAGCGTCCGGCTGACCGCCGTGACCGCAAGGGTAGCCACATCGGCTGATCCAGTCTGATTAGGGTACTGAATGCTCTTTGAGCAGCGTGGTGAGCCGGACCGGTTCGTCACCAGGGCGAACAAGAGTGTCGCTACCTCGTGAAAGATTTTGGGACATCCCAGTCCCCAAAATCGACTCGCCAACGCGACAGCCGTTACTGCCCCGACCGTCCTGCGCTCATCACGACTCCGTCCCGCACA
>PQCP01000083.1 GCA_003062205.1 Candidatus Sedimenticola endophacoides
CATGGACAGATCCACGTCGGAGACCTGCCAGGGACTCTCGATACCCAGAATTTGCGCGTATAGTTCTTTATCTCTCATAGGGAATCACGTTAACCTACCCACCTGATTTGGGGAAGAGCCCTTTTTTCTGCCTAACACCCGAGTACCGCCTACACCTCCGTCCGGACGGAGGTACTATCTCACCTCTACCCAGAAGTAGCGACCCGACTTTCGGTGGAGCTATGTATGACTTGAATGTCACAGCGGCAAGGATTGTCGAGCAATGCGACGGTAAGACCTCGATTTCGGCCATACTGCGAGCCCTATTCGATACTCCGGATTTCGGGGGCGATGTGCAAACATTTATTTCGGATGTCCTGGATTGCCTGCTTGCGTGTTGTGAGAGGGGGTTATTGGCAGCCTATTCGTCACAGAGAGAGGCGGCACCTATTGTTACGGGGACCTACGAATACTACACGCCACGACATCTGTCGGTGGAGTTGACGGATGGTTGCAATCTCTTGTGTCGTCATTGTTATCGTAACAGTGCTCCAGGGCGATCCAATCATCTGCCAGGGGATTTGTTGATACGTATTCTGCGGGATTTCTCTGATCATGGGCTGATGACCGTGGAGCTGACTGGTGGGGAGGCGACTACGCATCCGGAATTTTCCGATGTTCTGCAATTTTGTTGTTCGACATTCCAAAAGACTGCCTTGCTTACAAACGGTTTTGATATCAGTCAAGAGGTGCTGGAGATCATGGCGCGTTGGCCGGGTAGGGTGGTGGCGCAGGTCGATTTGGATGGAGGTGACGCAGCGAGTCATGATTGGCTGCGAGGTGAGGGTTCATACGCCAACGCCGTGAAATCGATACGCGCTTTTGTTAAACACGGCATTCCACTTCGGGTTTCCATGAATGTGCATAATCGGAACCTGTATGAGATCCAGGATGTAATGAAACATGTCAAGACACTTGGGGCGAAGTGGTTTGCGTTTACGACTATTCTTCCATTGGGTCGTGGGCGGTCCATGGGGACATTTACGGCAGAAGAGTTCTCATATCTTCGGGACATGACGGATCGGCTGAGCGAGGAATATCCCGATTTCTTTCGCTAACCGCCATGGAGAGCGAAGCGAAGGCGGTTAGTCCCCGATAGGCGTAGGCGCGGTTGTATGGCCGCAGTTACGACCGATAGGGAGTGACGTAGGGCATACAAATAGCGCATCCGACACGCCGTAGAGTCATTGTGGTCATCATGACGGAGTTGCGCACGAGCAGCTTTGCTGCAATGTGCGGGACGGAGTCGTGATGAGCGCAGGACGGTCGGGGCAGTAACGGCTGTCGCGTTGGCGAGTCGATTTTGGGGACTGGGATGTCCCAAAATCTTTCACGAGGTAGCGACACTCTTGTTCCATCTTGATGAATCACAGATTGAGAATTTCCACGATCCAGAAAAAAATTGTGGCGCGGGTTGGAGTTCGGTCACGCTCGGGCCGACCGGGGAACTTCGGCCATGCCCGATGTTTGAAGAACGTTATCTAACACTCGGTAATTTAGTCGAGCATTCCCTGGAGGATGTGTTGCGTGACTCTTCAGATCGGTTTCGCTACCTCACCACGATTGAAACACCCTCACCGGAAAGTTGTGGCGGTTGTGTGAATAGCTCCTTATGCATGGGTTGTATTGCAAGACCGGTAACGGTAAATCGCGGTGATTTCAGCGAGTGTGGCTGGGGAAGAAAAACCGGTATAATGCGATTTGTCGAGGCACCGTGATGAAAACGCCTGGATTCATTCCATATCCTGCTCCCTTGCAGCATGCCGTGCCAGAGAAAATCGGAAGTTGGCAGAGCAGAGTCATGATGCTGGCGATGGTATCGCCCCGCAACCGGCCCAGTTGCATCCCTTCGTCGGTTACCCCCGAGAGCCCATGCCCGAGGGACTGCTGTTTCGGCTACACGACTACCTCAACCTGGCAGACTGGATCGGACGCTTCCTGCGAGAGGACAAGCGCAGGGCCACCGATCAAGCCCTACCGCCGTGCGCTGAGCGCCTGGAACGATATCCCTTATCCTTACTGATCGCGATTCGGGGTCTCCGGGGGGGTGTTCGGTGTCTGCAGCTCGCGGCGGCGCTGCTCGATGCGTTGCGCCTTGCGCTCCTCCACCAGTTGGATGTACTCCTTGGGTGTAAGTGAGGTGTCCTGCTCGGGTGGTTTCTCGGCATTTTTCTGGGCCCAGATCACCACGCCGACCAGTACGATAAAGACCGGAAAGAAGGGTTTGATGGTCATGGCGGCTCCCCTTGGGCGTCTGTTTGAATTGTAGCCGAGACAGTGGTCCTTATTAACCCGTGTTGCCCGCCGGGGCCGTGGGCTCACGCCGATTTTCGGCCGGCGCCGGATGCCGTTTTTACTCCCGGAGAGTGATGACCGGCCAGCCGAGGCGCGCGGCGTGGGCGGCCAGGGCTGTGTCCGGGTCCACCGCCACCGGGTGTTCCACCCGTTCCAGCAGGGGGATGTCGTTGTGGGAGTCGCTGTAGAAGCTGCTGCCGTTGAGGTCGGCGCCGGATGCGCGCAGCCAGCTCCCCAGTCGTTCGACCTTGCCCTCCTGGAAGCTGGGTGTGCCGGCCACGCGGCCGGTGTAGCGGTCGCCAAGGCGCTCGGGCTCGGTGGCGATCAGGTGTTCGATACCCAGGCGCTGGGCGATGGGGGCGGTAACGAAGGCGTTGGTGGCGGTGATGATCATCAGGGTGTCGCCGGCGGCACGGTGACGCTCCACCAGTTCCCGGGCGCGGGGCAGGATGATCGGTTCGATCTTCTCTTCGAGAAAGCGCTCGCGCCAGGCGCGCAGCCGCTCCAGGGGGTGTTCGCTCAGGGGTTTAAGCGAAAAGCGCAGGAATTCGTGGATGTCCAGGCGCCCTTCTCTGTACTCCCGGTAGAAACGTTCGTTCTCCTGTTCGTACCACTGGGCGTCGACGATCCCGTGTTCGGCGAGGAACACCCCCCAGAGGTAGTCGGAGTCCCCGGCGAGCAGGGTGTTGTCGAGGTCGAAGATGGCGAGTGCCAAGGCGTTTGCTCCCGGCTCAACTGGTTGGAAAGCGGGTGATTCTAGCAGATTATCGGGTGCGGGGGGGGGTGCGGGGCGAGGTTGCCGGGGTTGCGGGGATTGTGGAACAATCGGATCAATCCATGAACTTGTGACGGTTCGGTGGGCGGCTGCACGGTTGTGTTGGCCGGGGGGCGGTGGCGGTGGTGTGCGCACGGCGCGATCCGCTTCGCCGGGCGCCGCTTGGATCGTCACCATAACTATCCATTAAGGTTCCCCGTTTGATCGATTCGGAAGGTTTTAGATCCAACGTCGGCATCATACTCTGCAACGAGCAGCGCCAGCTTTTCTGGGGACGAAGGGTGGGGCAGAACGCCTGGCAGTTTCCCCAGGGCGGAATCAAACCGCAGGAGAGCCCCGAGCAGGCGATGTACCGGGAGCTGGAGGAGGAGGTGGGGCTGATGCCGCACCAGGTGGAGCTGATGGGAGTGACCGGCGACTGGCTCAGGTACCGTTTGCCGAGGCGCTTCCTGCGCCACAACTCCAAGCCGCTGTGCATCGGCCAGAAGCAGCGCTGGTTCCTGTTGCGGGTGCTGTGCGACGAGACCGATTTCTGCCTCTGCCGCTCGGCCAAGCCGGAGTTCGATCAGTGGCGTTGGGTCAAGTACTGGCAGCCGGTGCGCGAGGTGGTCTATTTCAAGCGCCAGGTATACTCCCGGGCCCTGGAGGAGCTGGCGCCGTTGCTGTTTCCCGATGGCGCACCGGCACGCCCCCATGCCAACCACCTGCGCCAGAAGCGGCGCTGATCAGGCGGTAGCGAACCTATGCTCGATATCCTGCACAGTATCGTACAGGCGGTGAACGCCGCGCCGGATCTCGGCGCGGCCCTGGATATCATCGTCAAGCGCGTGGCGCAGGCAGTGCACGCCGATGTCTGCTCCGTCTATCTGACCGATTTCGGGCGCCGACGCCATGTACTCCAGGCCAGCGAGGGGTTGCGCCGGGAGGCGGTGGGCAAGGTGAGCCTGCCGCTGCACCGTGGCCTGATCGGGCTGGTCTCGGAGCGGGCCGAGCCGCTCAATATCGACGATGCCACCACCCACCCCCGCTACCTGCGGATCACCGAGACCGGAGAGACTTCGTACCACGGATTCCTCGGCGTGCCGATTATCGATTATCCAGAACCGCAAGGTGCTGGGGGTGTTGGTGGTGCGCCAGAAGCAGCCGCGCCGCTTCGAGGAGGATGAGGTCACCTTCCTCTTTACCCTGGCCGCGCAGCTGGCCGGGGCCATCACTCACGCCAAGGCCAGTGGTGAGCTGACCGGCATGGAGGAGGGGCTGGGGGCACCCGCCCGTTTCCTGCAGGGGTTGGCGGGTGCCGGGGGGGTGGGGATCGGCCGGGCTGTGGTCGCCTACCGCAAGGCGGATCTGGAGGCGGTGCCGGAGCGCGAGTGCGGGGATCCGGAGGTGGATGTGGCGCTGTTTCAGGACGCGGTGGGGCGGGTCGAAGAGAACCTGCGCGGCCTCAAGGCCCAGCTCGCCCCCGACCTGCCGTCAGGGGATCTGGCACTGTTCGACGCTCTGCTGCTGATGCTCGGCGGTGATACCCTGGTCACCGAAACCATCGGCAGGATCCGCCAGGGTGAGTGGGTGCAGACCGCCCTGCGTCACACCATTGAGGAGCACGCCCGGATCTTCGATCGGATGGAGGACCCCTATCTGCGCGAACGCGCCTCGGATATCCGCCACCTGGGGCGGCGCATCCTGATGTTCCTGCAGAGCGAGCAGCCGCAGCAAGGGGGCTATCCGGACAACACCATCCTGGTGGGCGAGGCGCTGGGTGCCGTCGATCTGGCCGATGTGCCCGCCGAGCGGCTGTTGGGGGTGGTGTCGGCCACCGGCTCCAGCTCTTCGCACGTGGCGATCCTGGCCCGGGGCATGGGGGTGCCCGCGGTGATGGGCGTAAAGGATCTGCCGGTGCGGCGGATTGATGGCCGCGAGGCGATCATCGATGGCTATCTGGGGCGCATCTATGTGTCGCCCGCCCCTGCGGTGCGCAGCGAGTACCAGCGTCTGGCCGGGGAGGACCGGGAACTCAATCAGGAGCTGGAGGCGTTGCGCTCTGAGGCGGCGGAGACCACCGACGGGGTCCATGTGCCGCTCTATCTGAACACCGGCCTGATCTCCGAGATGAGCGCGCTCGGCATCAGCGAGTCGGAGGGGATCGGCCTGTATCGAACGGATATGCCGTTCATGGTGCGCGACCGCTTTCCCGCCGAGTCGGAGCAGGCGGCCAGCTATGCGGCGGTGCTGGAGGCGTTCGCGCCCCGCCCGGTGAACCTGCGCACCCTCGACATCGGGGGCGACAAGCCGTTGCCCTATTTTCCGGTGCATGAGTCGAACCCCTTTCTCGGGTGGCGCGGGATCCGTATCTCCCTCGATCACCCTGAGATATTTCTTACCCAGATTCGCGCCATGCTGCGGGCCGATACCGCATTCGGAAACCTGCGCATTATGTTGCCCATGATCAGCACCGTGGCCGAGGTCGATGAGCTGCTATCGCTGATTCACCGGGCGCGGGATGAGTTGCTGGAGGAGGGGTGCGATATCCGGGTGCCGCAGATCGGCATCATGGTGGAGGTGCCGGCGGCGGTGTATCAGATCGAGGCGCTGGCGCGGCGGGTCGACTTCATCTCCATTGGCACCAACGACCTGACCCAATACCTGCTGGCGGTGGATCGCAACAACCCCATGGTGGCGGAGCTCTATGACGAGATGCACCCGGCGGTGCTGCGCGCCATCATCCGGGTGGTGGAGGGGGCCAAGGTGTATAACCGCCCGGTCAGCGTCTGCGGCGAGATGGCTGGAAACCCGCTGGCGGCGGTGCTGCTGCTGGGCATGGGGGTGGAGAGCCTGAGCATGTCGGCCGGCAGTCTGCTCAAGGTAAAGTGGGTGATCCGCAGCTTCAGCCGCGCCCGCGCCCGGCAGTTGCTCAACAGTGCCCTGCGCATGGAGGAGGCGCGCCAGGTGCGCGACTATCTGCAGGGGGTGTTCGAGGATATGGGGCTGGGCGGGCTGGCCCGTTCGGGAAAGTAGCCCGCGCCGTCTGCCGGGAGGGCGGTGTTGTTGGGGCGGGGCGCCCCTCAGTAGTGCCTGCACTGGGCGAAAAAGCCGCCGTCGCGCACGGCCTCAAGACACTGGGTGGTGGCCTCGACGGGGCGCTGGGGATCGCGGTTGGCCCGCCGCTCGCCGAGTTCCATCTCCAGCAGTTGGCGGGCCGCTGAGCAGGCGCTGCTCTGGGAGCAGCCTTGGCGGATGCCGCAGACATGGGTCACCAGCTGGTCGCAGGGGGTTGGCCTTGGTAGCTGTGAGGCTGCGTCGCAGGCGGGAAAGCGGGTCTCCTCCAGCAGGCCGTCACGGCACTGCAGATCGCTCTGTTCCGGCCTGTTTCCCTTGTTGCGCCAGCTCTCCTCGTGCTCCAGGCGCACCAGTTGGCGTGCCGTCTGGCACGGCTCGCGTCCGGCGCAGGCCCCATGGAAGCCGCAGCTCTTGACCGCCAGTTCGACGCAGGCCGAGAGCGGCCGGTCGCGGCCGCTGTCCGGTTCCTGCTCCAGCGGCGTCTGACTCTGGGGCGGGTGGCTGATGGCCACGCCGTCGCGCACGATCACCACCTCCCCCGTCTCGGTGCGATGCACGCCGTCCCAGAGCGGTTGCCCCCCCCGGGCGGACTGTTCGATGGCGCGGTTGCTGGCGGGGTCGATCTCGACCCGCCGGCCATCCTGCAGGGTGCCGCTCCAGCCCTGGGCCAGCAGGGGGGTGCTGAGCAGCAACGGGAGCAGGAAGGGGAGGCGCCTGGGCATGGGTCTATCTCCAGAGGTGATTTCTGATCAGTGCGTCCAGAAACCCGATGTGTTCAGGATGGTCGTTGAGGGCGGGGATGTAGCGGTAATCGCCTCCCCCGGCGCCGAGAAAATAGTCACGGTTCTCCTGCCCGATCTCTTCGATGGTCTCCAGGCAGTCCACCGGAAAGCCGGGGCACACCACCTGTACCCGGCCAATGCCCTCGCCGCCCCAGCGGCGCAGCGTCTCGTCGGTGTAGGGTCGCAGCCACGGCTTGTTTCCCAGGCGGGACTGAAAGCTGGCCTGCCACTGCTCCGGTGTCAGTCCCAGGCGTTCGGCGAGCAGCCGCGCGCTCAACAGGCACTCTTCGGGATAGGGGTCGCCGGCGTCGGCGTACTCCTGGGGGATGCCGTGGAAGGAGATCAGCAACCGGTCGGGTCGGCCGTGGTGGCGCTGAAAGCGCTCCACGGAGCCCGCCAGGGCCTCGATATAGCCCGGTGCGTCGTGGTAGTGGTTGATGAACCGCAACTCGGGGATCCAGCGCCAGCCACGCAGCACCTCGCTGATGGAGTCGAAGGTGGAGGCGGTGGTGGTGGCCGAGTACTGGGGGTAGAGGGGCAGCACCAGGATGCGCCGGGCGTTGGCCCGGCGCAGGGTCTCAAGACCATCGGCGATGGAGGGGTTGCCGTAGCGCATCGCCAGCACCACCGCAAGCGGTTTGTCGGCGGCGCCGCGCAATCGCTCCTGCAGGTCCCGCGCCACCCGGCTGGAGATGTCGAGCAGGGGTGAGCCGCTGTCGGTCCACACCGCGCGGTAGGCCTCGGCCGATCGCGCCGGGCGGGTGCGCAGGATGATCCCGTTGAGGATCAGCCACCACAACAGCCGTGGCGCCTCCACCACCCGGGGGTCGCTGAGAAACTCCTTCAGGTAGCGGCGCACCGCACCGGTCTCGGCGGCATCGGGTGTGCCGAGATTGATCAGCAGCACTCCGATCCGTTCTTGCTGCTCCGCCTGTGGCGCCGGCCCCTGGTATCTCATCGTCTGGTGATCGCCCCGAACTGTATTGTCCAGGGGCTATACTCGCCCATTTGTCTCCGCCCTGGCAACGGCTTTGCCGGAAATGCCGCCGTGGCCGGGACGCCGTGTCGGCCGCTTGGGTGTATCATGGGGGCATGAACGAGCGCGTGAATCCGGAGTCTTATCAGCTGGTCATGGAGAGTCCCATCGGCCGGCTCGGTTGTCGGCTGCATGGCGGGGTAGTGACCGCCATCGACTTCGATGTGGCGCACGCCCTCCGCTGCGCCGCCGGGGCCGGGGCGCTGCGGCGCGCCCTGGATGCGTACTTCGCCGGTCGACCGCTGCCCGACACCTTCGCTATGGCGGCGGGCGGGACCCCATTCCAGCAACGGGTGTGGGGGGCGCTGCGGCGCATCCCGGCGGGTGAGGCGCGCACCTACGGTGAGCTGGCCCGGGCCTTGGGCAGCAGCCCCCGGGCGGTGGGCGGTGCCTGCCGGGCCAATCCCATCCCCCTGCTGGTGCCCTGTCACCGGGTGGTGGCCAGGGGAGGCCTGGGTGGCTTTGCCGGGGCGCGCGGCGGGCGGGCGCTGGAGATCAAACGCTGGCTGCTGGAGCATGAGGGATATCGCGGGTGAGCGGCGCACCCGATGCGGAGGTGATCGAGCGCTTCGCCGATGCCTTGTGGATGGAGCGGGGTTTGAGCCGCAATACCCTGAGCGCCTATCAGGGGGATCTGCGCCGCCTGTCGCTGTGGCTGGGGGATGCGCGCGGGCGGCCACTGCTGGCGGCGCGGCGGGAGGATCTGCTCGACTATCTGGCGCGGGAGGCGAGTGGCGGCAGAAAACCGCGCTCCAGCGCGCGCCTGCTCTCGGCGCTGCGCCAGTTCTACCGCCACGCCCTGCGCGAGGGGTGGATCGACGGCGATCCGAGCGCCCGTATCGACGCCCCGAAGCTGGGCAGGCCCCTGCCCAAGTCCCTCGGCGAGGAGGAGGTGGAGGCGCTGCTGGCGGCCCCGGAGACCGATGACCCCGAGGGGTATCGCGACCGCGTCATGTTCGAGGTGCTCTACGCCACCGGCTTGCGGGTCTCCGAGCTGGTCGGCCTGCGCCTGGATCAGGTGAGTCTGACCCAGGGGGTGGTGCGGGTCACCGGCAAGGGGGGCAGGGAGCGCCTGGTGCCCCTCGGGGAGGAGGCGCTGGAGTGGATCACGCGGTTTCTGCGGGGCGGGCGACTCGAACTGCTGGGGGGGCGGACATGCGCCGAGCTCTTTCCCACCCGGCGCGGTGCCGGTATGACCCGCCAGGCCTTCTGGTACCGGATCAAGAAGCACGCGGCGGCGGCGGGGATCACCAAGCATCTCTCTCCGCACACCCTGCGCCACGCCTTCGCGACCCATCTGCTCAACCATGGGGCCGACCTGCGGGTGGTGCAGATGTTGCTCGGACACAGCGACCTCTCCACCACGCAGATCTATACCCATGTGGCCCAACTGCGGCTGAAGAGCCTGCACGCCGCGCATCATCCCCGCGGTTGACTCCGACAGACCGTCCGATCTGTGGTAGCCTTGGCCGGACGTCCGCCCGGGATCGCCCGACGGCTCTTCCGGGGTGAATCGGCGGGGCGGAAAACCCGTGTCGTACCATTGAGTGGAGCCCGATTGCGTGGATTCGGGGTTTCATGGCCATTGAATGAGAACCCATGTCCGGCGATCCGTCCGGGCCAACCCAAGTAAGTAAGGAGTGCACCGTATGCCGTCGTTCGATATCGTCTCCGAGGTGGATCTGCAGGAGGTCCGCAATGCGGTCGATCAGGCCAACCGGGAAGTGACTACCCGGTTCGACTTCAAGAACGTGGATGCCCGCTTCGAGCAGAAGGGGGCGGAGATCACGCTGCGCGCCGAGAGTGACTTCCAGCTCAAGCAGATGCTCGACATTCTGCGCCAGAAGCTGGTCAAGCGGAATATCGATATCGGTTGCATGGAGAGTGGAAAACCCGAGACCAGCCTCAACAACGCCCGCCAGCAGGTCACCATCCGGCAGGGGATCGATACCGAAACCGCCCGCAAGATGGTCAAGGGGATCAAGGCCGGTAAGCTCAAGGTGCAGGCACAGATCCAGGGCGAGCAGGTGCGCGTGACCGGCAAGAAGCGGGATGAGCTGCAGCAGGTGATCGCCCTGCTGCGCGACGCAGACTACGGACTGCCGCTTCAATTTAATAACTTCCGGGACTGAACCATGATCCGAGAGTTCCTGCTCCGCGCCATCCTGACATTGCTGTGTCTGCTTGCCCTGCCGCTGTCCACCCAGGCGGCGGATGCCGCCGTCGAACGGGTGTGGCAGGCCCTGGCCCTGCGGGTTCCCCAGCTGAAGCCCGAGATGGTGGAGCCGGCCCCGGTTCCCGGACTCTATGAAGTGACGGTGGGGCCGCGCGTCTTTTACGTCAGCGCGGACGGACGCTATGTGATCCAGGGTGATGTGATTGATCTGGCGCAGATGCGCAATCTGACGCAGCCGAAGGTAAATCAGGCCAAGCTGCGGGCGGTCGAGGCGCTGGGCGAGGAGAATATGCTTAGCTACGGCCCCGGGGATGCCCGCCACACCATCACCGTGTTCACCGATATCGACTGCGGTTACTGCCGCAAGCTGCACCGTGAGATGGCCGATTACAACGCGGCCGGAATCCGGGTGCGCTACCTCTTCTATCCGCGTGCCGGCGTGGATAGCAAATCCTACCGAAAGGCGGTCTCGGTATGGTGCGCCCCGGATCAGCACCAGGCGATGGACCAGGCCAAGGGGGGGGAGAAGATCAAGGAACGGACCTGTGACAACCCCGTGGATCGGCATATGCGCCTGGGTGAGCAGGTCGGGGTGAGCGGGACCCCGGCCTTGGTGCTGGCCGATGGGGAGGTGCTGCCCGGTTATCTGCCGGCGGCACGTTTGATCGAGGTGCTGCAAGAACTGGAGCCGTAATGGACTACGATGTCTTCAATGGCGATGCCGATGGGATCTGCGCCCTGCTGCAGCTACGCCGCGAGGAGCCCCGGGAGGCGGTGCTGGTCACCGGGGTGAAGCGCGATATCGCCCTGCTGGAGCGGGTCGATGCCGGGGCGGGTGGCGGGTCACGGTGCTCGATATCTCGATGCAGAAGAACGCCGCCGCCCTGGAATGCCTGCTCGCGCGCGGCGTCTCGGTATTCTATGCCGACCACCACCTGCCGGGAGAGATCCCGCCCCATCCGGCTCTCGACGCGCTGATCGATACCGACCCCAATCTCTGCACCAGCCTGCTGATCGATCGCCGCCTTGGCGGTCGCCACCGTGCCTGGGCGGTCACCGGCGCCTTCGGCGACAACCTCAATGTCAGCGCCCGTGAGGCGGCGCGGGCGCTGGCACTCAGCACCGGGCGCCTCGACCAGTTGCAGACCCTTGGCGTATGCATCAACTACAACGGCTACGGCGCTGACATCGAGGACTTGCACATTCCCCCCGCCGAGCTCTACCGGACCCTCGCCGGCTACCCCGGTCCACTCGACTTCATCGATGACCCCGGCTCCGATTTTTCCCTGTTGCGCGAGGGCTACGAGCAGGATATCGCCCGGGCCGCCGCCCTGCGCCCCGAGGTGGAGAGCGAGGCCATTGCCGTCTATCTGCTTCCCGAGGCGAGCTGGGCGCGCCGGGTCAGCGGGGTGTTCGGCAATCGCCTGGCGAATGCGGCGCCGGAGCGGGCGCACGCCGTACTCACACGGAACCGCCTCGGCGGCTACCTGGTCAGTGTACGCGCCCCGCTCAACGACCGCCGCGGGGCGGGCCAGCTGTGCCAACAGTTCGAGAGTGGCGGTGGACGCGAAGGGGCGGCCGGAATCAATCACCTGGCGCCGGAACGGGTCAGCGACTTTGTCGATCGTTTCCGGGCGGCCTATCCGGACTGAATCTTGCCGGGAAATTTTTTCTTTTTTAGCATGCAAAATGTGCGTTCGTTTACAGTTTGCCCACCCCTTATGGTTCACGATGATCTGAATCCTTGGGCTTGTGGTGAGGCGTGGGTAATTTGATCGCACCGGAAAAACCACATGTCATGCACGACCCATCCGCCCTGAGGCAGGCCGATGCGGTTTAACTATAATGTGAGTAATTGGTATTCAGGCACGGAGCATGTCCATGAAAGCCGCCTGGCGTAGCGATAAGGGGCGAGTGCGTGAGCGCAACGAAGACAGCGTTGCCGTGCTGCCCGAGTTCGGGCTGGTAGTGCTGGGTGACGGCATGGGTGGTCACCACGCCGGCGAGGTGGCGAGTCAGATCGTCGTGGAGTCGGTCTCCGTCAGTTTGATGGCCGCGTTCCCCGGATTAGGGGGCAAGGTGCTGGAGGAGGCCGTTGCGGGTGCCAACCGCGCACTCTTCTCGGCGATGGATGAGGCGCCGGGGCTTCAGGGGATGGGCTCGACAGTGGTGGCGGGGGCGTTTGATGGCCAGTGGTTGCACTATACTCATGTGGGCGACTCCCGGCTTTATCGGTTCCGGCACCGTATTCTGGAGTGCCTGACACGCGATCATACCTTGATTCAGTCGCTTGTGGACGAAGGCATGTTCAGCTCTGAGCAGGAGGCCAGGGGGGCCGGCGTGTCGGCCAGTGTCCTGACCCAGGGACTGGGCACCCATCACGATATCGAGATCGGGGTGGGGCGGGGCGAGATTGAACCGGGCGATCTCTACCTCTTCTGTTCCGACGGCTTGAGTGCAATGGTCGATGATGAGCAGATTGGTGCCGCCCTGGAAGAATCCGGTGGGGATGTGGAGCAGGCGGCCGGGCGTCTGCTGGATGCCGCGCTGGCCGGCGGGGGAGTGGATAATATCTCCCTGGTAGTGGTCGATCCGACTGGCGGATCAGGGGCTTGAACTGGGAATTGGGGGTTCGTGGGGGCAGTATGGAAAAACTCATAATCTCGAAAGAGGGGGCGGTGCTGGATGAGATTACGCTGGAGAAGCGTACCACGGCGATCGGGAGGGATCCCGCTAGCGACGTCTGTCTCAGTGATGCCTCGGTGAGCAGGCATCATGCGCGGCTGGTCAAGATGCTGAATGAGTACTTCATCGAAGACCTCGGCAGTACCAACGGCACCAGGATTAATGAGCGTCCGGTAACCAAGCACATCGTGAAGTCGGGGGACGGGATTTCGGTCGGCCTTTTTCTTCTGCGTTTTATTGATGAGGCACGGGTTCGGTCCGAGGAGGATGACCTGGATAAGACGGTGATTCTAAACCCGGAGCGTGGCCGGGGTACGGGCGCCCGGAAACCGGATGTGCCTCCCAGGGTCAGCCCCAAGATCGCCACCGTCCGCTACCTGCGCGGGCCCAGGAGTGGGCGCAGCGAGGAGATCAGCCGCTCGCTCTACACCATCGGCAAGCCGGGCGGGGAGATCGCCGCCATCGCGCGCCGGCCCCAGGGTTTTTTCCTGCTGCACATCGGCGGAGGCTACCCGATGATCAACGACCGGGAGATCGACTCCACCGCCGGGGTCAAGCTGGAGGATGGCGATGTGGTGCAGGTGGGGGAGGATCTGGCCGAGATCCATTTCGGCTGAGGGTGCGCGGGGCTGCCCGGACGCGGTTCGGGACGCAGGGGCCGGGTCGTTGCCCGGTGTCGCTCTCGCGGTGGCTGGGGACCGCGGACACCCGTTCCCCGCGTGGTCCGGATCCCTGACACAAGTTTTCATTCCGTGCCGCTGAAAGCCGTTCCGGCGCCGGTCTCTTTGTCTTGCCGGGGCAGGATTGGTACCCTCTGCGACAGCCTCCGGCAGTGCTTCCGTTCCCAACCCAGAAGGTGAATGCCATGGGCCGCCGCACCATCGCCTGCATGACCGCCACCCGCGCCGATTACCCACGGGTCAAACCGGTATTGCGGGAGATTGCGCGTCGGCCCGGGCTCGATCTCAAGCTGATCGTCACCGGGGCCCACCTCTCCCGGGCCTTCGGGCACACCGTTGATCTGATCGAGCGCGACGGCTTCGAGATCGCCCAGCGCGTCCCCATGTACGCAGAGGATGCGCGGGGCGGGGGCGACTCCGTGTATGACATGACCAAGGCCGCCGCGCGCTGCATGGATGGCATGGCCGATGCCCTGCGCGCCATCGCGCCCGATCTCTTCCTGATCACCGTGGACCGGGTGGAGACCCTTGCCGCCGCCGCCGCCGGGGCGTTGATGAACCTGCCCCTGTTCCATATCCAGGGGGGGGAGGTGACGGGCACCATCGATGAGAGTATCCGCCACGCGGTCACCAAGCTGGCGCACGTCCATTTTCCGGCCACGCCCGACGCCGCCGAGCGCATTGTCCGCATGGGCGAGGCACCGGAGCATGTGCATCAGGTCGGCTGCCCCTACGTGGATTTCATCCAATCCCTGCGGCCGCTACCGAAGGAGACATTGGCGCAGCGCTACGGCTTCGATCCGGCCAGGCCGCTGGCGATCTTCGTCCAGCATCCGGTGACCAGTGAGTACGGCCGGGGGATGGGGCAGATCCGCGCCACCATCGAGGCCCTGGGGGCGTTTCCCGGGCTGGAGGTGTTCGCGCTCTTCTCCAACGCCGACGCGGGCGGCCGGGAGATGACCGATCTTATGCGGCGGCAGGCGGGCTTCTGCGTCCACCCCAACCTCCACGAGACGGAGTTTCTGAGCCTGATGCACCACGCCTCGGTGATGGTGGGCAACTCCTCGGCGGGTATCCGCGAGGCCCCCAGCTTCGGCTTGCCGGTGGTCAATATCGGGTCGCGCCAGCAGGGACGGCTGCGGGCCTGCAACGTGATTGATGTGCCCCACCAAACCGAGGCGATCGCCGCCGCCCTGGAGCGCGCCCTGAACGACGCCGCGTTCCGCGCCCGGGCCGCGGCCTGCGTCAACCCCTATGGGGACGGGCATGCGGCGGCGCGTATCGTCGATATCCTGGAGGACCAGCCCCTGGGACCGGAGCTGACGCAGAAGATCATCGCCTATTGAGCGGGGATTGGCTATCCTGGGACCGAATATGACCACACCTATGGAAAAAGTGCTGGTGACCGGCGGGGCCGGCCTGATCGGCATCCACGTCTGCCGGGAACTGCTGCGGCGGGGAATCCGGCCTCACCTCTACGACCTGCCGGAGCAGATCGCGCGCGCCCGGGGGTATCTGCCCGAGGGGGCGGTGGCGATCGGCGGCTCGATCCTCGACCGCGCCATGCTGCGTGACGCGATCCAGGGCTGCCAGGGGGTGATCCACCTGGCCGCCTATCTCGGGGTCCGGCGCACCGAGACCAACAAGCTGCGTTGCCTGCATATCAATATCGACGGCACGCAGAACATCATGGAGTGCGCCGTACAGGACCACATCTCCAGGCTGGTGTTCGCCTCATCATCCGAGGTATACGGCGAGCCGGCGGCGAACCCGGTGGACGAGTCGGTGCCCACCCAGGGCAAGACCATCTATGCGGTGACCAAGCTGGCGGGCGAGGAGATGTGCAAGGCCTACGCCCAGCGCTACCCCTTCCTTCAGTACACCATTCTGCGCTATTTCAATACCTTCGGTCCCTACCAGGTGGCCCAGTTCGTGATTCCCAAGTTCATCCGCAACGTGATGCAGGACAAGCCGCCGGTGATCTATGGTGACGGGCGCCAACTGCGCTCCTACTGCTACGTCGAGGATACGGCCTGGGCGACGGTCGAGGCCCTGCTGCGGGAGGATACCCGGCATGCGGTGATCAATGTCGGCAACGATCGCAACCGGGTATCGCTTACCGAACTGGCACGCACCATCATCCGCCTGGCGGGGAAGGAAGCGGATCTGGAGCCGGTGTTTCAGGGGCGCTTCGCCAACACCGACCGGGAGGCGCTGCGCGAGGTGTATACCCGCTATTGCGACATCGCGCGGGCCCGGGAGCTGCTGGACTTCAATCCCCGCTTCAGCCTGGAGCAGGGGTTGCGGCGGGTCATTGAACATGGCGTATTTCATCCCCGCTGGGATGGCGCCGATCTGGATTACACGCTCGATGACTGGCTGATCTGGCAGCGCGGGCAGGAGGAGGTGCAGGTATGAACGGGATTTCGGCAGTCGATCTGGGGCCCTTCGCCACCGGCCCCGGCCACCCCGCACGGGTGGTGGCCGAGGTGGGGATCAACCACAACGGCGACCGGGAGCTGGCGCTGCGCATGCTGCGCGCGGCCCACGAGGCGGGGGCGGACATCGTCAAGTTCCAGACCCACATCGCCGATGCCGAGATGCTGCCGGACCGAGATCCCGCCGCGGGTGCCGGTTCCCATGTGCAGGGCTCGCTTTACGAGATCATGTGTCAGTGCCACCTCGACCTCGAAGATCACCTGGCCCTTAAGGCGGAGGCCGAATCCTTGGGGCTGCTGTTTCTCTCCACTCCCTTCTGCGTGGAGGCGGTGGATCTGCTGGAGGAGGTGGGGGTCGGCGCCTACAAGGTGGGCTCGGGGGAGGTGACCAATCTCCCGTTCCTCGACTACCTGGCCGGCAAGGGGCGGCCGGTGATCCTCTCCACCGGCACCGGCGACTGGGCCGAGGTGGAGCGGGCGGTGGAGGTCATCCGCGGTCACGGCGCGCCACTGGTGTTGCTGCAGTGCACCTCTAACTACCCGACCCGCTGGGAGGAGGTGCACCTGCGGGTGATGGACCGGATGCGGGAGCGGTTCGCCCTCCCCGTGGGTCTCTCCGATCACTGTCAGGGGAACTACGCCTGCTTTGCGGCGGTGGCGCGCGGCGCCTCCCTGGTGGAGAAGCACTTCACCCTCTCCCGGCAGTTGCCCGGGGTGGACCAATCCTCCTCCATCGAGCCGGAGCAGTTGCGGGATCTGGTCCAGGGGGTGCGGGCTATCGAAGCCGCCTTGGGCGGGCGCGAGAAGCGCCTCAATGCAGAGGCGCTGAAGGTGCGCCAGGGCTTCTCCGAGAGCGTGGTCACCATCGCCCCGGTACGGGCGGGGGAGCGCTTCCGCGAGCGCGTCAACATCTGGGTGAAGCGTCCCGGCAGCGGCATCCCCAGCCATGAGCTGGCGCGCGTGTCGGGCAAGCGGGCGCTGTGCGACCTGCCCGCGGGGCGGCTGCTCAGCCCCGACGAGATCGAGGGGTATTAGGCCGTATCGCTGATCGGATGGAGCCGCCAATGGTTTGACTGAAACCGGGGGGATGGCCACCTCCGGTCAAGCGGCGGTGCGAATCCCGGAGGGTGCGGCTCGCACGGTGGGCTATGCGGACCGGCCGCGCGGCCCCGGGTGCGATCTCTCCTTGACCCGGCGCGGCGGTTTTTAGTATGTTGCTTTGTTTCCGAAATTTTCTTTGGTTTTTAGCCTGATTGGCGGATTTAAAGGGCCGATTGGGCCGGTGGGGGGCTGCGAAGTGGAATTGAGTGGTGGCGAGATCGTCATTCAGTGTTTGAAGGACGAGGGCGTTGAACATGTATTCGGGTACCCCGGTGGGGCCGTCCTTCACATCTACGATGCGATTTTCAGGCAGGATGATGTGCAGCATATCCTGGTGCGTCACGAGCAGGCGGCGACTCATGCCGCTGACGGTTATGCGCGCTCTACCGGCAAGCCCGGGGTGGCGCTGGTCACCTCCGGTCCGGGGGCGACCAACGCCGTGACCGGCATCGCCACCGCCTACATGGACTCCATCCCGATGGTGGTGCTGACCGGCCAGGTGCCATCGCCGTTTATCGGCAGCGACGCCTTCCAGGAGGTCGATACCGTCGGTATCACCCGGCCCTGCGTGAAGCACAACTTCCTGGTCAAGGATGTGCGCGAGATCGCCGAGACCATCAAGAAGGCCTTCTACATTGCCACCTCCGGGCGTCCCGGTCCCGTGGTGGTGGATATCCCGAAGGACATCACCGATCCCAACATCAAAGTGCCCTACGCGTATCCGAAGAAGATCAAGATGCGCTCCTACAACCCGGTGGTGAAGGGGCATCTGGGCCAGATCAAGCGGGCGGTGGAGCTGATGCTGAGCGCCGAGCGCCCGGTCTTCTACACCGGCGGAGGCGTGGTCACCGGCGACGGTTCCAAGTACCTGGCCGACGTGGTGCGCGAGCTCGGCTACCCTATCACCCAGACCCTGATGGGGCTCGGCGCCTACCCCTCCAGCGACCGCCAGTTTATCGGCATGTTGGGCATGCACGGCACCTACGAGGCCAACATGGCGATGCACGACACCGATCTGCTGATCGCCGTCGGCGCCCGCTTCGACGACCGGGTGACCGGACACATCGCCCATTTCTGTCCCAACGCGACCATCATCCATATCGATATCGACCCTTCGTCCATCTCCAAGAACGTGCGTGTGGATGTGCCGATCGTCGGCCCCGTGAAACAGGTGCTGAAGGATATGCACAAGGTGATCAAGGAGTCGGGGCGCAAACCGGATGCCGGTGCCCTGAAGCGATGGTGGGCGCAGATCGACGAGTGGCGCCGGATGAAGTGCCTCAGCTACGATACCAAGAGCAAGCTGATCAAGCCCCAGTTCGCCGTCGAGACCCTGCATAAGGTGACCGGAGGGGATGCCTTTATCGCCTCTGACGTGGGGCAGCATCAGATGTTCGCGGCCCAGTTCTACGGCTTCGACAAGCCGCGCCGCTGGGTCAACTCCGGCGGTCTCGGCACCATGGGCTTTGGCCTCCCCGCCGGCATGGGTATCCAGATGGCCAACCCCGGGGCCGACGTGGCGGTGGTCACGGGCGAGGGGAGTATCCAGATGTGTATTCAGGAGCTGGCCACCTGCAAGCAGTATGATCTGCCCCTGAAGATCATCCTCCTGAACAACGGCTATCTGGGTATGGTGCGCCAGTGGCAGGAGTTCTTCTACGATGGCCGCTATGCCCACTCCTACGTTGACGCTCTGCCTGATTTCGTGAAGCTGGCCGAGAGCTATGGCCACGTCGGCATGCGGGTCGACAATCCGGCCGAACTCGAAGATCGGATGCGCGAGGCCTTTGCCATGAAGGACCGGCTGGTGTTTCTGGACGTGGTGATCGACCCGACGGAGAACGTCTACCCAATGATCGAGGCCGGCAAGGGCCACCATGAGATGCAACTGTCACCGCAAAGCGAGCTGGTATAACGACCATGAGACACATTATTTCAATCCTGATGGAAAATGAGTCCGGTGCGCTGTCGCGGGTTGCCGGTCTGTTCTCGGCCCGCGGCTACAACATCGAATCGTTGACCGTGGCCCCCACCGAGGATGTCTCGCTGTCGCGCATGACCCTGGTGACCCGGGGTGACGAGGCGATCATCGAGCAGATCACCAAACAACTCAACAAGCTGGTCGAGGTGGTGAAGCTGCTCGACCTCTCCGAGGGACCGCACATCGAACGCGAGATGATGCTGGTCAAGCTGAAGGCGGAGCGCACCCACCGTGAAGAGGTCAAGCGCATGGCCGATATCTTCCGCGGCAAGATTATCGATGTCACCGACACCAGCTATATCATCGAGCTGACCGGCGACGCCGACAAACTCGACGCCTTTATCAAGGCGGTGCACGAGGATCTGGTGGTGGAAGTGGTGCGTACCGGTCCCTCCGGCATCGCCCGTGGCGCCAAGGGGCTCTCCATCTGACATCCGTTTCAGGGGCCGGGACCGGCCTCAGTCATTCATTGAATCCGAAGGTAAAACGCTAATGAGCTTGAACATCTACTACGACAAAGACGCCGACCTCTCCATCATCCAGGGCAAGCGGGTGACCATTGTCGGCTACGGTTCCCAGGGACACGCCCATGCCAACAATCTGAAGGACTCCGGCGTCGATGTCACCGTGGCCCTGCGCCCGGGTTCCGGCTCCGCGGCCAAGGCCGAGGCGGCCGGCCTCACCGTGAAGAGCGTGGAGGATGCGGTCAGCGACGCAGACGTGGTGATGGTTCTCACCCCGGACGAGTTCCAGTCCATCCTCTACCGTGAGCAGCTTGAGCCGAATCTAAAGCAGGGCGCCACCCTGGCCTTCGCCCACGGCTTCGCCATTCACTACAACCAGGTGGTGCCGCGCGCCGACCTGGATGTGATCATGATCGCCCCCAAGGCCCCGGGACACACCGTGCGCAGCGAGTTCGAGAGGGGCGGTGGCATCCCCGATCTGATCGCCGTGTACCAGGACGCCAGCGGCAGCGCCAAGGAGACCGCGCTCTCCTACGCCTCCGCCATCGGTGGCGGACGCACCGGCATCATCGAGACCACCTTCAAGGACGAGACCGAGACCGATCTGTTCGGCGAGCAGGCGGTGCTCTGCGGCGGCGCGGTCGAGCTGGTCAAGGCCGGCTTCGAGACCCTGACCGAGGCGGGATACGCCCCGGAGATGGCCTACTTCGAGTGTCTGCACGAGCTGAAGCTGATCGTGGACCTGATGTACGAGGGCGGCATCGCCAACATGAACTACTCCATCTCCAACAATGCGGAGTACGGCGAGTATGTCACCGGCCCCAAGGTGATCAATGACGAGAGCCGCCGCGCCATGCGTCAGGCCCTGCACAACATCCAGTGTGGAGAGTATGCCAAGCAGTTCATCGCGGAAGGGCAGACCAACTACCCCTCCATGACCGCCTACCGCCGTCTCAACGCCGCCCACCCGATCGAGCAGACCGGCGAGAAGCTGCGCGCCATGATGCCCTGGATCAAGAAGATCGTGGACAAGTCGAAGAACTGAGTGCATTCCGCAGCGCTTGGAAAAAACGCCGGTTACCCCCGGCGTTTTTTTTCGCGCCACGGCGAAACGGCAATCCCATTTCCCGGGCGGTCGGTTATAATCGAAAAATCCCTTTTAGGAGTCCGCACAGCGCATGGTTGAGAACGATCCCAAAGCCAAACCCCGGCGGCGCGGCATCTATCTGTTGCCGAACCTGTTTACCACGGCGGCCCTGTTCGGCGGATTCTTCGCCGTACTGGCGGCGATGAACGGTCGCTTCGAGCAGGCGGCCATCGCCATCTTCGCGGCCATGGTGCTGGATGGCCTGGATGGGCGGGTGGCACGCATGACCAACACCCAGACCGCCTTCGGCGCCGAGTATGACAGCCTGTCCGACATGGTCGCCTTCGGGCTGGCTCCGGCGCTGGTGATGTATGTGTGGTCGCTCAACGCGCTCGGCCAGTTCGGCTGGCTGGCCGCCTTCGTCTACACCGCCAGCGCCGCCCTGCGCCTTGCGCGGTTCAACACCCAGGTGGGCACCGCGGACAAGCGCTATTTCCAGGGGCTGCCATCGCCCTCCGCGGCGGCCATCATGGCGGGCAGCGTCTGGGTGGCGGTCGATCACGGCATTGACGGCGCCGCCGTGGCGCCGCTGGCCGGTCTGATCACCCTCGCCTCCGGGCTGTTGATGGTGAGTAACCTCCGCTACAGCAGCTTCAAGGAGATCGACTTTCGCGGCAAGGTGCCCTTTTTCGTCATTGTGGTGGTGATGCTCGGTTTTGCGGTGGTCATTGTGCAGCCGCCGCTGGTGCTGTTTCTGATCTTCTTTGCCTATGCCGTCTCGGGACCGGTCTACACCCTCACCCACCTGCGTCGACGCCGGGCGGTGCGCCAGGCGGGTCAGAAGGAGCCGGATGGCGGCACGGATCAGGCACCATAGGGGATCCGTACCCCGCCGGGGTGCGGTTGACGCGGACACCACAGCCCCGCCGGCCACGCGGGCGGGCTCTTCAGGGAGCAGCAGATGAGCAACCCAGAGCGTTTGATTATATTCGACACCACCCTGCGCGATGGTGAGCAGAGCCCCGGCGCCTCCATGACCCGGGAGGAGAAGCTGCGTATCGCCAAGGCCCTGGAGAAGATGCGGGTGGATGTGATCGAGGCGGGCTTCCCGATCGCCAGCACCGGTGATTTCGACGCGGTCCGGGCGGTGGCCGAGGCGGTGAGTGATAGCACCGTGTGCGGGTTGGCGCGGGCCCTGGAGGCGGATATCGACCGCGCGGGCGAGGCCCTCCGGGGCGCCAACTCGGGGCGCATCCACACCTTTATCGCCACCTCGCCCATCCACATGCAGCAGAAGCTGCGCATGGCCCCCGACAAGGTGGTGGAACAGGCGGTGTGGGCGGTCAGGCACGCGCGCAACTACACTGACGATGTGGAGTTCTCGGCCGAGGACGCGGGGCGCTCCGACCCTGAATTCCTGTGTCGGATATTCGAGGCGGTGATCGATGCCGGCGCCACCACCATCAATGTCCCGGATACCGTCGGCTACGCCATGCCCGCGCAGTTCGGCGAGACCATCCGCCAGTTGATGGAGCGTATACCGAATGCCCACAAGGCGGTCTTCTCCGTCCACTGTCACAACGACCTGGGGCTGGCGGTGGCCAACTCCCTGTCGGCGGTGAAAAACGGCGCGCGTCAGGTCGAGTGCACCATCAACGGGCTTGGCGAGCGTGCTGGCAACGCCTCGCTGGAAGAGGTGGTGATGGCGGTACGCACCCGTCCCGATTACTTTGCCTGCGATACCGCCCTGGATGCGACCCAGATCGTCCCCAGCTCGCGTCTGGTCTCCAGCATCACCGGCTTTCCGGTGCAGCCGAACAAGGCGATCGTCGGCGCCAATGCCTTCGCCCACGAGTCGGGGATCCACCAGGACGGTGTGCTCAAGAGCCGCGAGACCTACGAGATCATGCGCGCCGAGGATGTCGGCTGGAGCCACAACCGCATGGTGATGGGCAAGCACTCGGGACGCAACGCCTTTCGCACCCGGATGCAGGAGCTGGATATCCTCTTCAACAGTGAAGAGGAGCTCAATGACGTCTTCCGGCGTTTCAAGGAGCTGGCCGACAAGAAGCACGAGATCTTCGACGATGACCTGCGTGCCCTGGTCACCGATGCGGGGTTTCGTGCAGAGCACGAGCGCATCAAGCTGATCTCGCTGAAGGTCTGTTCCGAGACCGGCGAGACCCCCCACGCCGGCGTGGTGATCGCCGTCGATGGTGAGGAGCGTAGCGCCACCGCCCTGGGCGGTGGTCCGGTGGACGCCTCGTTCAAGGCGATCGAGTCGATCATCGGCAGCAGGGTCCGGCTCCAGCTCTACTCCGTCAACGCCATCACCAGTGGCACCGATGCCCAGGGTGAGGTGACGGTGCGCCTGGAGCGGGAGGGACGTATCGTCAACGGGCAGGGTGCCGATACCGATATCGTCATCGCCTCCGCCAAGGCCTACATCAACGCCCACAACAAGCTGGCCCAGGCCCCGGAGCGGGCTCATCCCCAGCAGGGCGACGTGTAGCGCGCGGCCCCGCGCTGCGGCAGGTTCCAGATGGACGAGACGAGACGGCGGGAGTATCTGCGGGCGATGGGGGTCGAGCGTTGGGTGCTGCGGCCGGAGCCGGGCGAACCTCAGCCGGAGCCCTCTCCGGTGCAGCGCTCTCCGGTGCCCGCCGCGTCGCCCGCCGGTCCGGAGGTCGGGGAGGGCGTGCCGCCGCCCTCCGCCCAGGACTCCGGCACCGCCTCCGGCGGTGACCGGGATCTGCCCGCCTGGCTGCTGGAAGAGCCGCCCCAGACTGATGACTATATCCCGGCTCGGGAGCCGGCCGAGTATCCCGCCGATCTGGAACCGGCCGTTGGGCCTGTCACGGATCTTTCGGCGCTCGGCTGGGACGAACTGCGCGAGCGGGTCGGCGAATGCCGGGGCTGCGAGCTGCACCGCAGCCGCGCCAATACGGTATTCGGCGTGGGCGATCCGGCGGCACGGCTGCTGGTGATCGGCGAGGCCCCGGGGGCCGACGAAGACCGCCAGGGCGAGCCTTTCGTGGGCCGCGCGGGACAGCTGCTCAACGCCATGCTCGCGGCCATCGGTCTGCGTCGCGATCAGGTGTTCATTGCCAACATCCTCAAGTGCCGGCCGCCGGGCAATCGCGACCCCAGGGCCGAGGAGGTCCAGCACTGCGAGCCCTATCTGCGGCGGCAGATCGAGCTGCTCGCCCCCCGGGTGATCCTCTGCGTGGGCCGGGTGGCCGCCCAAAACCTGCTGCAGAGCGGAGAGGCGGTCGGGCGTATGCGTGGCAAGGCATTATTTTATCGGGAGATTCCGACAGTGGTCACCTATCACCCCGCCTATCTGCTGCGTTCCCCGGAGCAGAAGGCGAAGGCCTGGGCGGATCTGCAGGCCGCCTACCGGAAGCTCACCCCATAGCGGTCGGCCCCGATCCATGAACGCCCTGCTCAAAGACCCCCTGCTGCGGCTGCGCCCCATGACCGACGAGGATGTGGATGCGGTGATGGAGGTGGAGCGGGAGGCCTACCCCTTTCCCTGGAGCCACGGCATCTTCCACGACTGTCTGCGTGTCGGTTACTGCTGCTGGGTCTGCACCCTGGAGGAGCGGATCGTCGGCTACGCGGTGATGTCGGTAGCCGCAGGCGAGGCGCACCTGCTCAACCTCTGTGTCAAGCCCGCCCGGCAGGGACAGGGTCTGGGGCGGCGTTTGATGCGGCGTTTGATGAACCTGGCACGCGAGCACCGCGCCGATGAGCTGTTTCTCGAGGTGCGGGTCTCCAATACCCCGGCCCTGGAGTTGTATCACGCCCTTGGGTTCAACGAAATCGGCCGACGCCGGGGGTACTATCCGCTGCCTCGGGGCAGGGAGGATGCCATCCTGCTGGCCCGCACCCTGCGCTGATCCGCCTCCGGGAATCCTGCTATAATCCCCCGCTTTCCCCGGTAACCGAACAGCCCCGATGTCTGAACTTCTCGCGCAACTGCAACGGCGACGCACCTTTGCCATCATCTCCCACCCCGATGCGGGCAAGACCACCCTGACCGAGAAGCTGCTGCTCTACGGCGGGGCGATCCAGATGGCCGGGACCGTGAAGGGGCGCAAGGCCGCGCGTCACGCCACCTCGGACTGGATGGAACTGGAGAAACAGCGCGGGATTTCGGTCACCTCCTCGGTGATGCAGTTTCCCTACGGCGACGCGGTGGTCAACCTGCTCGATACGCCGGGGCACGAGGACTTCTCCGAGGACACTTACCGCACCCTCACCGCCGTGGACTCGGCGCTAATGGTGATCGATGTGGCCAAGGGCGTGGAGGATCGCACCATCAAGTTGATGGATGTCTGCCGCCTGCGCGACACGCCGATCCTCACCTTCGTCAATAAACTCGACCGCGAGGGGCGTGATGCCATGGAGATCCTCGACGAGGTGGAGGAGGTGCTCAAGATCCAGTGCGCCCCGGTCACCTGGCCGATTGGCATGGGCAAGCGTTTCAAGGGGGTCTACGACCTGCGCACCGATACCACCCACCTCTACTCCGCCACCCATGGCGGCAAGGTGCAGGAGGGGGAGCTGATCGAGGGGATCGACAATCCGCGCATGGACCAGTTGCTGGGGGACCAGGCGGCGGAGCTGCGCGAGGAGATCGAACTGGTGCAGGGTGCCAGCCATGCGCTGGATCTGGAAGCCTATGCCCGGGGCGAGCTGACCCCGGTCTTCTTTGGATCGGCGATCAACAACTTCGGGGTCCGCGAGCTGCTCGACGCCTTCGTCTCCTACGCCCCCCCACCCAAGCCCCACATCACCCAGCAGCGCGAGGTGCAGCCTCAGGAGGAGTCCTTCAGCGGCTTCGTTTTCAAGATCCAGGCCAATATGGACCCCGCGCACCGCGATCGCATCGCCTTCATGCGTGTCTGCTCCGGCTCCTACAAAAAGGGGATGAAGATGCGCCATGTGCGGATCGGCAAGACGGTGCAGATCAGCAACGCCATCACGTTCCAGGCCGATGAACGGCGCCATGTGGAGGAGGCCTGGCCGGGAGACATCATCGGTCTGCACAACCACGGCACGATCCAGATCGGTGATACCTTCACCGATGGCGAGACGCTGAAGTACGAGGGCATCCCCTACTTCGCGCCGGAGCTGTTCCGGCGGGTGGTTCTGAAGGACCCCCTGCGCATGAAGGCGCTGCAAAAGGGGGTGTTGCAGTTGTGTGAGGAGGGGGCGACCCAGGTGTTCCGGCCCCTCAAGAACAACGACATGATCCTGGGCGCGGTCGGGGTGTTGCAGTTCGACGTGGCGGCCCATCGTCTGAAGGACGAGTACAACGTCGAGGCGGTGGTCGAGAACGTGAGTGTCGCCACGGCGCGCTGGGTCCGTTGTTCCGACCCCAAGATCCTGGAGCGGTTTAAGGTAAAGGCCCACGAGCATCTGGCCCTGGACGGCGACGAGCAGTTGGTCTATCTGGCGCCGACCCGGGTCAACTTGAGCCTGGCCGAGGAGCGCTGGCCGGAGGTGGAGTTCCTGGCCACCCGCGAGCTGTAAACCGCTTCCGGCAATAGGGTCGGAAAAGCGAATGGAGGAGTCCCATGGAAAACCAAACCGTTGAAGCATTGATCAAGGCCGGCCTGCCGGGGTGCGAGGTTCACGTCACCGGCGACGGGCGCCACTTCGAGGCACAGGTGATCGACGCCGCGTTCGCCGGCAAATCCCTGCTGCAACAGCACCGCATGGTGACGGAGACTGTCAAGGTCCAGCTTGCCAGCGATGAGCTGCACGCCCTCTCCATCAAGACCTTCACGCCGGAGAGCTGGGCTGCCCGCGGCGGATAATGTGGCGCATCTCCCGGGTGGGTTCCACCTCCGGGTGGCGAGGTTCGGGGGGAGAGGCTACCATTCCGGGATGGGAACGAATGTATATACATCCGCCTGCCCGTACCAGACCTCCGGTCGCTGGATATTCGGGCTGGGTAGTGGGAATGCCGGGTGTCATCCGTGGGGGCGGTATTTGAACCGCCGACGGCATTGACGACCTCGCCCAGTGGATTGCCTATGTCAAGAATAAAGGGCGCTGCCCTGTTGCTGCTGCTGTTCTGTTGTCCGTTGGTGTGGGCAATGGGGAAGGGGGTTGAAGAGCCCATCCTGCCGCTGACTCAGGTGGTCGGGCTTGATCCGGGGAAGGTCGCCCTAGGGGAGCGCCTGTTCCATGATCCCCGGCTCTCCGGGGATGAATCCATCAGCTGCGCCCACTGCCACCCCCTCGGGCGGGGCGGGGCGGATGGGCTCGTGCGCTCGCCCGGTGTGGCCGGGCAGCTCGGCGAGATCCACACGCCGACGGTCTACAACAGCTTTTTCAACCTCGCCCAGTTCAAGAGTGTCGCTACCTCGTGAAAGATTTTGGGACATCCCAGTCCCCAAAATCGACTCGCCAACGCGACAGCCGTTACTGCCCCGACCGTCCTGCGCTCATCACGACTCCGTCCCGCACATTGCAGCAAAGCTGCTCGTGCGCAACTCCGTCATGATGACCACAATGACTCTACGGCGTGTCGGATGCGCTATTTGTACGCCCTACGTCACTCCCTATCGGTCGTAACTGCGGCCATACAACCGCGCCTACGCCTATCGGGGACTAACCGCCTTCGCTTCGCTCTCCATGGCGGTTAGCGGTGGAGTGGTGGTGCCGCCGATCTCACGGCCCAGGTTCGGTTTCCGGTGCACAATCCCCGCGAGATGGCCTCCGACTGGTCGCGGGTGATCGCCAAGCTGCGCACCGATGGCCGCTACATGGCGGAGTTCGCGCGCCTCTATCCGGACGATGGCCTGACCGGCGCCAACATCCAGGACGCCATTGCTGTTTTCGAGGCTACCCTGGTCACCACCGACGCCCCTTTCGACCGCTGGCTGCGCGGGGACCGGACTGCCCTGGATGCCCAGCAACTGCGAGGGTACCGGCTGTTCAAGTCCTATGGCTGCATCGCCTGCCACCAGGGGGTGAGCGCCGGAGGCAACATGTATCAACGCATGGGGGCCATGGGAGATTATTTTGCCGACCGGGGCAGTCCGCTCACCAGCGCCGACATGGGCCGTTTCAATGTCACCGGTGATCCCCTCGACCGACATATGTTTAAGGTGCCCGGACTGCGCCTGGCAGCCCTCACAGCCCCCTATTTTCACGATGGCACGACGGCGACCCTGGAGGAGGCGATCGATATCATGGCCCGCTACCAGCTCGGACGTGCCATGCCGGTGGAGGACAACCGGGCCATTGCCGCCTTCATCCGCTCCCTGGCGGGGCGCCATCCGGCGCTGGAGCACTGATCGTGGGCAGGTCCGCGCTGCTGCACTACCTGCTTTTGGCCGCAACGGCGCTGATCGTCTTTCTGTTCCTGCACACACGGGCCGAGGATGTGGCGGTTCACCACCAGCGCCTGGAACAGCTGCGCGGTATCCGCCATGCAGAGGGGGAACTCGACCGGGACGTCTTGTTGGCCAGCTTCTTCATCCTGGCCCAATACGATGGGTTCATCGAAAACCGGCGGCAGCTGCGCGAGCGGTTACAGCGCCTGGAGGCGCTGATTCCCCATGGGCGCATCCCTGAGCTGGCGCCGTTGGTTGAGCAGCTGCGGAGCTATCGGGGGGCGCTGCAACAAAAGCTGCGCCTGCTGGAGCACATCAAATCCCGGGCCGCAGTGGTGCGCAACGGTCTGCTCTATCTGCCCCTGGCGGTAGCCGAGGCCGGGGAGAGTGATCCCTCCCTTGGGATGCGTCTGGGGCGGTTGCTGAGCCAGCTTTATCTCTATACCCAGTTTCCGGATGCACAGCCGCTAACCGCCATGGAGAGCGAAGCGAAGGCGGTTAGTCCCCGATAGGCGTAGGCGCGGTTGTATGGCCGCAGTTACGACCGATAGGGAGTGACGTAGGGCATACAAATAGCGCATCCGACACGCCGTAGAGTCATTGTGGTCATCATGACGGAGTTGCGCACGAGCAGCTTTGCTGCAATGTGCGGGACGGAGTCGTGATGAGCGCAGGACGGTCGGGGCAGTAACGGCTGTCGCGTTGGCGAGTCGATTTTGGGGACTGGGATGTCCCAAAATCTTTCACGAGGTAGCGACACTCTTGAATTGCAGGTGTTGGAGGCGGAGATCGAGGAGATCCGGTTCTTCCATGAACCTGTGCCGGGATCGGCGCTGGACAATGCGCTGTTCCATATCCGCTCCATCCTCCTGCGCAGCGAGGAGATGCAGTCGATGCGCAGCGACTACATGGCGGTGGAGACCCCGTTGCTGCTGGAACGCCTCTACCAGTCCCTGGTGCGCTACAACACCGCTCAGACACTCGCGGCCGAGCGATACAGCCGGTTGTTGATGGTGGTCGCGGTGGTGCTGTTCGTCACCCTGGGTCTTGCCCTGACGCGGCTCAACCGGGCCCGTGCGGCAATCGGACGCTCCTGGGATCAGTTGCGCGACGGGGTGGAGAGCCTGACCGAGGCGTTCGCCCTGTTTGGGGCCGACGGCCGGCTGGTGCTGTGCAACAGCCGTTACCGGCAGCTCTATCCCTGGTTGGAGGGGGTGCTGGAGCCGGGTGTCACAATCAACGAGGTCATGGAGGCGAACCGCCGCTCCGGGCGTCTGCTCGACACCAGCAGCGGCGATGGCGACACCGTCGATGAGGCGGCGAGCTCCTCCTTCGCCCAGACCCGCAATTTCTACATTGAGCAGCTCAGTGACGGGCGCTGGTATCTGGCCAGCGACTCCTTCACTTCGGCGGGAGAGCTGGTCAGCGTGCGCATCGACATCACCGAGAGCCGACGCGGTGAGGTGGAGCTGCGAAAACTCAGCCGCGCCCTGGAGCAGAGCCCCGCTTCGGTGGTCATCACCGACGTGCAGGGGCGTATCGAGTACGTCAACCCGAAGTGCCAGGAGATGTCCGGATACAGCGAGGCGGAGTTGCTGGGGCGCAACCCGCGTCTGTTCAAGTCAGGCGACAAGTCGCCCCGGGAGTATGCCGAACTCTGGGCCACCATCAGCGCCGGCCGGGAGTGGCGCGGGCAGTTCCACAACCGGCGCAAGGACGGCTCCATCTACTGGGAGTCGGCCTCCATCTCGCCGGTGCGCGATCCCCAGGGTGGGATCACCCATTTCATCGCCGTCAAGGAGGATATCACCGCCCGCAAGCGCAGCGAGGAGCAGCTGCGGATGTACGGTACGGTGTTCGAGACTATTACCGAAGGGATCATGGTTACCGATGCCGATAACCGCATCAAGATCGTCAACCCCGCCTTTACCCGCATCACCGGGTACCAGCCGGAAGAGGTGGTGGGGGAAAATCCCAGGATGCTCAGCTCGGGGCGTCACTCCCCGGCCTTCTACGCCGAGCTGTGGGAGTCGCTGCTGGAGCGGGGCTCCTGGAGCGGCGAGATCTGGGACCGGCGCCGCGATGGCACCCTCTACCCCGCCTGGCTGTCGCTGGTCGCCATTTTCGACGAACGGCGGCGTCTGCTGGAGTATGTGGCGGTGTTTTCGGATATCACCCACCGCAAGGAGAGCGAGGAGCAGATCCGGCGTCAGGCCAACTACGATGCCTTGACCGGCCTGCCCAATCGCTCGCTGCTGCGCGACCGCCTCTCCGGCGCTCTCAAGAGCGCCCGGCGCGAGCGTTGGAAGGTGGCCCTGCTGTTCGTCGATCTGGACCGCTTCAAGGAGGTCAACGACAGCCTCGGACACGTGGCCGGAGACGAACTGTTGCAGCGCATAGGTGAACGCCTGCGCGGCTGTGTGCGCGAGGCCGACACGGTGGCCCGTTTCGGCGGCGATGAGTTCGTGCTGCTGCTGGAGGATATCAAACAGGTCAGTGACGCGGCGGATGTGTGCAAGAAGATTCTGCGGGAGCTGGATGGGCCGGTGGCGCTGCACGGGCGCGACGTGTTCGTCGGCGCCAGCATCGGCGTCACCCTCTACCCGGACGACGCCGCGGACGCCAACACCATGCTACGCAACGCCGACATGGCGATGTGCCGGGCCAAGGACGCCGGGCGCAACAACTACCAGTTCTTCACTCTGGCGATGAACGAGCAGGTGCAACACCGGATCGAGCTGGAGCGCGACCTGCGCCAGGCACTGGAACAGGGGCAACTGCTGCTGCACTATCAGCCGATCGTGCGCCTGGATGACCTGCGGGTGGTGGGGGTGGAGGCGCTGCTGCGCTGGCGCCACCCCGAGCGCGGGCTGGTCCTTCCCGACACCTTCATCACACTGGCCGAGGAGAGCGGTCTGATCGCCCCGATCGGGCGCTGGGTGCTGCGCATGGCCTGCCGTCAGGCGGGCAGTTGGCGGGCTGCCGGTCTGGCACTGAAGGTCAGCGTCAACCTCTCCAGCCATCAGTTGGCGATGGGGCTGGAGGTCGGGGAGATCCAGCAGATCCTGGGCGAGGAGGGGCTCGATCCCGAAGGACTCAATATCGAGATCACCGAGAGCACCATGATGGAGGATTCGGAGGCCAACCTGGAGTGGCTGGAGCAGGCCAAGGCGGTGGGGGTGCGGCTGGCCATCGATGATTTCGGCACCGGCTACTCGTCGCTGAGTTACCTGAAGCGCTTTCCCATGGACACCCTGAAGATCGATCGCACCTTTATCCGGGATGTCGAGGAGCATCCGGAGGATATCAGCCTGATCGAGGCGATCATCGCCATGGCCGGCAGTCTCGGACTGCAGGTGGTGGCCGAGGGGATCGAGAACCCTGCGCAGCTGGAGCTGATGCGCCGCCACGGCTGTGACCTGGGGCAGGGCAATCTGTTCAGCGAGGCGCTGGAGCCCGGGCGTATCCCGGACCTGGTCCGGGTGGGAGTCGCGGCGGCGGAGTGAGCGCCAGGGCGGTTGCAAACCCGCGCGTCGGGACCATAATCCGAAGTAGGGGGCATGTGGATTACTGACCAGGGCCGCCGGTCGCCGGCTGCCCTGAAAGGAGGGTGCGATGTTTCTCAAACACGCGGGCAACGGAAGGGTGGTCGAGGTGTTGGGGCTGAGCGATCTGTTCAACCCGGCGCATGCCCAGTTGGCGGGCCGGTACCATGTCGGCGAGGAGTTGCAGGACCCGGAGAAATTCGCCAAGAGCGAGCTGGTGTTTCTCTCCGGCGAGGCACTGCCCCGTTGCTGGCTGGATCGGCACTACAGGGACCACGAGTTGCATCGGAGCGGGTGAGCGAGTAGCACGGTCGAACAGCTCCCCCGGCGCTAACGCGCGCCTCACACCCGCATCCGCGGGTTAAGGGGGGCGCTGGTGGCGCCCGACGTTCAGCCCGGCAGCTTGCCGATCTTTACCCGCCACTCGGCGGGGCCGGTCCGGTGTACCGAGGTGCCCCCCGCATCCACCGCCACTGTGACCGGCATCTCCCGCACCTCGAACTCGCGGATCGCCTCCATGCCGAGATCCTCGAAGGCGATCATGCGCGAGCCCCGGATCGCCTTGGCCACCAGGTAGGCGGCCCCGCCCACGGCCATCAGGTAGACCGCCCCGTGGCGCTTGATCGACTCGATCGCCGCCGCGCCCCGCTCCGCCTTTCCCACCATGCCGATCAGGCCGGTCTGGCCCAGCATCATCTCGGTGAAGCGGTCCATGCGGGTGGCGGTAGTCGGTCCCGCCGGTCCCACCACCTCGTCGCCCACCGGATCGACCGGACCGACGTAGTAGATGAAGCGGTTGCGGAAGTCCACCCCGCCGGGCAGGGGGCGGCCCTGCTCCAGCAGCTCCTGGATGCGCTTGTGGGCGGCGTCGCGTCCGGTCAGCAGCCGCCCGGAGAGGAGGATGCGTTCTCCGGCGCGCCAGGTGGCGATCTCCTCCGGGGTGATGTGGTCGAGGTCGACGCGACGCGCCCCCGCGCCATCGCCAAGGTCGATTTGCGGCCACTCATCCAGGGAGGGCGGGTCGAGCCGGGCCGGGCCGCTGCCGTCGAGGGTGAACTCGACGTGGCGGGTGGCGGCGCAGTTGGGGATCATGGCCACCGGCAGGGAGGCGGCATGGGTCGGGTAGTCCCTGATTTTGACGTCCAGCACGGTGGTCAGACCGCCCAGCCCCTGTGCCCCGATGCCGAGGGCGTTGACCTTCTCGAATAGCTCCAGGCGCAGCTCATCGATGCGGTTGCGCGGGCCGTGGACGCGCAGCTCATGGATGTCGATCGGCTCCATCAGCGCCTCCTTGGCCAGCAGCATCGCCTTCTCGGCGGAGCCGCCGATTCCGATCCCGAGCATTCCCGGAGGACACCAGCCCGCACCCATGCCGGGGAGGGTCTCCAGCACCCACTCCACCAGGCTGGCGGAGGGGTTGAGCACCGTGAACCTGGATTTGTTCTCCGATCCGCCCCCCTTGGCCGCCAGCTTCACCTCGACGCGCTCGCCGGGGACGAGGCGGGTGTGGATTACCGCCGGGGTGTTGTCGCGGGTGTTGGAGCGGGCGCCGGCGGGGTCGCTCACCATGGAGGCGCGCAGGAGATTGTCCGGGTGGCTGTAGGCGCGGCGTACCCCCTCGTTGACCATCTCCGCCAGCCCCATGTCGGCGTTCCAGCTCACCTCCATGCCGATCTCCAGGAAGGCGACCACCATGCCGGTGTCCTGGCAGATGGGGCGGTGACCCTCGGCGCACATGCGGGAGTTGACCAGGATCTGGGCCATGGCGTCCCGGGCCGCCGGTGATTGCTCCCGCTCCCAGGCGGCGCGCAGGGCGCGGATGTAGTCCACGGGGTGGTAGTAGGAGATGAACTGCAGGGCATCGGCGATGCTCTGAATGAAATCCTCTTGCTCGATGCGGGTCATGGGGTGCCACCTCGGTTGATGTTGTATGGGGCGCGGGGTTGGGTGGGGAGCGGCCATCCGCCTCCCCCCGTTCGGGTGCCGTCCCCGGGGGTGCGGGTCAGTCGTCGCAGTTCAGCTCCTTGAGCTGCCGGATCCCCTTGATCCGCTGGGCATGGATGATTTGCACCTCCTTCTCCCAGCGCTTGGCCCGGCCCCGGTCCTCCTCGGCGGCGATGCGCCTGCACAGCTTGTGTTCCTTGTCGCGCAGTTGGGCCAGCAGCTCCTTCAGCTTGTCCTGGCGCTCGCACTGCTTGCGCTTGCTGAGGTTGAAAAAGTCGGCGACCTTCGTCAGCAGTTTTTTTCGTTTCATGACTTCTTATCCATCACGGCCTGGCCTGGGTAGGCGAGGCCTGATTTTCCGCAGTGAGTTGATGCAATTCGGTCTCTTCCAGGGAGACGCTGCGGGCCGCCTGGGTCATCTCCCGCTCCCCGGCCACGAACAGGGCCTGGGCCGCCTTCACAAGATTTTTGGTAACTATTCAGCTCATTTTGCCATGATTAGCCACATCAGGCTTTATCCAATTCCATGAAGTCTGGATTCTTGCCTTGAAAAAGCAATGCCAATGCTTCTGTGGCTGAGACGCCCTGCTTACGGCA
>PQCP01000082.1 GCA_003062205.1 Candidatus Sedimenticola endophacoides
CTACAACCCCGAAAAAATGATCGTCGCCCCGCTAACAGTTACCGGCCTGCCTAGTTCTCGGCTAATACCCTAGTCTGGTTGTACGGTATTTGTGGTCACCTAATGGTTTATGAAACATTCGGGCTAACACCTTCCAGCAATTGTTGCTGATCATCTATAGGAAACAAGAGACCGTCGACTCCATCCTCGATTAGCCAGGAAGGGCCATCTGTCATCGATGCAATGATGGGAACGCCTGCACTGAAAGCTTCGTGAACGACATTTCCATTGGCTTCTCTTCTGGATGGGAATGCTACTATATCTGCTTGGGCCATGAGAGAAGAGGTGTCTCGGGACCAACCAAGAAAATGTACTCTGTCTTTGACGTTAAGTTCCGAAGCGAGAGTTTCAAGTTCGGACCGAAGTTGGCCCTCTCCTGCTATCAACAGGTTGCATTGCGGTAAATTCGGCATGCATCTGATTATCAGGTCTATCCCTTTTACAGGGTGCAATCTTCCCAGGACCAAGAGATTGTATCTGCCTTTTTTTGGCTCCTCGATGCAAGACCTCGGGCTGGAAGCTTGGGAGAGTTCATGGGTATACCCGAAACTCGGAATCAGGTGGATTTTTTCGCCCGGGAATCCCTGGTCTTCGATGTAGCTGCATATTTTCGGAGTAATGCCGATCAAATGGTCGCACGTTGCGAAGTGCTTGAAGTCATAGTAGTTCCCCAATCTCGCAACATTTTTCCAAGGCCCTCGTAATAGTAATTTCCCACCGCTTCCCATCCAGCCGAAATTCACGTCAGGCTTCCATCGCTTCAAGTGGGAATAGACAAGTAATTTCTGGGCACCCTTCATCGGGAACCTGGTTGGAACCTGGGATACTTCGCAGCCTGCAGCACTGAGATGCTCATATCGTGCTTGGTGTCGTCCGATAATTATGCGTTGTTGGATACCAAGTTCCTGCATGGCAATACAGAACTTTTCAAAAAAAGTCTCTGCCCCACCTTCATCTTTCGCAGCAATTATTTGCGTCAATCTCATTCCCGACAACTGATTTGCCAGGTTTTTTACTTCAGCGCTATATTGCATAGTACCTTCTTTCGTATTGCTTCTATGCTCTAACCGTAATCTCCATTTACTAGCCCGAATGTTTCATAAACCATTAGGTGACCACAAATACCGTACAACCAGACTAGGGTATTAGCCGAGAACTAGGCAGGCCGGTAACTGTTAGCGGGGCGACGATCATTTTTTCGGGGTTGTAGCGTCCATCGCTAACCGCCATGGAGAGCGAAGCGAAGGCGGTTAGTCCCCGATAGGCGTAGGCGCGGTTGTATGGCCGCAGTTACGACCGATAGGGAGTGACGTAGGGCATACAAATAGCGCATCCGACACGCCGTAGAGTCATTGTGGTCATCATGACGGAGTTGCGCACGAGCAGCTTTGCTGCAATGTGCGGGACGGAGTCGTGATGAGCGCAGGACGGTCGGGGCAGTAACGGCTGTCGCGTTGGCGAGTCGATTTTGGGGACTGGGATGTCCCAAAATCTTTCACGAGGTAGCGACACTCTGGCCATGAGCTCGTCGCGTTCGGCATGGGTGAAGGCCAGGCGGGTACGGATGCGCGAGCCCAGGGGCAGCAGGTCATCGCGGCGCAGTTTGTCGAGCAGCCGACTATCCCCGGCGAGGACGACACTTAGCCCGAATGTTTCATAAACCATTAGGTGACCACAAATACCGTACAACCAGACTAGGGTATTAGCCGAGAACTAGCCCGAATGTTTCATAAACCATTAGGTGACCACAAATACCGTACAACCAGACTAGGGTATTAGCCGAGAACTAGGCAGGCCGGTAACTGTTAGCGGGGCGACGATCATTTTTTCGGGGTTGTAGCGTCCATTTGGCGCGGCTCAAGAGTGTCGCTACCTCGTGAAAGATTTTGGGACATCCCAGTCCCCAAAATCGACTCGCCAACGCGACAGCCGTTACTGCCCCGACCGTCCTGCGCTCATCACGACTCCGTCCCGCACATTGCAGCAAAGCTGCTCGTGCGCAACTCCGTCATGATGACCACAATGACTCTACGGCGTGTCGGATGCGCTATTTGTATGCCCTACGTCACTCCCTATCGGTCGTAACTGCGGCCATACAACCGCGCCTACGCCTATCGGGGACTAACCGCCTTCGCTTCGCTCTCCATGGCGGTTAGCGGTGGCGGCTTACGTGGATGACTATAATCAGTCTCGCCTACACAGTGCTATCGGCTATATCACCCCTGCCGACAAGCTGGCAGGCAAGGCCCCTGAGATCTTGGCAAACCGGGAACAGAAGCTGGCAGAAGCACGTAACCGACGTGCAGAAAATAGGCAGTTACAATCGGTACATCTGCCCACGGGCAGCCGTGAGGTTGTCTCTTAAATGTGAACCGGAAAACTCCGGTTCAGGCTGAACCAGGACACAAAATGCCGCTTCAGCGTGCCTTGATAGTGGTTTTCCCTGGCCTCTTTTCATCTATTTTCCTGTAACCTCAACCGATATTACCCCATTTTTTGTCAATTTTCCGCACCATCCCCAGCGCTGGGGCGCCAGCTCCCGGATCAGATGTAATCTGCCCTTATGGCACTTCGGGCACTGCTGTATTGCTGGAACCTCGCAGGTACGCTCTCGCTTGCTCTGCCCCTCTATTTCCTGTTCCAGTGCAATCATGGCCATCCACACATTGACATCCATGCATTGACAGCAATCCGTGTTTTCGCACTGGATGTTGAAGACCCAACGCGGGGAAAGCCCGCGCCGGGTTACCACTGAATGGATATCAACGAAAGCGGATAATCTCGGCCAGTTTCTCATAGCCTCCAGCGGGTGCTTTACCTTGCCCGTTGAAAATAGAGCGCCACGCCGTCGTTGAAGCCGTTTCCGAAACCGAGCAGGTTGTTGCCGAAGGCGTAGCTGCCGGGTTCGAGTTCCAGCTTTACCACGCGGCCGATGTTGCCACCCGGCTTTCCACCCACTCCGGCGCCGGCCTGGGCCGGTCCTGCCTGCACTGCGACGCCAAAACGTTGGCCGAGGTTCTCGACAAATTTTTTCGACTGCTTGAGAATCTCCTGGTAGTTGTCCAGCTCCAGGGAGTAGGCGGAGACCGCCCAGATGGATGAGCTTATCCCGACCAGGCCGCCCACCATGTAACTGGTGGCATCCTGGTAGATGTCACCGACGAACTTCTCCACCAGGGATCCCCGGTCGCCGGTATCGAGAACCGACACCGTCTGATAGTTTCCGGGCTCGATCTCCAGCCAGCCCCAGCGGGGCTGTCCGTCGATCAGCGCCGGTTTGCTGGGAAATAGGATAATGCGCTCGGTAAATTCGAGGCGCTGCACTAGCGATTGCGGATAGCCCCTGGCCTTGAGGTCCTCGATGAACTGGCCTCGGTTTTCTCCGTCGATGGCGATCAGTTGCGTCTCCCGGGGGCTCTTTTCCCAGAACTCGAAGAGCCCCATCGCCCCCCCCACCGGGGACCGCCTCCGCCTCAATCCGCGCCGCTGTGATGCCGCTGAGGATGTGGAAGGCGCTGGCCGCCCGCGGGTCCGCTTCCCCATGGATCTGATTGAAGGGGTGGAGCAGATCCATGGTGGTGATCAGCGGGCTGCCCGGCGTCTCCGCCCTGCGGTTGGTGGCCAGCAGCACACGCCCCCTGCCGGTGCGGCCGGTGATCAGGCCAAGGGTGTCGGAGAACTCTTTTTCGTAGGCGCTCTGGGCGGCGATGAAGCGCGCCAGGGTGTTGCGTCCGAGCCAGCGCAGGGCGGAGAGGGTATCGGGCTCGCCGCTGGCGTGGCGGCGCGCCGCCTCCCCGGCCCGTTGCAGGGCCTGAACGCTGTCGCCCCCGAGGTCGGGGAGGTTGATTCCCAGGGTGTGGAAGACCCCGGTGATATCCATGCCCTCTCCGAGCAGGCGACGCCGGTTGTGTGTCTGATAGTCGACACCGATCTCCAGCACCTCACCCACCACCTGGTACTTGCTGGAGTCGATGCCCTCGCCCTGGGGGGTCTCTATCCGCCCGGAGGGGCCGTCCAGGACCGCCCGATAGAGGATACGTCCGTTTTCCGCGGCCTTGGTGTAGCCGATATCCACCGCATCACGGCTCAGGTCAGTGAGGCTGATGGAGGTGCTGAGCAGGTTGATCTCCTCAAGGGAATCGCTGTCTCCCGCCAGGGCATCGGCCAAGTCCGCCGCCTGCCGTTGGCGGTCCCGGCCTTTCGCCTTCACCAGCAGGCGTATATTGATATGCGCCTTCTCGGCACTCTCCTCCAGTTCACCCTGACCGGGATCATAGAGGATCAGGCCGGACAGGTCCGCGGCCTCCCGCATAAAGGGGGCCACCAGCACCTGCTCTCTTCCCTCGCCGTCCCGGTACCACAAGGCGGGAAGCTGCTCCTTCTCCACCGCCGGCAGGCCGGCCCGTTTGGCCAGTGCCTGGCGACCCCGGTCCGTCACCTCCACCAGGATGCGCCGGGTCTCTATCCCGTTGCGGTTGAGCACTGTCTCAGCGATTCGGGCCAGGTCCGAGGCTCCGCCCCACCCCTGGGTCAACACCGCCTCGGGCGCATACCGCTGCTGCCAGGGGAGAGCCTCCATCGGCAGCCACCGGATCGCATCGAAAACCGGTTTCAACTCGGCCAGGGTTGCGATCTCCTTCATCCGCCGGCTCCCCAGTGCGGTGATCGCCGGCGCCGGTACCGGTTCGCCCCGTTCGCTGTCCGCCTCCAGAGCGACCCGCTTCGCACGCAGCCCCCCGGGCTTGCGGTACCCTTCCTGATGGCGTTGCACGATCAGTTCGCTCACCACCTCACCCACCTGTTCCCAGAACCAGCCCCCGCCGGGATCTTCTAAGGTCAGCCGCTTCATCCGTTCCAGGCTGCCGGTGATCTCTTGCTCTCCGACCGGTTGCGAGAGCCCGGCCAGGGAGAGGGACCCCACCTCCCACTGCCCCGCTTCCGTCTCTTCGGGAATAGCGAAAAAGAGCACGCCGCGGCGCTGCGCCCCGTCGAATACGACGCTCTCCCCGTCCAGGCCGTAGGGCAGCAGGTACTCGGCGACCAGAGGTTCGAGCATACCGGGGACGATGGAGACGCCGCTGGCAGCGAAATTCCCCAGGGTCTTGGTCGGTAGCCGCGCCGCCTCGGCCCACAGGCGTTCCAGCGCCTCCTGGCGGCGCGCCGCCTCCCGGGGATCGAACTCTCTGTTTTTGAGCACGATCAGATCGCCGAGCCGGATATGTCCCGCGCCCTTTGCCGCCTCGACCACCACCTCCACACCGACCAGGGGGCCGCCGAGGCCCGGAATCTCCTCCACCCGCCCCGCCTGCAACACCTTCACCGCCACCCCGTCACCGCTGGCGCTGAAGTTCCGCACCGGGGCCGTCTCGGGATCGGCCCCGCCCATGGGCACGGCCACCATGCCGCCTGCCACGTCCACCAACAAGCGCCCGGAGGCGCCGGCCTCGGCCAGTGCGCGGGGAATGCGGAAGACAAACCGAACCGGGTTTCGCACACCCGGCGCCAGCAGGGTGGGGCGATAGAAACCGAGGGGTATACGCCCGGTGATCTCATGGAGCGTGAAAAACCGGCTGCCCTGGGTGGTGGGGATGGCGAGCCGGAACCGCTCGACCGGTTGCAGGTCGAGCAGGGCCTGGACCCGCGAGCTGAAGAGGGCATCGACGATGCGGAACAGGGCTCCATCCCCCGCCTCGATACGATCGATTCGCTCCACATCCCTGAACCCCTTCACCTCCAGGGAAAAGGCATCGGAGAGTCTGACAGGCACCTCCTCCGGCAACTGTTCGATGCTCGCCCCCGCCCCTTCCAGCACCCCTGAAATAGGGATATCCAGGTGTCCGTAATTGGTGTCGTAGAGGTGCAGGGAGGCCTGCTGCATCACCTCGGACGGCACCAGGAAGACCAGGCTGCCCTCGACCTTTCGCCCCGCGTCCAGGGCCAGTTCGTTGCTGCCCGGGAGCACCAGGGGCTCCTCCGCCAGCCAGGTCAGCTCGGAAACAGGGTATGACTGTTGGTTGTTCCAGCGCAGGAACAGATGCCGTTGCAGATCCGGGATCAGGTAGGTGGGCACCCGCTGCTCATAACGCAGGGGCTTGTCATCCCCCCCGACCCAGGCGGCGGGATGGTTCGCGCCGTCGGGGTAGATCGCCACCTTCTGGGCCGGCAACCGGTTCTCCGCGGAGAGGGTCAGGGCCAGGTAACGATAGCCCTCGGGGCGTCGATGCCGCGCAGACGGCTGAGAAACAGCATCTCGCCGAGATGGAGACGGGCGGCCTGGTTTTCCGCCTCCAGGTCGAGGGGGATGCGCTTGGCGATGCGCACCTCGCGCACCACACGGTCACCGCCCGAGAGCAGACGGGATACCGCGCCGTCGTAGGGGATCAGCTTGGCGCCCGCCCGCCAGCTCACCTGCTCGGGGGAGGCGACGCGGTCGCCCGCGACCAGAGGCGGAAACTCGACCTCTTCGGCGGCGGAGAAGAGCCGGCTTTTCCCCGCCTCGTCGCGGTGATTCACCGCCACGCGCAGGATGCTCCTGCGCGCCGGGGGTGGCGCACCGAGGATCTCCCCGCCAAGGGTCTCGAAAAAACGATCAAGGTCGTCCAGCCCGGGAGCGATAACGGCGCGGCCGCCGCTGCTCTGCGCCGCGTGCCCGAACACCCCGTCGGTGTCCTCCTCCACCATCCCCACCCAGAGGCTGGAGATGTTGGCATCCTTGAGTTGGCCGAGGAACAGCTCGAACTGCTCCTGCTCAGTGTCGTCCACCCGCAGGGCGGCATCGGTCAGGTAGACCAGGGTGCGGTGGGTGGAGGGCACCGCCTCCAGGGTCTTCAACGCCATCTCCACGGAGCCGAGGATGTCGGTGGAACCCGCCCCCTCCATGGCGGCAAGGGCGCGCAGCTGCGCCGCCTTGTCACGGGTCATCACCTGCCGGATCTGGCTGTCGCCCGAGAAGGTCATCACCTGAACCAGGTACTCCGGCGGCAGGCCCTCCACGAAACGGCGCATGATCTGACGCACCTTCTCAATGCGGTAGCCGGAGCCCGCGCCCGCCTCGGGGTCGGTGTCCATCGAGCCGCTGTTGTCCACCACCAGACTCAACACCGGCTGGTTGCCCGCCATGGCCTTGCGGGGGCGCTGGTAGCTGATGCGGTACTGGCTGCCGAGATTGTCCCGCACCCGGTCAAAGACCGCCGCAAGCCCCTGGGGATCGTCGGCGGTGTAGTATTCACCACCGCTGAGGGCGGCCACCCGGCCCAGGGTGTTGACGTCGGAGTTGGCGCCGAAACCGATGGTAAAGACGGGTATGTCGCTCGCCGCCACCCGCTCCAGCACCTCCTCCCGGGTCGCCACACTGCCGGGGCCGGTGTCGTCATGGTTGGCGTCCACGCCATCGGTAAACAGCACCAGGGCGGGCCGGTCCTTGCCCTCCAGGCCGTTCAGCCCCTCCAGCAGGGTGTCGTACAGGGCGGTGGCGCCGTTGGCCCTGATCTTCCGTAAGGCATCCAGCAGGCCCTTCCGGTCCTTCGCTCGGAGCTGCCTCGGCTTGGTATCGAAGTCGATGACCGAGACCCTGGCATCCTCCGGAAGCGACCGGACAAACCCGGCGGTGGCGGCGAGCGCCCCCTCCATCTGCCCCTTCATGGAACCCGAGGAGTCGAGCAGCACCACCACATCGAGGGGGGTCTCGATGCGTTCAATCGAGGTGATGCGCCCCGGCGCCCCCGACTCAATCACCCGGGTGTTGCCCGGCTCGGGGACCACACGGGCACGTTCAGAACCAAGAAGTGAGATATCCACCACCGCCTCGGCGGCCTCCGCGCGGCTGCCAAGGATCTCCAGCCGCCCGCCGCCCTCCTCGGCAAAGGCCTCGGCCAGGGAATCCGGCCAATCCAGCTCCGTAATCTCCCCCGGCTGCACCGGCACCAGGTGGGACTCCACAAAGGTGACGCTCTGCTCCCGGTTGGGATTCACCCTGACCTTCCACAACCCGGGAGGCAACCAGAAAACCGCCTCCCCCTGGGGGTTCTTGTCTCCGATTTGATCGCTGCCGTAGAACCCCGGATGCCGGTATTGACCATCGAACTCCGGCAACGCCTGGGCCGCGCCGTAGGGGACATTGCGCAACAACAGTCCGCCCAGGGTCTCGCCCTCGCGCACCTGCGGCAACGCCGGACCGTCCCCACGCAGCGTCACGGTCACCGCATGCTCGCCCGCCCCCTGATTGAGATAGGCGGTCCAGCGGTAGCGCCCCTTGAACTGGGGGATACCGTAAAGTTCATGTAGTGGTCCATGCTCCTGGTGGCATACGTGGCTGTAATCGATGGTATGCCGCAGTTCACCGCCCTCGCGTAGCCATACCCCCTTGAAGTCGATCGCCCCACCGGCGCTGCGTACATCCATCCGTTGAAAACGCTCGCCCGGGTGTTCGGTGTAAAAGGTGAACTCATTGCGCTCCCCGTCATCCAGGGTAAAGGTCATGGACGCCTCTGGAAGCAGCATCCGCTCCCGCACCAGGGAGACATGGACCGAATCGGGAGCGAGTGAAATGCGCATCCACAACCGGCTGTCGTCGGATTCGTCCAACCTTGCGAGCAGCAGATCCTCATCCCCGCGCAGGAGGGTGGCCCCGGCCTGTTCGATACGCTGGACCAGGAGCGGACGCCCCTCCTCCCGCCCCGGCCATGGATACGAATAGCTCCAGTGGGCGCCATAGACCTCGCAGGCCCGGTCGGCCTGAGCCTCCCCCCCGCACAGGAAGGTGTCGAAGTTGGTAGGGGAAAAAGCGATATCATAAGGCTCGACACCCTCATCGGCGGGAATAAAGGGGATCGGCGGTGTCTCTGCCGGGGCCAGCGCCGGAAACAACAGGAGGAGCATCAGAAAAAAAGGTATGGAAAGTGTTGTCGATCTCATGAGCCACCTCGCGATTTACGCCTTCACACCGCAGGATCGATCATAACCCAATGCGCCCATGAGATCAGGGACGGCGGCGCACCGACGGAAAGAACAGGGTAAAATGTCCCCCAATCCGGCCTGACGCGAAACGATGAACGATACTGACAACCGATTCTGGACCGAAAAACCCCTCACCGATCTCAGCAACGAGGAGTGGGAGGCGCTGTGCGACGGTTGCGCCAAGTGCTGCCTGCACCGTTTCGAGGACTCGCGCACCCGGGAGATCCACTTCACCAATGTCTGCTGCCGCTATCTCGACCAGCACAGCTGCCGCTGCAGCGATTACCTGCGGCGCAATGTGAATGTGCCCGAGTGCGTGCTGATCACGCCCAAGGTGCTGGAGGCACCCTATTGGCTGCCCGAGACCTGTGCCTACCGACTGCTCGCGGAGGGCCGTCCGCTTCCCCCCTGGCACCCCCTGGTATCGGGTGATCCGGCCACGGTCTTCCGCTCGGGTAACGCAGTCTGCGGGCGGGTCATCAGCGAGCGGGAGACCGATTGCCTGGAGCACCACCTGATCGACTGGATCCGATAAGCGATGAACGACGACACGATCAGCACCATCACCCAGTTTCTGGAATCGGCCGGAGCCCGGCTGTACATCTTCGACATGGGCCGGCGCATCACCCGCATCGGGCGCGAGGCGTTTCTCCAGTTCGAGCGCACCACCCGCCCCTACCCCTTCCCGATGCAGCGCCAGGCCTGGTTCGCACTGCTGCTGCGCGACGCCCGGCAACGCCATGAACCTTTCATCTGGTTTTTGCGTTTTCCCCTCGACGAACAGGGCAAGCTGATGCAGGCGGCCCGCGATGACTTCATGCACCGGCTGGTCGAGCGCCTGGGAGAGCGGCTTCAGGAACAGGACCCCGACGGGCGGCTCGATGCCGCCCTCAAGGACAACCCCTACACCTTCAAGCCCCGCGACGAGCGCATGGCGGTGTTCCATGCCCAGGCCAGCCGCCTGCTCGGGCACCCCCCCTCCAAGTTCTTCCAACACGCCGAGCGCTACTTCAGGGGGGAGTTGGGGTGGGACCAGTGGCCGTTCGTCGGCTATCAGGGGATCGCCGAGATCGCCGCCCAGCAGGCAGGGGGCGAGATCGGCCCGCTGCTGGCCGATTCCCTGCCCCACCTGCCCGAGCGCCCCCTGGAGGCGCTCTGCCACTGCCTGGAGAACGAGCCGCTGAGCCTGGTGACCACCCAGGCGCTGGCCAACCGGCTGCAGCGGATCCTGGAGGGGGAACACCCCGATGTCCGGCTGGTGGCCGCCTGCATCCGCGCCGCCAGCAGTTCGGTCTCACCCGCGCTGAAGCGTCAGATCATGCTCGACGCCCTCGGCCACCCCTGCGCCAGCGCGGTCGAGATCCTGGTCGCCATCAGCGGACGCGCCTGGGAGAGCCTGCTCGACGCACAGGTTCGCGCCCGGTTCCTGGAGCGCCTGGCGGAGAACAGCGCCGGACAGGAGCTGTTCAACCAGTGTCTGAGCGACCTGCTGTTCATCCCCGGCATGCGCGCTCCGATCCTGGAGGGGGTGCGCGCCCCGCAGCGCTCGGAGCGCTTGAGCGAGGCGATCGGCGCGCTGTTCGCCAGCGTCACCTGAGCCCCTGCCGGGATGGCGGCCAACAGTACTCTCTACCGGATCCGCGTGGACCTTTCGGATGTGGACCGCGCCCTCTATGAACGCCTCGACCTGCGCCTCGCGCACCACCCCTCGGAGACAGTGCAGCGCCTGGTCGCGCGCGCCATCGCCTACTGCCTCTGCTACACGCCGGAACTGGAGTTTACCCGGGGGATCTGCGAGGGTGACACCCCCGACATCCGGCTGCCCGGGAACCACGCCAGGATGGCGCTGTGGGTGGAGGTGGGGCAGGCCTCGGCCGGGCGCATGGAACTGGCCAGCCGCAAGGCCGAGCGGGTACGCCTGTTCCCTTACGGTGAACGCCTCCGGGGTTGGGAGCAGACCCACCGGGAGCCGATCTCCCGACTGCCCAACGTCACCCTCACCCCACTCCCCCGGGAGCTGATCGAGGGTCTCGCCCGGGGACTGCAACGCAACAACCAGTGGGTACTCACCCTCTGTGACGGCGCGGGCTACCTGGACTGCGGCGAGGCCAACTACCCGTTTGAGTACTGAGCGATAAAGAGCGGCGGGGGACACCACACCCCGCCGCTGGCCCACGTCCTGGAAATCGACGTGCTCTACCCGGCCGTGGCCAGGGCCTGCTCCAGATCGTCGATGATGTCGTCGATATGCTCGATGCCGATGGAGAGACGCACCATGTCCTCACTCACCCCGGCGGCGGCCAGCTCCTCGGGATTGAGCTGGCGGTGGGTGGTGGTGGCAGGATGGCAGGCCAGGGTCTTGGCGTCACCGATATTGACCAGGCGTACCGTCAGTTTCAGGGCGTCGATAAACCGGGCGCCCGCCTCCTTGCCCCCCTTGATACCGAACGAAAGGATACTTGATGCCCTGCCGCCCATGTAGCGGTCCACCGCCGCCTTGTCGGGGTGGTCCTCGAGGCCGGCGTAACGCACCCAGGCCACCTGTTGGTGCTCCTGGAGGAACTTGGCCACTGCCATGGCGTTCTCGCAGTGGCGGTCCATGCGCACATGCAGGGTTTCGATCCCCTGGAGTACCTGGAAGCTGTTGAACGGCGAGATGGCGGCACCCATGTTACGCAGCGGCACCACGCGGGCGCGTCCGATATAAGCCGCCGGACCCAGGGCCTCGGTATAGACCACGCCGTGGTAGGAGACATCGGGCTCGTTGAGGCGGCGGAAGCGCCCCTTGTGCTCGGCCCAGGGGAACTTGCCGGAATCGACCAGGATACCGCCGATGGTGGTGCCGTGACCGCCCATGTACTTGGTAAGGGCATGCACCACGATATCCGCCCCGTGCTCGAAGGGCCGGCACAGGTAGGGCGTAGGGACGGTATTGTCCACGATCAGGGGCACGCCGTGGGCGTGAGCCATATCCGCCATGGCGCCGATATCCACCGCGTTGCCGGCCGGATTGCCGATCGACTCGCAGAAGACCGCCTTGGTGCGCGAGTCGATAAGCGCGGCCATGCCGTCGATATCGCGGTAGTTGGCGAAGCGCACCTCGATCCCCAGTTGGGGCAGGGTGTGGGCGAACAGGTTGAAGGTGCCACCATAGAGGGTGGAGGTGGTGACGATATTGTCACCCGCCTCGGCGATGGTGAAGAGGGAGTTGGTGACCGCGGCCATGCCCGAGGCAAGCCCCAGGGCGCCCACACCACCCTCCATCGCCGCCACCCGCTTCTCCAGTACATCGGTGGTGGGGTTCATGATCCGGGTGTAGATGTTTCCGGCCACCTTCAGGTCGAACAGATCGGCGCCGTGCTGGGTATCGTCAAAGGCGTAGGAGGTGGTCTGGTAGATCGGCACTGCGACCGCCTTGGTCGTGGGATCGGGCGCAAAGCCGCCATGCACCGCCAGGGTTTCAATCTTCATGGATAATCTCCTTGGTCATTGGTACGGTCCTGTTCACCGCCGGTGTTGCCACACCGGTGGGCGGCGCGCGCACCGCCCGGACGGACCTGGTTTTATTTTTGTCTGTGGTCGCGGAGGGCCGTTACCCCGTCACCAACGCCCCGACCATCGGCTGATAGTACGGGAGTTCGGCAGCGCTGAGAAGCGGCCCGGCCCCAACGGCGCGGCTTGTGTAGCGTTATTCCCGACTGTATATTACGAAACCATGAGCCGGAAACAGCGTACCAGCTACCGCCTGCGGGGACGGATGTGGATCGAGGGGCCGCGGGGCACCTTCCTCGGCTATGGCCGGGTGGTACTGCTGGAGCGTATCCGCGACCACGGCTCGATCACCGCCGCGGCCCGCTCCATGGAGATGTCCTACCGCCACGCCTGGCAGCTGGTGGACTCCATGAACAGTCAGAGCGACACCCCGCTGGTGGAGCGGGCCTGTGGTGGCAGAGGTGGTGGCGGCACCCGACTGACCACGGCCGGGGAGCACGCCATCGCCGTCTTTTGGAGGGCCCACGCGGCATTTCGCGACTATATGGAACAGCAGCCGGAGCCAAGATTGTGAGCGGCGGCGCGCGTCTGCTGTGGGCGGCGCTGCTGGCGCTGGCCCTGATACCGGCCCGGGGCGAGGTGATCCGGGTCGCGGTGGCCTCCAACTTCCAGGCCCCGGCGAAGGTGATCGCCGAACGGTTCGAGGCACAGAGCGGCCACCAGGTGAAGCTCACCGTCGGCGCCACCGGCAAACACTACGCCCAGATCGTCAACGGGGCCCCGTTCGCCGCCTTCCTGGCAGCCGACAGACACCGTCCGCAACGGCTCGAAGAGGCCGGCATCGCCCTGCCCGGCAGCCGCTTTACCTATGCACTGGGCCGACTGGCGCTGTGGAGCCCGAGGGCGGACATGGTGGACACCCGGGGCGAGGTACTGGCGCGCGGCGGTTTCACCCGCCTCGCCATCGCCAACCCCAGGCTGGCCCCCTATGGCCAGGCGGCGCGCGAGGTACTGGAGGCGCGTGGGCTGTGGCAAAGCCTGGCCCCGCGCATGGTGCGCGGAGAGAATATCGGCCAGACCTTCCAGTTCATCGACAGCGGCAACGCCGAACTGGGCTTTGTCGCCTACTCCCAGATCCGGCCCCCACACGCCCCGGCCGAGGGCTCCCACTGGGAGGTGCCGGCCGCGCTCCACAGCCCCATCGCCCAGCAGGCGGTGCTGCTGCGCGACACCCCGGCGGCGCGCGGCTTCCTCGACTACCTGCGCGGCGAACAGGCTGCGCGGATCATCCGCGACCACGGCTACCGGCTGCCGGGAGGGGATTGAAGGAGATGCACCCGGGGGATATCGCCGCGCTGTGGGTCACCCTCAAGCTGGCCCTCACCACTACCCTGGTGCTGCTGCTCGGCGGCACGCCACTGGCTTGGTGGCTGGCCCGCACCCGTACCCGGATGAAACCGGCGATCGAGGCGGTCCTGGCCCTGCCCCTGGTGCTGCCGCCAACCGTGATCGGCTTTTATCTGTTGATCGCCCTGGGGCCGAACGGCCCCATCGGCGGCGCCATGCGCTGGCTCGGCGGCCCCTCCCCCGCCTTCACCTTCAGTGGCCTGGTGATCGGCTCGGTCATCTACTCCCTGCCATTCGTTGTACAGCCCCTGCACAACGCCTTCAGCGCCATCGGCGAACGGCCGCTGGAGGTGGCCGCGACCCTGCGCGCCTCGCCCCGGGACCGCTTCTTCAGCGTGGTGCTGCCGCTGGCGCGCCCGGGATTCATCACCGCCGCCGTACTCGGTTTTGCCCACACGGTGGGCGAGTTCGGCGTCGTGCTGATGATCGGCGGCAACATCCCGGGCGAGACCCAGGTGCTGTCGATCGCCATCTACGATCACGTGGAGGCGCTGGAGTACACCCAGGCCCACTGGCTCTCCGGCGGCCTGCTGCTGTTTTCGTTTCTGATGCTGATCGGTGTCTATGCCGTCAACCGCCGCTTCGTGGTGATCCAGCCATGAGCCTGGAGGTCGATCTGAGCCTGCGCCGCGGCGACTTCCACCTGGAGGCGGGCTTCCAGGCACCGGGAGAGGGGGTCACCGCCCTGTTCGGCCCCTCGGGCTGCGGCAAGACCAGCCTGCTGCGCGCCATCGCAGGTCTTGAGCCGATGGCCCGCGGGCGGCTGCGGGTCAACGGCGACGCCTGGCAGTCGCCAAATCACTTCACCCCACCGCACCGCCGCCCCCTCGGCTATGTGTTTCAGGAGGCAAGCCTGTTTCCGCACCTCGACGTTGAGCAGAACCTGTGCTTCGGCCTGCGGCGCATCGCCCCGCGCCAGCGCCGGGTCGGACTGGAGGAGGCGGTGGAGCTGCTCGGTATCGCCCGGCTGCTGCGGCGGCGCTGCATGGGACTCTCGGGCGGCGAACGCCAACGGGTGGCCATCGCCCGGGCCCTGCTCACCAGCCCCCGGCTGCTGCTGATGGACGAACCCCTGGCGGCCCTGGACCTCGCCAGCAAGACGGAGATCCTGCCCTTTCTGGAACGCCTGCATGGCGAGCTGAAAATCCCGGTCCTGTACGTCAGCCACTCCCCGGACGAGGTGGCGCGGCTGGCCGACCGGCTGGTGCTGATGGAGGCGGGGCGGGTCCGGGCCTCGGGGCCGGTGGCCGAGATGCTGACCCGCGCCGACCTCCCCCTGGCCCTGGGCGACGACGCCGAGGCCCTGATCGAGGCCACCACCCACGGCTACGACCCCGACTACCACCTCAACTATGTCGATTTCCCCGGCGGGCGTTTCACCGTCGCCGGAGCGGAACTGCCCGGCGGCACGGCGGTCAGGCTGCGGGTCCTGGCCCGGGATGTAAGCCTCACCCTCGAGCCCCAGCAGGGAACCAGCATCCTCAATATCTTTCCGGCACGGGTCGAGAGCATCAGTCCGATCAACCCCTCCCAGGTACTGGTGCGCCTGAACACCGCCGGGGTGCCGATGCTCTCGCGCATCACCCGCAAATCCGCCACCGCCCTGGAGCTGACCCCGGGCAGACAGATCTATGCCCAGGTCAAGAGCGTGGCACTGCTGGCCTGAACGGCACCCGCCACCTCCCCCGGCAGGACTTCAGCTTTACCGCGCCCGGCCGCTATATTCCATGCAGGAACCGCGGGAGAAGCCGTCATGCCGAACGTCACGAACGTACCCAATTTCAGTGCCACCGTGCACGATATCAAGCGCACCCACGACGAGGGACCGCTGGGCCGTGAGGTCTCCGCCGCGGCCCATGAGAAGAACGCCCTCAAGGCAAGCGCCCGCCAGGAGCTGAACCGCTCGGTGCTGGAGGCGAACAGGGATGTCAGCATCAACAGCGGCAACCAGCCGCTGGCCCTGCTGTTGCGCACCGCCGTCGAGCAGCTCAACGAGGTGCTGGGACCGAACGCCATCCAGGACGCCTACGATTCGGGGCTGGATGTCTCGCCCGAGGCCACCGCCAACCGGATCGTCTCCATGAGCACCAGCTTCTTCGCCAGCTACCAGGAGCGCAATCCCGAGATGTCTGCCGAAGAGGCCGCCAGCTCCTTCGTCGAGATCATCCGCGGCGCCGTGGAGCAGGGGTTCGCCGAGGCCCGGGAGATCCTCACCGGACTCTCCGCCCTGAGCGAGGAGATCGCCAACGACATCGACACCACCTACGACTTGGTGCAGGAGGGTCTCGACGCCTTTCTGCAGAGCCAGACGGTGGCCGGGTAACGATCATCCGACAGACGCCGGGGCCGGGACGCGCGCGTTCCCGGCCCTCCTCCGTAGCCCGCCCCGAATCAGCCCTGCCCCAGAAATCGGGTGATCAGGGCCATCTCCAACCCCTCCAGCACCGGAGGGGCGATCCACACCCGATGCCCGGCCCCCGGCGCCACCGCCACCTCCCGCCGCTCGCCGTCGAGCAGCCGGCCAAGCCGGAAACGGTGGTTTCCGGCGGGGGTGAGCAGCTCCAGCTCATCACCGGTGCCGAAGCGGTTCTTGACCTCGACCAGGACCAGCCCTTCGCGCCGATCCACCTCCAGCACCTCGCCGACGAAGATCTGGCGGCTGTTGCTGGAGACCCCCTGGCGGTAGTTCTGCAATTCGGCGCTCTCGTGACGCTGGTAGAAGCCATCGGTGTAGCCACGGCTGGCCAGCCCCTCCAGATCATCGAGCAGGGCCGCCCGGAAGGGCCGGCCGGCGACCGCGTCGTCGATCGCCCGCCGGTAGACCTGGGTGGCCCGGGCCGCGTAGTAGTGGGATTTGGTGCGCCCCTCGATCTTCAGGCAGTCGACGCCGATCTCCACCAGCCGACGCACATGCTCGACCGCGCGCAGATCCTTGGAATTCATGATGTAGGTACCCTCTTCATCCTCGTGGATGGGCATCAATTGCCCAGGACGCCCCTTCTCCTCCAGCAGATAGCCGTGCTCCGCCTCGGGGTGGCGCGACTGACCGGTCTGGGCCTGGCCGAGGCGGTACTCCCAGCGGCAGGAGTTGGTGCAGGTCCCCTGGTTGGCGTCGCGGTGGCTGAAGTAACCCGAGAGCAGACAGCGGCCCGAGTAGGCGATGCACAGGGCGCCGTGAACAAACACCTCCAGCTCCATCCCGGGGCAGGCCTGGCGCACCTCGGCCACCTCATCCAGAGAGAGCTCCCGCGACAGAATCACCCGCTTCAAACCCTGGCGCTGCCAAAAACGCACCGCCGCCGCGTTGACGGTGTTGGCCTGCACGGAGAGGTGCACATCCACCTCGGGCCAGCGTTCGCGCACCTGCATGATCAGCCCGGGGTCGGACATGATCAGGGCATCCGGCCCCATCTCCAGTATCGGCTCCATGTCGGAGACAAAGGTCTTCACCTTGGCCCCGTGGGGCATGATATTGCAGGCGAGGTAAAAGCGCCGCCCCTGGGCATGGGCCTGCCCGATCCCCAGGCGCAGGTTCTCTTCCAGGAAGTCGTTGTTGCGCACCCGCAGGCTGTAGCGCGGCATACCGGCATAGACCGCGTCGGCGCCGTAGGCGAAGGCGTAGCGCATGCTCTTCAGGGTCCCCGCGGGGGAGAGGAGTTCGGGCTGGTTCATGGCAGGCGCCTGTCTCGGTCGAAAGCGGCATTCTACCTCAACTGCCCGCCACCGGCGGCGCGATCCCGCATCACTTACCGTGATTCAGAATTTTGGACGGGCCGGTGAGGCCGCTTGAACGGCCGCGCCCACAGCCATCCTGATTCCGTGGATTTAGCGGCATTGCGTGACATGCGCAGTCAGCTGCCGAACAAACGCTGCTCAGGTGGACCCCAATCCGATCAGCTTGTGTTCGATGGCGTAGCGGATCAGGCCACTGGTGGTGCCGATATTCAGTTTGGCCTTGATGTTCTGGCGGTGCTTCTCCACGGTGCGGACGGAGATATCCAGCTCCCTGGCGATCTGCTTGTTGTTGTTGCCCTCGGCCAGCAACTTCAGCACATCCTCCTCCCGCGGAGTCAACACACCATCACTGACATCACTGCCAAACAGCGACTGGGAAGCACCGGATGAGAAGTGGGTGTTGCCCTGGCTGACCGCGCGGATTGCGTTGACCAGTTCGGCGGAGGAGACGTCCTTCAGCACGTAACCAGAGGCACCGGCCCGCATCAGCTGAACAATATACTCCCGGTCGTCATGCATGGAGAGAATGAGTATCCGAAGGTCCGGGTAGTCCTGCTTCAGTTGCCGGGTTGCCTCAAGGCCGTTCATCACCGGCATGGCGAGATCCATCATCACCACGTCGGGACGGACCTCGGCCACCATGTCGAGTACCTGTTGCCCGTTGTTGGCCTGGCCCACCACCTCGATGTCCGCCACAGAGGAGAGGCGGGAGACGATGCCGTCGAGCACCAGGGGGTGATCATCTGCCAGCAACAGCCGTATGCACTCACCCTCAGCCATTGTCACACTCGCAGTTTTCGCTGAAAAACATCGGTCTCAATCCCACCTTCACGGAAGTTCCCCTACCCGGTTCACTATCGATCTGACAGATACCGCTCAGCAATTCCACCCTTTCTCGCATGTTGCAGACACCAATGCCCGGCCCCTGCAGCCGGCGCCTGGTATCGAAGCCCCGGCCGTTGTCACGAATCTCAATCCATGCCACCCCATCGCGGTGCCAGCCACTGACCAGCACGCGATCGGCGCCGGAGTGACGCTCCACGTTGGCCAGCGCCTCCTGCAACACCCGGTAGAAGGTGATCTCGATATCCTCCGGCAGACGCGCGCCGGTTATCTCATACTCCAGCTCCGCGTCGATGCCGGTGCGCTCCGAGAAGTCCATCAGCAGGCTGTTGACCGCAACCTTAAGACCCATGTCGTCAAGCAGACTGGGACGCAGATCGTGGGAGATATGGCGCACCTCGTTGATAGCCTCCTTGAGGGTGCGATGGCCCCGTTCGAGATCCTCCTCCGCCGCAGAGCCCTGCTGTTTCAGTTTGGACACGGCCGCCTCGATGCGATAGAGCACCGAGACCATCATCTGGTTGATGCCATCGTGCAGTTCACGGGCAAAGCGGCGGCGTTCAGAGACCTGGAACTGCACCGACTTGTGGGCCAGCTCCTGCAGCCGGCTGTCTGCCTTGCGTACCTCGTGCACATTGATGGCCACGCCGATCAAAACCACGAGAACGATGGTACCGGCAACCACCACCAGTACCGTAAAAAAGGTGTTGCGCACGTTGCGCTGGACCTGTTTACGCGCCTTTGCCACCTCCTTGGCGATGTCATCGATGTAGAGGCCGGTACCCATCATCCACGGCCAGCGTTTGAGCTGCACCACGTAGCTCAGCTTGTCCTCGTCCTGGCCTGTGGATGGCTTGTTCCAGACGTAACGGTGAAATCCCCCACCCTCCCCGGCCAGCCGCAGCAGGTTGCGGATCACATAATCGCCATTGCGGTCCTGCAGGTCATGGAGGTTCCTGCCCACCAGCTCGGGAAGGATGGGGTGCACCAGATTCACACCATTGGGATCGTAGACGAAGAAGTAACCGTCATCACCGAAAGTGAGGCCGTTGAGAATGCGCTTGATCTCCTGCTTCGCGGTCTCTTCGGAAAGGCCCCGGTCCTGCTCGATGTGCTTGATGGAGGTGAGGGCCAGGCCCACGTAGTTCCTCAGCTCGTGCCGTTTGGAGGCGAGCAGGCGCTCCTCAAAGGTGCGGATCTCCTCCTCGCTGAGGGAGCGGGCCTGCTCCAGGCTGATGGTGGTGATGGCCGTGGCCATGAGCACCACAAGAGTGTCGCTACCTCGTGAAAGATTTTGGGACATCCCAGTCCCCAAAATCGACTCGCCAACGCGACAGCCGTTACTGCCCCGACCGTCCTGCGCTCATCACGACTCCGTCCCGCACATTGCAGCAAAGCTGCTCGTGCGCAACTCCGTCATGATGACCACAATGACTCTACGGCGTGTCGGATGCGCTATTTGTATGCCCTACGTCACTCCCTATCGGTCGTAACTGCGGCCATACAACCGCGCCTACGCCTATCGGGGACTAACCGCCTTCGCTTCGCTCTCCATGGCGGTTAGCGGTGGCAGCAAAGCCAACAGAAGGATCTTTACCTTTAAGGATAGGGGGCGGTTACCGGGCATTGGGGGTTATCCACGTCCTGGTACCGGGGCAACACCGGGCGTGCCGCCGCGCCCCATTGCCCAACCTGCGGCCAGGGCGTGACTGTAGGTTGGGCAAAGCGCGGCGCGCCCAACATAGCCACCCATAGAATCACTCCAGACCATAGAGGGCCGGCAGGGCCAGGATGGATATCACCACACAAATCTGGATCAGGATGTAGGGCATCACCCCACGATAGATATCCACGGTTTGAACGCCGGGTGGCGCCACCCCCTTCAGGTAGAAGAGGCTAAAGCCAAAGGGCGGCGTGAGGAAGGAGGTCTGCAGGTTCATGGCGATCAGAATCGCGAACCAGAGCATGCTGATACCCATGGCCTCGGCCACCGGCGCCAGGATCGGCACGATGATAAAAGAGATCTCCACGAAATCGATGAAGAAGCCCAGCAGCAGAATCACGATCATGGAGAGAATCAGGAAACCCCACTTTTCGCCGGGCAGCTGCAACAAGGCCTCTTCCACGATCACGTCGCCGCCGGTGTAGGTGAAGGCCATCGAAAAGGCGGTGGCACCGAGCAGGATGGCGAACACCATGGCGGTCACCTTCACCGTCTCCAGTGCGGAGTCCAGCACCATCTTCCAGTTGAACCTACGATAGAAAACGGCCAGGACCAGGGCACCCATGCCGCCCAGGGCGGAGGACTCGGTGGGGGTCGCGATACCCGCGAAGATGGAACCGAGCACCACCAGGATCAGCACCAGCGGCGGAAGAATCGCCTTCAAGGCATGCCAGATCTGCTCGCCCTTGCCATGCGCGTTCTCATCGGCGGGCAGCGCGGGGGCCGCCTCCGGCTTGAGGAAGGTATAAACGAGGATGAACAGCACGTAGAGCCCTACCAATACCGCGCCTGGAGCAACCGCCGCCTTGAACAGATCCCCAACCGGAATGCCCAACACATCGCCGAGGATGATCAGGATGATCGAGGGTGGAATGATCTGTCCCAGGGTACCGGACGCACAGATGGTGCCGCAGGCGAGCCGTTTGTCGTACTGGTACTTGATCATCACCGGCAGAGAGATCAGCCCCATGGCCACCACCGAGGCGCCCACCACCCCGGTGGAGGCGGCCAGCAGGGCACCCACCAGGATGGTGGAGATGGCCAGACCGCCACGCACGCCGCCGAACAGCCTCCCCATGGATTCGAGCAACTGCTCGGCCAGCCTGGTCTTCTGCAGCACGATGCCCATGAAGATGAACAGAGGCACCGCCATCAGCACCGTGTTCTCCATGATGGACTGGATGCGATAGGGCATGAAGGCGAACATGTCGGGGCCCTCGGCGAACACACCGAAGAACACCGCCACACCGCCGAAGGTAAAGGCCACCGGGTAGCCGATGAGCAGCAACACCAGGGCAACGAAAAACATGCTGATTCCGATCATGGCAGCTACTCAGTTCAGGTCCCGGTGAAACAGGTCTTCCTGCGGCTTGTCCGGGTGCAGACCGCGCAGGGTGTTGATGGAATGCAACAGCATGCCAATGCCCGTGAGGGCAGTGAAGGTGAACGCCGTCGGGATCATCCCCTTGATGATCCAGCGATAGGGCAGTCCGCCGGGGTCGCCGGAACGCTCGCCCAGCTCCCAGGATTCGATGGTGAAGTTGACGCCGTACCAGGCGACCAGCCCCACGAAGGGCAGCAGGAAGACTACGGTGCCGATGAGATCGATCCATGCCTTGTGGCGTAAACTCAGGCGATCGAAGATCACATCCACCCGCACATGGCCGCCGTGGCGCAGCGCATAGGGAACACCAAGCAGGAAGATGGTGGCGTAGAGGTGCCACTCCAACTCCTGCATGCCGATGGAGACGTCGTTAAAGGCGTACCGCATGATGACGTCGTAAAAGACATTGAACAGCAGCAGCACGAACAGGGAAGCGGCCAGAATGCCGAGCCAGTCGGCGAAGCGGTAGAGAGCCTGTTCCAGTTTAAGGAGGGACATTGCTTAACCTGCCGGGGAAACGGGGGGAAAAGTAGGAGCGCCTCTGGGTGCCCCCTGGGCATCAGGCGCGAAAGCTTATGGTGCAAAGGGTACTCATTGTACCACACCCTTCGCGCCTGATGGCGCTCCTACGGACGAAGGCCTTACTGACCCTGGATATAGGCCATATCAGAGATCTCGGTCCAGACACGGCTCTTGGCCATGTAGTCAGCCTGGGAGTCGATAATCTCCTTGGCCAGCGGGTCCGCTGCGGCACGCTCTTCCAGCAGTTCGGCGTTGGCCTTGCGCATGGCGTCCATCACCTGCTTGGGGAAGGTCTTCACCTTGATGTTGGGATACTCCTGCTTCATGGTGGCCCAGTTCTCACCACTGGCGTGGTAGGACTGGATGTACATGTCATAGGCCGCGGTGCGCATCGCCACGCGCAGGATCTCCTTCAGATCATCCGGCAGCTTATTCCAGGCACGCTTGTTGATCATGAACTGCAACTCGGTGGCAGGCTCGTGCCAACCGGTGTAGTAGTAGGGCGCGATCTTGTGAAAGCCCATGCGCAGGTCGAGAGAAGGGCCTACCCATTCCAGGGCGTCGATGGTGCGACGCTCCAGGGAGGTGTAGAGCTCACCCGCCGGGATGTTGGTGGGCTTGGCGCCCAGCTTGGCAAGCACCTCGCCGGCAAAACCGGGGATGCGCATCTTCAGACCCTGAAGATCCTCGACGGAGTTGATCTCCTTCTGGAACCATCCACCCATCTGGTTACCGGTATTGCCTCCGGGGAAAGAGAGCACATTGTGCTTGTCGTACACCTTCTCCATCAGCTCCATGCCGCCGCCATAGTAGAACCAGCCGTACTGCTCAGGCGCGGTCATACCGAAGGGCATGGTGGTGAAGAACAGGGTGTTGGGATCCTTGCCCTTCCAATAGTAGGAGGCGGAGTGTCCCATGTCGTACTGACCGGAGCGCACCATATCGAAGATACCCAGCGCTGCCTTGTGCTTATTTTTGGAGTCGACGGTGATCTTCAGACGACCATTGGACATCTTCTCCGCCATCTGGGCGAAGTTCTTGGTGGCGTCACCGAAGATGGGGAAATTGGAAGGCCAGGTCTCAGCCAGTTTCAGGTGGTGTACCTTTTCCGCCAGGGCGGGACCGGACAGGAGTGCAAGGCAAGCCGTCACCGCGGCCAACCCCTTGGTAAATTTCATCTTGAACATCACTGGGTTCATCCTCTCTGTAGCTTTATGGTCATTGAATCTTGCCAGTGCTCGGCGATAAGGACCATTCGCAACAGCACACCCAACACTACGTATTTATGCGTAGTCGCGCTCAACCACATCTATTTCGGACCGCCCACCCCGATGCGGTTCGCCTGGTGAGCGATGCGGGCTATACTGGGGAGAGCGGCAGGCAATCAAGGCAGAGGCAACCCGATGGACCCCACCATTATCGACGTCGAGGCCTCCGGGTTCGGGCGGGGCAGCTATCCGATCGAGGTCGGCGTGGCGCTGCCCGACACATCCACCCACTGTTTTCTGATCCGCCCCGATGCCGCGTGGACCCACTGGGACAGCGCGGCAGAGTCGCTGCACCACATCGACCGCCAGACCCTGCTGCGCCACGGCCGCTCGCCGGCGGAGGTGGCCGGCGCACTCAACCGCCTGCTGGCGGGGGCGCGCGTCTACAGCGACGCCTGGAGCCACGACCTCTCCTGGCTGGGCAGGCTGCACGAGGTGAGCGGGGTACCCCAGGGCTACCGTCTGGAGAGCCTGCGCGTCCTGCTCAGCGAGGCGCAGGCGGCAATCTGGCACCAGACCAAGTCCCGGGTGATCGAGCAGATGGCCCTGACCCGTCACCGCGCCAGCAGCGACGCGTTGATCATACAGGAGACCCTCCGGCGCACTCGCGAGGCGGAGGCGGCGCAGGCCACCGGAGAGCGGCGGCTGGCTAGCCGCTGAGCGCCCTGTTCAGACGCTGAACAAGAGAAACCCTGTCGAAGCGCAAGCGATCAGCCAGGCGCACCACCAGCAGAGGGGGGTGCCCCCTGATCAACCGCCCGCGCTGCGCAGTTCGGCATAGGTCTCGGCGAAGGCGCGAATCGCCTTGTCGAGGTCCTCCCGGGTGTGGGCGGCGGATATCTGGGTACGAATGCGCGCCTTGCCCTTGGGCACCACCGGGAAGAAGAAGCCGATGGCGTAGATGCCGCGCTCCAGCAGCCGCGCCGACATCTCCTGGGCCAGCCGGGCATCGCCCAGCATCACCGGCACGATGGGGTGGTCGCCGTCATCCACCGCGAAACCGGCCTCCCTGAGGCCACGCCGGAAGTAGCGGGTGTTCTCCTCCAGACGGTCGCGCAGGGCGGTCGACTCGGTGAGCATCTCCAACACCTTGATCGAGGCGGCGCAGATGGAGGGGGCCAGGGTGTTGGAGAAGAGGTAGGGACGGGAGCGCTGGCGCAGCAGGTCGATGATCTCGCGCCGCCCCGAGGTGTAACCGCCGGAGGCCCCGCCCAGGGCCTTGCCGAAGGTGCCGGTAATGATGTCCACCCGCTCCATCACCCCGCAATATTCGTGTACGCCGCGCCCGCGCTTGCCCATGAAGCCGACGGCGTGGCAGTCGTCGTGGTGGACCATGGCGTCATAGCGGTCGGCCAGGTCGCAGATCCGGTCCAGCCGGGCGATGGTGCCGTCCATGGAGAAGACCCCGTCAGTGGTGATCAGCACGCGCCGCGCGCCACCCTCCCGGGCCGCCCGCAGTTTTGCCTCCAGGTCATCCATGTCGTTGTTGCGGTAACGGTAGCGCGCCGCCTTGCACAGGCGCACGCCGTCGATGATGGAGGCGTGGTTGAGTTCATCGGAGATCACCGCGTCCCGCTCGCCAAGGATGGTCTCGAACAGCCCGGTGTTGGCATCAAAGCAGGCGGCGTAGAGGATGGTATCCTCCATGCCGAGAAACTCGCTCACCTTGCGCTCCAGCGTCTTGTGGATCCCCTGGGTACCGCAGATGAAACGCACCGAGGAGAGACCGAAGCCCCAGGTGTCGAAGCTCTCCCGGGCCGCCGCGATCACCTCGGGGTGGTTGGCCAGCCCGAGGTAGTTGTTGGCGCACATGTTGACCACCTCGCGCCCGTCGTCGAGGGTGATGTCGTTTTTCTGATCCGAGGCGATGATCCGCTCGCTCTTCCACAGGCCGGCGTCGCGGATCTCCTGCAGGTCGTGCCGCAGGCTCTGTTGGGCGCTCTTGAAACTCATATCAGACCTCTTCCCAGTTAAGGACCACCTTCCCTGAGTCGCCCGAACACATGATGTCGAACCCCTCCTGGAACTCGCTGTAGTGAAAACGGTGGGTGATGATCTTCTCCAGCGGCAGGCCGGTCTGGTACATCATGGTCCCCTTGTACCAGGTCTCGAAGATCTCACGGCCATAGATGCCCTTGATGTTGAGGCCCTTGAAGACCACCTGATCCCAGTCGATGCCGGTGCCGTTGGGGACGATCCCGAGCATGGCGATGCTGCCGCCGTTGATCATCATCGACAGCATGTCGCGGAAGGCGTGCGGCGAGCCGGACATCTCCAGCCCCACGTCGAACCCCTCGAAGATGCCGCAGCCGCGCATGAAGTCGCGGGTGATGGTCTCGATTCGCACATTGAACGGGGTGGCGCGAGGCACCAGCTCCCTGGCGAGGTCGAGACGGTAGTCGTTGATATCGGTGATGACGATATTGCGCGCGCCGCAGTGATCGGCCACCATCGCCGCCATGATGCCGATCGGCCCGGCGCCGGTGATCAGCACATCCTCGCCGACCATATTGAACGACAGGGCGGTGTGCACCGCATTGCCGTAGGGGTCGAAACAGGCGAGCACCTCGGTGGGGATGGGGCGGCTGGGGCGGTAGACGTTCTTCGCCGGTATCGCCAGGTATTCGGCGAAGCAGCCGGTGCGGTTGACCCCGACGCCGACGGTGTTGGGGCAGAGGTGACGACGCCCGGCCAGACAGTTGCGGCAGCGCTCGCAGACGATATGTCCCTCACCCGAGACGATATCGCCGATCTCCACGCCCTCGACGTTGGCGCCCTTCTCGACGATCTCACCGGCGAATTCGTGGCCGATGGTCATCGGCACCGGTATGGTGCGCTGGGCCCATTCGTCCCATTTATAGATATGGACGTCGGTTCCGCAGATCGCCGTCTTGTGGATCTTGACCAGGACGTCGTTGTTTCCGACCTCCGGGACCGGGACCCTCTCCAGCCACAACCCCTCCTTGGCGTGCTTCTTCACCAGGGCATTCATCATCTTCATAGCTAACATCCGCCACCGTTGCGTTATGGGTGTCGCGTAATGCTATGAGCTTATCTATTTGGTTTCCATGACGATTTGTCAATAAGACCCAACAGAAGCACGGCATCTCCCGGGGCCAGACCATGGGCGGCGTCACTCACCACCACCCGGGAACGGCCGCGCAGGGCCGGCACGCTGTTCATATCCTGGCTGAAGGCGGGGACCAGCTCATCGCCCATGCCGGTGGGGCCGGGGCGCACAATCGAGTGGTAGGCGATGTCGGGATGGGGCTGGAGGTTGAGCCAGTGCAGGAGACTTCCAGGATGGGGCGGGGTGAGGTCGATCAGCACCCCTCTGGAGTGTTTCACCGTCTGATAGAGGTTGCCGCCAAACAGGTCCCTAAACCAGCCGACCGGACCGGAGCCGTCGGTCTCGTCCAGGGCCTCCACGGCGCGCAGGGTACCCGTATGGGGGGCGGCGATGGTAATGAGCGAGGCGACCCCGATCCGCGGATGGCGCACCAACAGCAGGCGCGCCACAACACCGCCCGCCGAGTGTCCCGCCAGATGCAGGGGTTCATCCGGATGACGCGTCTTCAGATCGCGCAGCAGCGCCGCCAGCAGGTCGGCCTGCACCATCAGCGGCGCGGTGGAGGGGAGGTCGACACTGTACACCTTGTTCGCCGCCTCCGCCCCGGGACCGGGGCGGCGCTCGATCCCCGCGGGGCCGATGCGCAGCAGGCCGGCGCGGCGCCAGCCATGGCGTTCCAGCAGCGGCACCACGCCGCCCGCCTCCCAGGAGTGGGAACTGCCCAGGTAGCCGTGCACCAGCACCAGCAGATCGGCCCGGGCCACGCCGGTCAGCGCCCACAGCGCGGCCACGGCCAGCAATCCCCTCAGCACGCCCATCGCGACACCTCCCCGGAGGCCGTCAGGCCATCGATTGGTAATAGAGATTCTGCGGGTGGCGCGCCTCGGCGAAGAAGTGCCAGCGCTCGGCCACCAGCCCCAGATATTGCACCGCGAAGGCAACCAGCGCCAGCTCCGGGGAGTTGGCCAGGTGACCGGCCCAGATCAGGGCCACCGGCAGCGGGAAGGCGAGCAGCAGAAAGGCGTACTGCATCCCCCGCACCAGGCCCGGCCCCTTGCCGTGAAAGAACTCGCGGGTGTTGAACGAGCCCCCCATGAAGCCCTGGGCCTTCTGCCCGAGGTGCTGATGGCGCACGCCGATCGCCGAGCGCAGGGTGATCTTCGGGCGCAGGCCGCGGTTGCGCAGCAGCGAGGCGCCGCGCGTGAGAAATCCGGCCAGGGTGAAGATCACCGCCCAGGTGCCGAAGAAGGCGAGCAGGTCCACCCCGGTGTAGGCGGAGAAGGCGGCGGCCAGCATGAACCCGGAGGCGGTGCCGAGCAGCATGTAATTGAGCACCGTCAGCGGTGAGTGCCACTGCTGCAGGAACTTGAGGCTGGCGTAGATCATGGCGGTGCAGAGAAACAGGGCGAAGGCCGCGACGCTGGCCAGGAAGCCGACGATCAGGGTGGCGTCCACCGGCAGGGTCTGCTGCACCACAAACAGCGGCGCGGTCCATCCCAGATAGTGAATCACCCCGTAGAGGAACACCAGGCCCATGAACACCGGCAGCACGATCACCTCGCGCGACAGCCAGGAGCTGCGCCAGCGGGTGGCGGCGCGCCAGGCCCGTTCGGGATGCCCCAGGTGGAAGAAGGAGGCGAACAGGCCGAGCACCAGAAACAGCAGCGCCAGGGCGCTGCCGATGCCGTAAAAGCTGGTGCTATCCTGCACCGGCAGGAGATTGGCCAGTGAGTAGACCTGGCCGGTGTAGAGGGCCAGGAACAGCCCCTGTCCGACGCCGATCAGGGTGGTCAGGAAGATAACTGAAAACGCGGGATGCATGGGTCCGGGCTCCTCTGATTACCAGGCCACATCGTCGAGGGTCTCGCCCTGATCGAATGGGAGTTCGAGTTCTTCGCGCAGCGGGTTGTCGGCGCGCACCAGCTCATCCTCGTGGATGTGCATGCGCGTCTTGCGCCGTGGCAGGTAGTGATTCGACGGCTGGGTGCCCCACTCCGGCTGCAACTGATAGCCGCCCTGCTCGCGGATGGCGATGGAGACCTCGGAGCCGGGGTCGTGCACGTCGCCGAACAGCCGGGCGCTGGCCGGGCAGGCCAGCACGCAGGCGGGCTTGCGCTCGCTCTCGGGCAGCGACAGGTCGGTAATGCGGTCGATGCAGAGGGTGCACTTCTTCATCACCCGATTCTTATCATCGAACTCGCGCACCCCGTAGGGGCAGGCCCAACTACAGTATTTGCAGCCGATACACTTGTCGTAATCGACCAGCACCACGCCGTTGTCCTCACGCTTGTAGCTCGCCCCGGTGGGACAGACCGGAACGCAGGGCGGCTCCTCGCAGTGCAGGCAGGACTTGGGGAAGTGCAGGGTCTCGGTGTTGGGGAAGGTGCCGATCTCGTAGGTCTGCACCCGGTTGAAGAAGGTCCCTGTCGGGTCCTCCCCGTAGGGGCGCTGATCCGGCATCGGGCCGGCCCAGCCGGAGGTGTTCCACTCCTTGCAGCTGGTGACGCAGGCGTGGCAGCCCACGCAGACGTTCAGATCGATGACTAGTGCTAATTGAGACATACCGTTCTCTCTATTCAATATCCTGTGCACGGCGCTCGGCCGCCCCGGGGGAACCGCCGCGCGGCGCCCGCCGCGCTATTTCCCGCCGAGACCCGCCTTCTTGCGGAACACGCCCGCGAAATAGGCCTGCCACCGGCCAGTGCGCCGCTGCTGTCCGGGCAGGGTCCGCTGGGCCGGGAACTGGGGCCAGGTCTGCTCCGGCTCGCCGGGCTCTGCCTTGTAGATCTTCACCCGCACGTCGAACCAGGCGGCCTGGCCGGTGACCGGGTCGGAGTTGGACATGTGCGGCCCCGCCTCGCACGGCGGCAGCTCCTCCGGGATCAGGTGGTTGAGCAAAAAACCCTTCTGGGACTCGTTGGCGTTGGGCGACAGCCCCCAGGCGCCGGAGGCCTTGCCGATGGCGTTCCAGGTCCAGATGGTGCCGGGCTCCACCGCCTCGGAGTGCCGGCACATGCAGCGCACCTTGCCGGTCGGCGATTCGGCCCACATCCAGTCGCCGTCCTCGATGCCCTGGGCCTGGGCGGTGCGGGTGTTGACGAACATGTAGTTGTGGGTGTGGATCTGGCGCAGCCAGGCGTTCTGGCTGTCCCACGAGTGGTACATCGCCATCGGCCGCTGGGTCAGGGCCATCAGCGGATACTCGTGGCTGTCGACCATGCGCGAGAGCAGCGGCTCGCTGTAGAACGGCAGCGGATCGAAGTGGGTCTCGATGCGTTTGCGCAGGCGCTCCGGCGGCTTGCGTCCCTTACCCTTGCCCTGGGCGGCGAGACGGAACTTCTGCAACACCTCGGAGTAGAGGTGGATGGTGATCGGCTCGGCGTAACGGGTCATGCCGTGGGCGCGCGCCCACTGCAGGTAGCCCTTGTTCCAATTGCGCATGTACTGGTAGGACTTCGGCAGGTGGTAGTGGTAGACGCAGTCGTTCTCCTTGTACATCTCCCACTGACGGGAGTTGGGCTCGCCCTTGAGGAACTTCTCACCGCTCTTGCCGCGCCAGCCGGCGAGAAAGCCGATGCCGGAACCGGGGGTGGTCTCGTAGTTGGTGATGAAGTCGGGGTAGTCGCGGTACTTGCGCGTGCCGTCGGTGTTGACGAATGCGGGCAGGCCGAGACGGGTGCCCATCTCGATCAGCACCTCCTGGAACGGCTTGCACTGCCCCTTGGGGGGCAGCACCGGGATGCGCACCGAATCCACCGGCCCCTCGAACTCGGAGATCGGGCGGTCGAGCATGGAGAGGGCGTCGTGGCGCTCCAGATAGGTGGTGTCGGGCAGCACCAGGTCGGCGAAGGCCACGGTCTCCGATGAGAAGGCGTCGCAGACGATCAGGAACGGGATCTTGTACTCGCCGTTGTCGTCCTTGTCGACCAGCATCTCGCGCACGCCCTTGGTGTTCATGGAGCTGTTCCAGGCCATGTTGGCCATGAACAGCAGCAGGGTGTCGATCCTGTAGGGGTCGCCGCGCCAAGCGTTGGTGATGGCGTTGTGCATCAGGCCGTGGACCGACAGCGGATACTCCCAGGAGAAGGCCTTGTCCAGGCGCACCGCCTCGCCCTGCTCATCGACGAACAGATCCTCCGGCTTCGACGGCCAACCCAGGGGCATCCCGTCGAGGGGGGTGTCGGGCTGTACGCCCTGGGGTCCGTTCGGCGGCTTCGGGCAGGGCGGAATCGGCCTCGGGAAGGGGGCGCGGTGGCGAAAACCGCCGGGGCGGTCGATGGTGCCGAGGATGGTCATCAGGATACCCAGGGCACGGATGGTCTGAAAACCGTTGGAGTGGGAGGCCAGGCCGCGCATGGCGTGAAACGAAACCGGGTTGCCGACCACCGAGTTGTGCTCCTCCTCCCAGCAGTCGGTCCAGGCGATGGGCAGCTCGATCTTCTGGTCGCGCGCGGTCACCCCCATCTCGTGGGCGATGCGGCGGATGGTCGCGGCCGGTATCCCGGTGATGCCCTCGGCCCACTCCGGGGTGAATTTCTCGACCCGCTCCTTGAGCAGTTGGAAGGCGGGCTTGACGGGGGTGCCGTCCTCCAGCTTGAAATCGCCGAGCAGCCGGGGATTGGTGCCCGGGGTCTGGGTCGATATCTCACGGTTGAGCTCGCGGTCCCACCACAGCTTGTTCTCGGGATCGAAACACCCCTCTTCCACATGGGTCTCGAAACGCCGGAACAGACCGTGGTCGGGCCGCGCGGGGTCATCGATCACCAGCTCGGCGGAGTTGGTGTACTTGATCAGGAAATCGCGGTCGTAGAGACCGGTCTTGATCAGCTCGTGGATGAAGGCGAGCAGCAGGGCGCCGTCGGTGCCCGGGCGGATCGGCACCCACTCGTCGGCGATCGCCGAATAGCCGGTGCGGATCGGATTGATGGAGATAAAACGCCCGCCCCGGCGCTTGAACTTGGAGAGGGCGATCTTCATCGGATTGGAGTGGTGATCCTCGGCGGTGCCGATCATCACGAACAGCTTGGAGCGCTCCAGGTCGGGCCCGCCGAACTCCCAGAAGGAGCCCCCGATGGTGTAGATCAGCCCGGCGGCCATGTTGACCGAACAGAAACCGCCGTGGGCGGAGTAGTTCGGTGTGCCGAACTGCTTGGCGAACATGCCGGTCAGCGCCTGCATCTGATCGCGTCCGGTGAACAGGGCGAACTTCTTGGGGTCATCCGAGCGGATCTTGCCCAGGCGCTCCTCCATGATCCCGAAGGCCCGATCCCAGGAGATCTCCTCGAATTCGGACTGGCCGCGCTCCGTCCCCGGCTTGCGCAGCAGCGGCTTGGTCAGACGGGCCGGAGAGTACTGCTTCATGATCCCCGAGGCACCCTTGGCACAGATCACCCCCTGGTTCAGGGGATGATTCGGGTTGCCCTCGATATGACGCACCTCCCCGTCGCGCAGCGTGACACGGATACCGCAGCGGCAGGCGCACATGTAGCAGGTGGTCTGTTTGGTCTCGACACGTCCGATATCACCATCGGAACGGGCTGTTGGGTCTTGCATCGTCAATAACCCTTTGATTAAAGCCGCAAAAAGAATATAAAAAATTTAACCGATTCTAATGTTCGGCCCGGCGCACCGCAACCGCAGCAGAACTTATGGGTCCATACGGCTTGATCTATCCCGAATGTTTCATAAACCATTAGGTGACCACAAATACCGTACAACCAGACTAGGGTATTAGCCGAGAACTAGGCAGGCCGGTAACTGTTAGCGGGGCGACGATCATTTTTTCGGGGTTGTAGCGTC
>PQCP01000081.1 GCA_003062205.1 Candidatus Sedimenticola endophacoides
CAACCCCGAAAAAATGATCGTCGCCCCGCTAACAGTTACCGGCCTGCCTAGTTCTCGGCTAATACCCTAGTCTGGTTGTACGGTATTTGTGGTCACCTAATGGTTTATGAAACATTCGGGCTAAGACCGGTTTTTCCCTTTCTGCTGCTGATGGTGGCCATGGAATCTCCGAAAAGTGCTACAAGAAATATTTTTGTAGCACTTTTGTAGCAACTATTTATCAAAAATACGCAAATTTAAGCCAATTTTTAGCAAACACACACATACTAGAAACCGCCACAAATGACTGATTTAACAGTATGTAACAAAGACTTAGCAAGAAAAACCATAGATAGGCGACTATCCATTGCCCCTATGCTGGACTGGACCGATCGCCACTGCCGGTTTTTCCTGCGGCTGATCACCCGGCACGCCCTGCTGTATACCGAAATGGTCACCACTGGTGCGCTCCTCCACGGCGACCGGGCGCGCTTTCTGGACTTCGATCCGGCGGAGCACCCCCTTGCCTTGCAGTTGGGGGGCAGCGAACCGGTTGAACTCGCCGCCTGCGCCAGGCTGGGGCAGGCGTGGGGCTACGACGAGATCAATCTGAACGTCGGCTGCCCTTCGGACAAGGTGCAGTCGGGGCGCTTCGGGGCCTGCCTGATGGCCACCCCCGCCCTGGTCGCCGACTGCGTGGCGGCGATGCGGGACGCGGTCGGGATCGAGGTCACGGTCAAGCACCGCATCGGCATCGACGACCGCGACAGCTACGGCGAGCTGTGCGATTTCGTCGGCCGCGTGGCTCAGGCGGGGACCCGGACCTTTATCGTGCATGCCCGCAAGGCGTGGCTGACCGGCCTCAGCCCCAAGGAGAACCGCCACATCCCTCCTCTCCGCTATGAGACGGTGCATCGACTCAAACGCGACTTTCCCGCTCTGGAGATCATCATCAACGGCGGCATCACCTCCCTGGAGCAGGCCCGCTCGCAGCTGCCGGTGGTCGACGGAGTGATGATCGGTCGCGCCGCCTACCACCACCCCTGGCTGCTGGCCGGGGCGGACCGGGAGTTCTTCGGCGACGACCAGGGCGGGACCAACCGCCACCAGATCATTGAGCGCCTGATCCCCTACGTAGAGCGTGAGTTGGCCTCCGGCACCCCCCTCGGGCGTATCACCCGGCATATCCTGGGGTTGTTTCAGGGCCAACCCGGGGCCAGGGCGTGGCGCCGTCACATCAGTGAGCACGCGCACCGCCCGGGGGCCGGACCGGAGGTGATCGTAGAAGCGGCTTCGCGGGTGCCAACATGAAACGCCGAAGCGGGCAGATCGACAGCTATATCACACGCGACGGCTCTGTGATCCGTGAACTCCTGCACCCCTCGCGGGACCCGATACTCAATCAGAGCATCGCCGAGGCAAGCGTTGAACCAGGAGTGACCACTCACCTCCACCGTCATCATCAAAGCGAAGAGGTGTACTATGTACTCAGGGGTGCGGGGGAGATGCGCCTGGGCGACAGGCGCTTTTCCATCGCCCCCGGAGACACCATCCTGATCCCCCCCCGGCACCCCACACCAGTTGCACAACAGCGGATCGGAGGCGCTGGTCATCCTCTGCTGCTGTAGCCCCGCCTATTACCACCAGGACACCGAGTTGCTGGATGAGTGCAATTGACCGATCCCATTGCCCGGCGGGCCGTTTTATTCCATGATGCGAGTCCATGAAGCTGTCTGAAATCACCACCGGCCTGCTGCTCCTGGCGTTGATACTACCGGCCGCAGCACTCGCCACCCCTCCCGGGGTGGCCGAGCAGTGGCGCCACCTCGACCCCAAGAGCCTGAAACTGCGCTCCAAGAACGCCCTGATCACCGACAGCGGCGGCGATCTGGTCTACGCGAAGGAGGCCGACGTCCCGGTACCCATCGCCTCCATTACCAAGCTGATGACCGCCCTGGTGATCCTCGATTCGGGGGTGGACATGGAGGAACGGATCAAGATCACCAAGGCGGACCGCGACCTGCTGCGGCTCACCGGTTCACGTCTGCGCTACGGCGCCACCCTTCCGCGCCGGGAGTTGCTGCTGCTGGCCCTGATGTCATCCGAAAACCGTGCCGCCAGCGCCCTGGCGCGCACCTTCCCGGGTGGCGCCGGGGCCTTTGTCGCGGCGATGAATGAGAAGGCCGCCGAGTTGGGCATGACGGCGAGCCGTTTCGTCGATGCGACCGGCCTGGACGCAGGCAACATCGCCAGCGCCCGCGATCTCGCCCGACTGGCCGGCGCCGCCTACCAACAGCCTTTAATCCGTAATTTCACCACCAGCACCAAGGCGACGGTCAGGCCCTACAAGCGGCTAGGCCCCCTGGTTTACGGCAACACCAACCGCCTGCTCAAGCGCAGCAGCTGGCAGATCGGGCTGAGCAAGACCGGTTATATCAACGAGGCGGGACGCTGCCTGGTGATGCGGGCGAAGATCGACGGCGAGGCGCTGACCATGATCTTCCTCAACGCCTACGGCAAGCTGACCCCGCTTGGCGACGCCGGACGCCTGCGCCGCTGGATCGAGAACGCCAGCGACAAGCGCTCCCAGCTGGCCCAGGACAAGACCTCCCGGAAGGAGGACGACGGCGCCTGAGGCGCCCGCCCCCTAGCCGCAGCGCTCTGCGACCCGCCCCACCCAGGTCGCGTCATCCGGGATCAGGACGAGGGTGTGTTCGCGCTCATCGTCATCCAGGGGCCGATAGCCGGCCAACTGCCGCTCCAGCACCTCAAGCCCCGCCTCGGAGACGTCGCCGCCACGGGCGGCGCGTCGTTCGACCCGTTCCCGCAACAGCGCCTCCGGAACCTGTAGATCCAGCACCAGCACCGGGCAGCCCAGCTCTTCGGCGAGCCCGTAGAAGGGTTCACGCTGGGCACGATCGAGAAAGGTGGCATCCACCAGCACCGCGTAACCCGCTGCTAGCACCTCACCGGCAAGGGCGTGCAGATGCGCGTAGGTGCGCCGGGTGAACTCTGCGCTATAGATTCCACCGTCCAGCGCCGAACCGCTGCTGTCACGGGCCCGCAACCCGGCCAGGCGCTTGCGCTCCACGTCCGAGCGCAGCCAGATGGCCGGGACCCTGCCCAGCAGATCCCGCGCCTTGGTGCTTTTGCCCGAGCCCGAGGGACCCCGGGTCAGCATCAGGCAGGGAGACGCGTCCCGCATGTAGCCCTCGGCGAGTGCGAGATAGGCGCGGAAAGCGGTGTAGTCCGGCTTGGCGGGAGGCACCGCCTGGGAGGCCATGATCGCGGCCACCTTGGCACGTACCATGGCCCGATAGACCTGATAGAAGCGCAACAGCGCCACCCCCTCGTAATCCCCGGTCTCCGCAAGATAGCTGTTGAGGGCCCGGGTCGCCAGCTCCGGTCGCCCCTTTTCCTGAAGATCCATCAGCAGGAAGGCCAGCTCGCTCATGGTATCGATCCAGCGCAGCCCGGGGTTGAATTCGATCCCGTCGAAGATCAGCGGACCCGCCCCGACCAGGGCGATGTTGCCGAGATGGAGATCGCCATGGCATTCGCGGATATAACCGTCGCGCTTGCGCCGGGGCAGCAGCTCGCCCAGCGCCTGGTAGCGCTGGCGCGTCCAGTGCTCCAGCGCCTCCAGGCGCGGGGTTACCTCCGCATCGTCCACCAACTGCCGGATGTGGGTAAAGTTGTCCCACATCGGCTGCGCCAGATGGGCCGGCTCGCCATACTCGCTGGCGGCGGGGGCCTGGGCGATCTCCCCGTGAAAACGGGCCACCCGCCGGGCAATGGTATCGATCACTGCGGGGTCGAGCAGATCGAGGCGGTTCGACAACACTCCCCGCTGATCGAACCTGCGCATGCGCACCACATACTCCAGGGGTTCACCATCCCCCCCCAGCACAGGCTGCCGGAGGGTGCCGGTGATCGGCAACACACCGAGGTAGATCCCCGGGGCCAGGCGGGCATTGAGACGCAGCTCCTCCTCACAGCAGAAACGGCGCCGCTCCAGGGTGGAGAAGTCGAGAAAACCCAGGTCGAGGGGCTTTTTGATCTTGTAGGCGTACTCCCCGGCAAGGATCACGCTGGAGATGTGAGTGGTGATCAGCTCCTGCTCCCCCGCATCTTGCAGATGCCGCAGAAGACCCTCGATCAGCGCGCGGTGATCCGCCTCGGTTTGGATGGCCTGTGGTGACTCATTCATGAAAATAACGCCTTTTCATATAAAATTGGTTGGTTATTGTATATTGAACGTGCATAAGGTCATGCTAATATATCGCCCGGGCCGCACGGGCGGCCAAATCGGCATACCGCCACACCCTATCCGGAGATCCACATCATGACCGTCGACCGTCTCGTTATCGCCTTTGCCGGCCTGTTCATCCTGCTGAGCCTGCTGCTCTCCCAGTACCACAACATCAACTGGCTCTGGTTCACCGCCTTCGTCGGCGCCAACCTGCTGCAATCGGCCTTCACCGGCTTCTGCCCCCTGGCCATCATCCTGAAGAAGCTGGGCCGCCCCAGCGGTTCCGCCTTCTGACCCGCTTCGCAGACAGGGAAGCGGAGGATCGCTGCCCTGTCATGCCGCCGGATCACGCTTCCGTGTCCAGCGGCAGGGCGTACAGGTCGTGCGCATCGGCTCCGCTGACCCGCACCCGGATGAAATCACCCGGCTCCAGATCCCAGTCCCCATCGACCAGGACGCGGCCGTCGATCTCCGGGGCATCGGCGGCGCTGCGCGCGACCAGCCCCTGCTCCTCCACCTCGTCGATCAGCACCACCAGCTCCCGTCCCACTTTCTCTTGCAGTTTGCGGGCGCTGATCTGGGCCTGCACCTCCATGAAGCGGGCAAGGCGTTGCCGCTTCACCTCTTCCGGCAACTGGCCGGGAAGCTGGTTGGCCGGCGCCCCCTCCACCGCCGAATAGGCAAAGGCGCCGACCCGGTCGAGCCGCGCCTCGCGCAGGAAATCGAGCAACTCCTCGAACTGCGCCTCGCTCTCCCCGGGAAACCCGACGATAAAGGTGCTGCGCAGGGTCAGATCGGGGCACTCCCGGCGCCAGCCGGCGATGCGCTCAAGTACCCGCTCCGCCGCCGCCGGACGCCGCATCGCCCGCAGCACCGCCCCGCTCCCATGCTGTAGCGGCATGTCCAGATAGGGCAGAATGTGCCCTTCGGCCATCAGCGGTATCAGCTCATCCACACTGGGGTAGGGATAGACGTACATGAGACGTATCCACGCCTCCAGCTCTCCCAGCTCCTGGCACAACTCCCTGAGGCGGGTGCTGACCAGGTCGCCGCCGATGAGGTCGGGACGGTATTTGATATCCAGGCCATAGGCACTGGTGTCCTGGGAGACCACCAACAGCTCACGCACCCCCGCCTCGACCAGCTGCTCCGCCTCGCGCACCACCTCACCGATGGGCCTACTCACCAAGCCGCCACGCAGCTGCGGGATGATGCAGAAGCTGCAACGGTGGTTGCACCCCTCCGATATCTTCAGGTAGGCGTAGTGGCGCGGGGTCAGTTTCACCCCCTGGGGCGGCACCAGACAAGAGTGTCGCTACCTCGTGAAAGATTTTGGGACATCCCAGTCCCCAAAATCGACTCGCCAACGCGACAGCCGTTACTGCCCCGACCGTCCTGCGCTCATCACGACTCCGTCCCGCACATTG
>PQCP01000080.1 GCA_003062205.1 Candidatus Sedimenticola endophacoides
TTGCCGTAAGCAGGGCGTCTCAGCCACAGAAGCATTGGCATTGCTTTTTCAAGGCAAGAATCCAGACTTCATGGAATTGGATAAAGCCTGATGTGGCTAATCATGGCAAAATGAGCTGAATAGTTACACATTCGGGCTATTAAGCCAGGCCACACGCACCCGGTAAGTGAACCGGAATAGAGGGCACCGCCCCATCCTTCAACCGACAGCCAAAGAATAATCACCCGATGCTCTCCTACGCCATACCAGATGAACTTCCAGAGACGGTCGCCGCCGTCGACCTCGGCTCCAACAGCTTTCACATGATCGTCGCGCGGATCAGCGACGGCAATTTCCAGGTGGTGGACAAACTCCGGGAGATGGTGCGCCTGGGCGGCGGCCTGGACAAGGAGCGCAACCTGACCCCTGAGGCGCAGGAGCGCGCCCTGGCCTGCCTGGAGCGCTTCGGCCAGCGTGTCAGCACCCTGCCCCCGGGCAGCGTGCGGGCGGTCGGCACCAACACCCTGCGCCAGGTACGCCGCTCTTCGGATTTCATCAAGCGCGCCGAGCAGGCCCTCGGGCACCCCATCGAGGTGATCGCGGGACGGGAAGAGGCGCGCCTGGTCTATCTGGGGGTGGCCCATGGCTTCGCCACCGACAACGAGCGCCGCCTGGTAGTGGATATCGGCGGCGGCAGCACCGAACTGATCATCGGCGATGGCTTCACACCGAGGAATCGCGAAAGCCTGAACATGGGGTGTGTGAGCGCCAGCCGCAGGCACTTCCCCGACGGAGTGATCAGCGAACAGACGATGAAGCAGGCGGAGTTGCGCGGCGCCCTGGAGATCCGCCCGGTCAAGAGCGAGTACCGCGACGCCGGCTGGCAGTTGGCGGTCGGCAGCTCCGGCACCATCCGGGCCATCCGCACGGTGATCCAGGAGTGCGGCTGGGCCGCACCCGGCGAGGGCATCACCGACAAGGCGCTGAAGCGGCTGCGCAACGAACTGATCGGGGCGGCCCGCGTGGACGCCATCGACCTGCCCGGCCTCAGCCCCGAGCGCCGCCCCGTGTTCGCGGGTGGCGTGGCGGTACTGCGCGCGGTATTCAAGGCCCTGAACATCGAGCAGATGCAGGTCTCGGACCTGGCCCTGCGCGAGGGGCTGATCTACGAGATGCTGGGGCGTGTGCACCATGAGGATGTACGTGACAACACGGTGCGCGCCCTGGGCCAGCGCTACGACGTCGACACCGAGCACGCATCTCGGGTGGAGGCGACCGCCCGCATGCTCTTCGCCCAGGTGGCGGGGAGCTGGGATCTGATCGGGCGGGAGTATTCCTCGATCCTCGCCTGGGCGGCGCGGCTGCATGAGATCGGCCTCACCGTGGCCCACAGCCAACACCAGAAGCACGGCGCCTACCTGATCACCCATTCGGACATGGCCGGTTTCACCCTCCAGGAGCAGCAGGTGCTGGGGGCGCTGATCCGCGGCCACCGCCGCAAGATCCCCCTGGAGCTGTTCAACAGCCTGCCCGATGGCTCGGTTCAGTGCGCCCTGCAACTGTGCGTGCTGTTGCGTCTGGCGGTGCTGCTGCACCGCGGACGCTCCGCCACCCTGCGCCCCGATGCCCTGATCGCGGTCAACGGCAATCAGGTCGAGCTGGTCTTCCCCGAAGGCTGGCTGGAGGCCCAGCCCCTGCCCAGCATGGAGCTGAAACAGGAGACGAAGCACCTGAAAAAAGCCGGGTTCAAGCTCAAATTCAGGTAACATGGCGAATCGGATGCAAGGGTGCCCAAGCCCGGGACACGGGCGGGTGTTATTCGGATTTGACCAGCGCATGCGGCGGAACGGCTCACAATGGAATTCATTCTCCCACCCCTGGCGCTGCTCCTGGTCTGGGGCATCGTCATCTACAACCGGCTGGTAAGCGATAAGAACCGCGTACTCCAGGCATGGAGCGACATCGACGTTCAACTCCGGCGCCGCCGCGACCTGCTCCCCAAGCTGGTGGACGCGGTCAACGCATACGCCCACTATGAACGCACCACCCTGGACGAGATCACCCGTCTGCGCGGCACCGCCGAGCAGAGCACCCAACCGCGCCAGCTCGCCCCCCTGGAACAGGCGATCGGCTCACGCCTGCACGCGCTGATCGCGGTGGCCGAGGCCTATCCCGAACTGCGCGCCAGCACCCAGTACCTGGAACTACTGCGGCAACTGAGCGAGGTGGAGGATCAGATCCAGTTCGCCCGGCGCTTTTATAACGGGGCGGTGCGCAACCTCAATGTCCGTATCGACTCCTTCCCCGACCTGCTGGTCGCCCGCCCCTTCGGCTTTCACCCGGCGGAGTTCTTCGAGGTCGAACCGGCGCTCAGGGGGGCGGCCTGATGCGCGGCGTACTGGCGGCCCTGCTCCTGCTGCTGGCGGGTTGGCTGCCGCCGTCAGCCCCGCTACTGGCCGATGAACGAATCCTCGCCTACCGCAGCGATATCGAGGTCCTGGACGATGGCGCCATGCGGGTGGAAGAGACCATCCGGGTACGCGCCGAGGGCGCCCAGATCCTCCGTGGCATCTTCCGTGATTTCCCCACCGACTACCGGGACCCCCTCGGCAACCGCTACCGGGTGGGCTTCGAGCTGCTGGAGGTGGCGCGCGACGGCCACCCCGAGCCGCACCACACCCGGCGCCTGGACAACGGCATCCGCATCTATGCGGGGGAGGAGCAGCGGCGGCTGGAGCGGGGGGAGTACACCTACACCATCCGTTACCTGACCGACCGCCAGCTCGGCTTTTTCACCGATCACGACGAACTCTACTGGAATGTCACCGGCAACGGCTGGGGCTTTCCCATCGAGCAGGCCGAGGCGCGCGTCACACTGCCCCGCGGGATCCCCATCAACCGGATACGGGTGGAGGGCTACACCGGCCTCCGGGGCGCCCGGGGAGAGGATTACCGGGCCTGGGTCGACAGCGAGGGCCGCGCCCGTTTCGAGACCACCCGGCCCCTGGGGCCCGGCGAGGGGCTGACCCTGGTCGCCACCTGGCCCAAGGGGTATGTCCGGGAGCCGGGACGCGGCGAACGGCTGGGGTGGCTCCTCGACGACAACCGCGACGGCGCGATCACCCTGGCCGGGCTGTTGCTGCTGCTCGTTTACTACACCTTCGCCTGGCGGCGGGCCGGACGCGACCCGGCGGCGGGCGTGATCATCCCCCGCTACCAGCCACCCGCCGACCACTCACCGGCCTCGATGCGCTTCGTGCGCAACATGGGTTACGACCAAAAGGCGTTCAGCGCCGCCCTGGTCAACATGGCGGTCAAGGGCTACCTCGGCATCCAAGAATCGGACGACGGACAATTCACCCTGGAGAAGAGCGGCGCCACCCCCCGACTGGCGGCCGGCGAGGGGGCTATCGCCAGCGCCCTGCTCGGCGACGGCACGCGGCGCATCGAGCTGCGCCAGGCGAACCACGACCGCCTGGGCCGGGCGCTCAAGGCGCACCGTCGCTCCCTCTCCGCCGACTACGAGAAGCGCTATTTCGACACCAACCGGGGCTACCTGGTCCCCGGCCTGCTGCTCTCGGCCGGGGTGATGCTGCTGGGCGTGCTGAGCCTGCCGGAGGCGCGGCGCGAGACCGCCGGTCTGATGAGTGTCTGGCTGGGCTTTTGGAGTATCGGCGTGTTTACCCTGCTCAGGAGCGCCGCCAACAGTTGGCGAAGTGCGTCCCGGGGTACCGGCCGTCATGGCAGGGCCCTGCTCCAGACCCTGTTTACCCTGCCGTTTCTCGCCGGTGAGGTACTCGGCATCGGCGTCCTGTTCAGCGAGGGTTCGGCCCCGCTCACCCTGGGACTGCTGCTGTTGACCGGTGTCAACATCGCATTCTACCAATGGATGAAGGCTCCCACCCTGATCGGGCGCCGGTTGCTGGACCAGGTGGAGGGCTTCGCCCTCTACCTGTCGGTGGCGGAACAGGAGGAGCTCGACTTCAAGCACCCACCGGAGCGAACGCCGCAGCTGTTCGAGCGCTACCTCCCCTACGCCATCGCCCTGGACCTGGAGCAGCGCTGGGGCGAGCGTTTCAGCAGCCTGCTGCACACCGGCGGGCGGCTACCAACCGCGCTGGTACCAGGGCAGCGGCTGGCATGGACAGGGCATCAGCGGCTTCGCCTCCGCCCTCGGCAGCGGTCATTGGCGGATCATCCCGCCGGCCCACCGGTGCTGGTGGATCATCCCGGACCTGCGGCGGCGGTTCTTCGCTGGGCGGGGGGGCGTGCTGGTACAAGAGTGCGCACTCGTATTGGACATCCCAGTCCCAAAATCGACTCAACGCGACAGCCGTTACCCCGACTCATCACGACTGTCCTGCACATTGCAGCAAAGCTGCTCGTGCGCAACTCCATGATGACCACAATGACTCTACGGCGTCGAGCGTTATTTGTATGTTCTACGTCACCCCTATCGTAACTGCGGCCATACAACCGCGCCATGCCTATGTTAACCGCCTCGCTCGCTCTCCATGGCGGTTAGCGGTCGATGACCCATGGGGCGCGGGCCGGGGTACTGATCACCCTCGGGCTGTGCACCGGTCTGCTGGTACACACCAGCGCCGTGGCCCTGGGGGTCGCCGCCCTGCTCCAGCGCTCCCCCCTCGCCTTCACCCTGCTCAAATCGGCGGGGGCCGCCTACCTGCTCTATCTGGCATGGCTTGCGTTCCGTGCCGGCGGCCATGCGGCGGCGCCGGGCGGAGAGGCCCTGAGCGGGGCCCGGCTCTACCGCCGGGGGATCCTGATGAACCTGGGCAATCCGAAGGTGTCGCTCTTCTTCATCGCCTTCCTGCCCCAGTTCGCCGACCCGGCCAACGGCCCCCTGGCCCCGCAACTGCTGCTGCTCGGGGCCCTGTTCATTGTCGCCGCCCTGGTGGTGTTCGGCGCCGTCAGCCTGCTGGCCGGGGGCATAGGGCGTCGCCTGCGCCAGTCGCCCGGCATCGAGCGGCTGCTCAACCGCCTGACGGGGGTGCTGTTCGTACTGCTCGCCCTGAAGCTGCTGACCTGAGTCAGATCTCCCCCGGCGCCGGGGTCACCCGCATCACCTCTTCGATGGTGATCAGCCCCTGCCGAACCTTGGCCGCGCCGCTGATGCGCAGACTCCGCGTGCCCTGCCGGTACCCCTGCCGGCGAATCGCGTCCAGGCTGGTATCGGATCCGATCAGTTTGCGCAGATCCGGGGTAAAGCGCAGGATCTCGTAGAGACCGGCACGCCCCAGATAACCGGTCTTGCGGCACTCCAGACAACCCGACGCAGCCATCACCTGCTCCGGCGGCGCCACCGACCAGGGGGCCACCATGGCCTGCCAGGCGTCGGCATCGACCGCCTGGGGCTGCTTGCAATGCGGGCAGAGGGTACGCGCCAGACGCTGGGCCACCACCCCCAGCAGGGTGGCGTTGATCAGGTAGGCGGGGACCCCGATGTCGAGCAGCCGCGTCACCGCCGAGGCGGCGTCGTTGGTGTGCAGGGTGGAGAGCACCAGGTGGCCGGTGAGGGCCGCCTGCACCGCCATGCCCGCGGTCTGCAGGTCGCGGATCTCGCCGACCATGATGATATCGGGGTCCTGGCGCAGCAGGGTCTTGACGCCGACAGCAAAATCGACCCCGGTGGCCTGGTTGACCTGCATCTGATTGAAGGCCGGCTCGATCATCTCGATCGGGTCCTCGATGGTGCAGATGTTGATCTCGGGCCGGGCCAGGCTCTTCAGGGTCGAGTAGAGGGTGGTGGTCTTGCCCGAGCCGGTGGGGCCGGTGACCAGGATGATGCCGTGGGTCTGGGCGGTCATCTCCCGCCACTGCCGTGCGTCGGAAGACGAAAAGCCCAGCTCGGCGAGGCCGCGCACCACGATCTGGGGATCGAATATGCGCATCACCAGTTTTTCACCGAAGGCGGTGGGCATGGTCGAGAGGCGCAGCTCCACCTCCTGGCCGGCCGGGGTCTTGCTCTTGACCCGCCCATCCTGGGGACGGCGCTTGTCCACCACGTCCATCCGCCCCAGGGCCTTGATGCGGGCGACCACCGCCCCCAGGATCGGGGTCGGCATCTCGTAGACGGTGTGCAGGCTGCCGTCGATGCGGAAACGGATGTTGCCGTTGTCGCGCCGCGGCTCGATATGGATGTCGCTGGCGCGCTGATCGAAGGCGTACTGCAACAACCAGTCGACGATGCTGACGATGTGGCTGTCGTTGGCGTCGAGCTTGCCGGAACGGCCCAGTTGCACCAGGGCCTCGACGTTGCCGATCCCCGCCACCGGCTCCATCCCCTCACCCTTGCGGGCCCGACGCAGGGAGCTGGTGAGACCAAAGAACTCATCCTGGTAGCGGAGGATATCCTGGGGATTGGCAATCACCCGCCGGATGCCGCGGCGCAGGACATGGCCCAGATCGGCCTCCCACTCGCGCTCGTAGGGCTCGGCGGTGGCGAACTCCACCTCCTGATCGGTCACCGCCAGGGGCAGGATGCGGTAGCGCGCGGCATACGCCTTGGGCACCACCTCGGTAACGGCGTCCACGTCGATATTGAGGGGATCGATGCGCCGGTAGGGGAGACCCGCACGCTGGGCGAGCCACTGGGTCAGCGTCTCCAGGCCGAGTTCGGCGTGTGGCGGCAGGGATGAGTTGAGGTGCCGTTCGGCGATCCAGACCAGGGGGTGGAGGTCGCGCTCCCGGCTGCTCGCGTGCAGCAGGGCGAGGCGCTTCAGCCCCTCGATCTCGGCGGTTTCGATCAGGCCGTCCGCGATCAGCCAGTCGATCAGCTGCCGCAGATCAAGCCGCTGTTCGGGGTGTGCTTTGTCATCCATCGGGGCAGTGTCGGAAAGTGGCCGGAGAACCGGGGATCAGCCGGTGGTGAACCCGCTCGGGGCGTAGTCGTCCACGGGCTCCGTGCTGACCCCGCTCACCCGGGAGGCGGGAGGGCCCTTGAGCAGCCAGGCGTGGAGCCGCGCCAAGGCGTCGCGCTCACCGCAGGCGAGCACCTCGACACGACCGTCCGCGAGGTTTTTGGCATAGCCGTTGATGCCGAGCGACAGCGCCTGATGCCGGGCCGATGCACGGTAGAAGACCCCCTGGACCTTCCCTGATACCAGATAGCGCATACATACTGTCATCCCCCGGCTCCTCGACACCGCCTACGATGGAACAAAAATACCACGCTGATGGGCAACAGGACAGCACATAAGAGACGTCGGCGCGCGCTATGGATAGCGGATGGCGGCGGCACCGCCCACCAGGAGTGGCAGTTGATCACCGCGCTCGAAGGTGGCCTCGACGGTATGGCGCGGCGCGGGAGTGTCGGGCAGCGGCTCCAGCCCCAGGGCGCTGATGGTCGCGGGCAGCCAGCGGCCGCCGACGCCCACCTCCACGGACTGGCCCAGACGCAGGGCGCCAAGCTGCTGGGGAGTGGCCAGGGCGCGCACCGTCATCCGCTCGGAGGGGGCGAGCCGCAACAGCGGCGCAACACGCAGCTGACTGACCACCACCTCTCCGGGGCGCGCCAGCACATCCAGGACGATCCCGTTGAACGGCGCCTCCAGGCGACTGTAGCGCAGCGCCTGCTCGGCCCCGGTCAGTGTCGCCCTGGCCCGGTGCCATGCGGCACCGGCCCGGGCCGCGCCAATCTCGGCGATCTGCCGGTCGTGGTCCGAAAGCACGGTGCGGTCGTACAGCTCCATGGCCCGTGCCAGCTCACGCTCCGCCTCGGCCTTGTCGTGCCGCGCCTCGTTCTCGGTGGCGCGGGCGCTGGCCAGTTGCGCCTCGAACTCCGTGGAGTCCAGGGACAACAGCCGGTCACCGGCGCGGACCTGCTGGCCGGGGCGTACCGCCACTTCGGTGATGACCCCGGAGACCGGCACCCCCATCTCCACGGCCCCGGCCCACCCGAGCACGCCATCCATTGTCTCGGCCATTGCGGAAGCGGTGCCCAACAGCCCCGCCATCAGGATTGCGCTGACTCTCATCTCTGCTCCTCGTGCATGCCGGTTGCAACCGGATCGATCAGACGGCCGGTGAGGGCGTCGAGACGCGCCCACGCCAGACTGGTGGCAAACTCGATCTCGGCCTTTCTCAGCTTGTAATCGACCAGGCGCGCCTGGGCATCGCCCAGATCGGACTGGATCTCCAGCTCGTAGCGGGCACGGCTGCGGTCCAGATAGAGTTCTCGGTATCCCCCCAGGGCGATCATCTCCTCGCGCCGCACCCGCAGGGCATCCAGCTCCAGCCACAGATCGAGTACCGCCTGGCGCACCTCCATCTCGGCCAAAGCCAGCTCCGCCCGGCGCTCGGCCAGCAGGGCGCGATTGCGCGCCACCTCGGCCTCCACGGCCCCGCCGCTGGAGAGGGGCAGCTCGAATACCAGCCCGGCCGACAGGGGATCCCGGGTGCCGGTCACCTTGTTGTAGGCGGCGGCCTCGATCTCGCCGTGGATCACCGGACCATCCCCCGCCCGGGCCCCCTTGAGCTGCTGCCCGGCGCCCTCGACCCTGGCGCGCAGGGCCTTGAGCCGCGGATTATCGGCCAGGGCCGCCTCGGTCAGCTCCTCCAACTCCCCGCCGACGCGCTCCAGCACCGGCAAAGTCGGGGCCACCAGGTCCGATGACAACTGCCCCGGGCGGTTGAGGCTGTTGGCCAGGCGCGCGCGCGCCGCCCGTTGCTGATTGCGGGTCTGGGCGACATTGCCGCGCTCCTGCTGAAACAGGCTCTCCAGCTCCAGCACCTCGATATCGGAGAGCTGCCCCAGTTCGTTGCGCTGCCGTGCCTTGTCCCAACGCAGGAAGGTCATGGTCATCACTTCGTTGTCGCGCATGTACTGGAGATCGGCCAGCAGCACGTCGAAGAAGCGGGACATGATCTCCAGCCGACGCTGCTGGCGGGCGTCGAGATAGTCCCACTCCCGCCCCAGGCGGTCGGCGTCGGCGGCGGAGGCCAGGGCGTCGCTGCGCCCGAAGTCGTAGAGGCGTTTGCGCAGCCGCAGTCTGAGGCTGCTGTCGTTGGAGGAGAGATCGGTCGCCTTGTAGGAGGGCTCGACCGCCCTGAGGTTGGCCTCCAGGGAGAGATGCGCCGCGCCCCGGGCCTCGATCTCCCGCTGGTGGGCACCGGCCCGATCGAGCAGCGCCTGCTGCCGGGCCAGCTCCGGGTGCATGGCATCGGCCTGGGCAAGGGCCGCCGCCAGGGTGAGGGGTTCCGGCAATGGGATCGAATCAGCGGAGAGGGCCGTTTCCGGGGCGATCACGCACAGGGCGATCACGCCCGCACCCGCCAGCCGTGCGAACCGCGCGCGCATACTCAGCCGTCCGTCACTGTTCACGCCGCGCCCGCTTGTAGCGGGTGAAGCTCGTCGTCTCATAGGCGCCGTCGACCACGTAGCGTCCCAGCAGCAGAAACTCCTCGGTGCCGCTGGCGGCCCCGGTGAAGCGCGCCCGCTTGATCGGATTGCCCTCCAGATCGAAGAACGCGAATACCGGCGTCGCCCGCACGCGGTGCTGACGAAAGGCGAAGTCCTTCTGGGAGACGGGTTTTCCCTGGAAATCGATGATCTCCACATCGCCCTCGATATCGACGGTGAAGATCTTGAAGTGCTTCCGGTAGTACGCCTGCACCTCGACCTGATTGAGCACGGTCTGCTTCATGCGATGGCAGAAGGGGCACTCGTCCATCTCGAACATGATCAGGATGGCGCTTTTGCCCTCCTCCCGGGCCAGCGCCAGCTCCTCACTGAAGTCCCCCAGACTCTGATCGAAAAAATACTCGCCCGGATCACGCGGCGCGGCCGCCTGCGCAGCCGCGCAGGCCAGCGCCAGCCAACACAACAACGCCCATCGGCTCATGCTTTCGCGCATGCTCATCACTCCTCCTTTGCCCGCGCCTTGGTTATGGTTGTCGTGCGCGGGTGTTGCGTTATCACACCACTACTGCTGTCTGTTCAAAAAGCCCTCCAGCATCTCCTTGTCCACCATCCCCTCCTCGCGCGCCACCAGCTCACCCTGGGGCGAGACAATGTAGGTGGTGGGCATCACCTTCACCCTGCCGAGGGCGGTTTTGAACGAAGAGGCCGAATGCATGATCGGGTAGCTGACCTCCTGCATCTCGACGAACTCGCTCAGCCGCTCCAGGCCGATACGCTCCAGATTGACCCCGACCACCACAGCGTCCTGGTCCTTGTGCTCGCGGTGAAAGGCATCCAGCTCCGGCATCTCGGCCACGCAGGGCGGACACCAGGTGGCCCAGTAGTTGACCACCACCCACTTGCCGCGATAATCGGAGAGCTTGACCAGCTTTCCGTCGAGCGTCGGCAATGAAAAATCGACCGGCTCCGCAAGCGCGCTCTGCAACACCAGCGCGAAACAAAGACCCGCGATCCAAAATTGTACCGTTCTCATCCAATCCACCTGCCTACACATCAAGTTCAAGGGGGGGACAGTATATTCGATTCCCGCCTCCGCCCGGAAAGAATTCCCCGAGCGCGCCTCTCTGATGCGCCTCCTCCGTCCCACAGCCGCTGCCGGGTTGCCGACGATTGGCCAACGAGGGATAACTGGCCCTATACTCTGGATGTCCCGGAGCAACTGACCTGGCTGAGAAAATAGCAATCGGCATGGCAACTCTACAATTGACGGTACCCACAATCGCGCACGTGGAAAACCCCAATACCATCACCTCCCCCGATGAGCTGAGGGAGTGGATGGATGAACTGCCGATCGCCAATCCCCTACTCACGGCTGAGAACCTCCTGCTCTCGCTGCAACTGCTGAACCGCCATCCCGGCGCGCTTTCCGAACTCCCGGAACTGCTCTCGCTCTATCTGCACATGTTCGGCGACCTGCTGGATCTTCTCCGCTCGGGAACCGGCAAACCCTCCGCCGTCGGCCGACGCGCCCGGGCCGATCTGGATGAAACAGTTCAACAAATCAACAAGGAACTCGCGTTTGGTTACAAGCGGGCGATTCTGGCGCGCCAGGCCATCCCCATGCCCCGTGAGGTTGCAGCGGAAATACTCACCAATGGACTGAATTTTCTGGCCAACGAGCTGATGTTCGCTTATGTGCACTATCGGCGGGAGCCGGCCAACGCTAACCGCCATGGAGAGCGAAGCGAAGGCGGTTAGTCCCCGATAGGCGTAGGCGCGGTTGTATGGCCGCCGTTACGACCGATAGGGAGTGACGTAGGGCATACAAATAGCGCATCCGACACGCCGTAGAGTCATTGTGGTCATCATGACGGAGTTGCGCACGAGCAGCTTTGCTGCAATGTGCGGGACGGAGTCGTGATGAGCGCAGGACGGTCGGGGCAGTAACGGCTGTCGCGTTGGCGAGTCGATTTTGGGGACTGGGATGTCCCAAAATCTTTCACGAGGTAGCGACACTCTTGTACCTGGATGGAAATCATGCAGATCTTCCTCCTGGCCGAACGCCTGCGGGTCTCCGGCGCCGATATAGGAGACGCGGGTTACGCCAGCGCCGCGCCCACCGTCCGCCTGGCGTTCAAAAGGATTCTTCTGGTCTCGATACTCCACCCCTACCGTCTTCAGCCGGGCGAGGCGTGGGCGCTATTCGACTACCTGCGGCAAACCGCCGATCTGGCACGGCTCAGCCAGTTCCGGCAGCGCGACAAAACCGAGGGCTGTTTTCTGGTGCCGGTGCGTGGCCCGGTCAGACATCTGCACTATGACAGCAGCTCCTTACCGGAAGAGTCCGAACAGATGCTGCTGCTCGATACGACCTCACTCAATGTCCGTGCCTACCAGGACCTGTCCACCATCAAAAGCGGCCGCTCCGACCCGGCTTCTCTCTTTGGCGCCCTGGGGCGGCACGGCACCGAGCGGTTGCTCCATACCCTGCTGGTCAACTGGCATCTCCGCCCCAGGCGACGCCACGCGCGCCAGGAGAGGTACAACTGGGTGGTGGCGGCATGCGGCCTGGATGCGATCCGAGAGTATCTGGAACGCGAACAGGCCCCCAACCGCAGCGACACCGGCACACCGGAACAGATGGAGGAGACAATCCACATCGTGGACCGGATGCCCGGCATCAGGACCCGCGAACATGAAACCCACCGCTGGCGCCAGATCGATATCAGTAGCAGCGGGATCGCGCTGACCCTGCCTGCCGATGAGGTCGGCACACTGGAGGTAGGGCAACTGATTCTGGTAACCGATGACGACAGCAGCGACGACAGACGCTGGCACGTCGGCGTGGTCCGACGGGTGATCCAGCGCGACATGAAACATTTCGAGGCAGGCGTTCAATTCGTGCAGGGGCGGATCCGGGCCGCCAGCATCCGCCCCGAGGTCTTCGGTTCAGAACAGGCGTCGGACTTCCAATCCGCCCTGCTGTTGGAGCGTGGCCCGGAACAATCCCCGGTGGTATTCACCCCGCACATGCTCTACCGGGAGCACCATGAATATCTGGTGGAAACGGGCGGGGAAGCGTGCTTCCGCATCAACTCCGGGGCGCTGCTGGAGTCCACCCTCTGCTACGAACGCTTCGAATACGCGCCGATCAGGTTACACGGTTAGGGTGTATCCTGGGAGGTGCGGTAGAGCCGCTCCAGATCGACCGACAGCCGCGCCTCGAGATCGGACCCCGCCTCGCCCAGGATTCGCCCCAAGGCCTGTCCCGGTCCATCGGCGCTCTGCGCCAGAAGCTCGGCATGGGGCAGCACGAAGGGGCGCGCATGATAGAGATCGAGCAGGGTCACCTCGCTCAGATCCCGGGCCAGTGCCCACTCGCCGGAGTCGGTGCGCAGCACCAGCCGCGCCTGTCGCAACTGCTCCAGCAGCCCCTCCAGGCGCTCCTCTGCCACTCCACCAAGCCCCCGTGAAAGCGACTCCAGCGCCTGCGCCTCGCCCCTCTGCTGGGCCTGCCACAACCGGCCCAGGATGCGGTAGGCGAGCAGCATGGCATCGCCCCGGCCGCGCTCGCTGGCGCGCGCCTCGTCGTGAAAGATCCCCAGGCAGTAGGTGAACTCGGCCCCCAGCAGAGTGACGATCCAGGAGAGATAGATCCAGATCAGGAAGATGGGGATCACCGCCAGGGCGCCGTAGATCGCCTCGTAGGTGGGGAAGTGCGTGAGATAGAGGGCAAATCCGCGCTTGGCCGACTCGAACAGGATGGCCGCCAGCAACCCGCCGGCGAGGGCGTGGCGCACCGGTACGCTGCGGTTGGGAACCACCGTGTAGAGCAGGGTGAAGGCGAAGGCCGAGGCCAGCACCGGGGTCAGCCCGAGCAACCGCCTGCCGACACCGAAGCTCTCGGTGACGTCACTGAACAGGGGGATGGAGACGATGTAGGAGGTAACCGCCACGCTCACGCCCATCAGGATCGGCCCCAGCGACAGGATCGCCCAATAGACCATGAAGGTGTTGAGGGGTCCGCGCTTCTTGCGCACCCTCCAGATGGTGTTGAAGGCGCGGTCGATATTGCCCATCATCATCAGGGCCACGACCACCAGAAAGGCGAAACCGGCGCCGCTCAGCCGCGATGCCTTGGCGCTGAACTGCTGCAGGTACTGCTCCAGCACCTCGCCCGAGGTGGGCACGAAGTTCTCGAACAAAAAATCCTGGATCTCATCGGCCACCCGGTCGGAGACCGGAAAGGCCGCGAACACGGCCAGCGTCACCGTCATCAACGGTACCAGCGAGAGCAGCGTAGTGTAGGTGAGTGCGGCGGCGTTGGGCAGCCCCTGATCCTCCACAAACCGGGAGAGAAGCAACCGCAGAAAGTGCCTGCTCCGCACCACCCACCCCGCCAGGTGAATCCTTGCCCGCTCGCTCATCCCCTCTCCTCTGTGCTGTTTTCATCGCTCCCCTGTCGGATACAATAGCTTAATCGGTCAGCCAAACGAGAGAAAGCGATATGAGCGTGGAGATCTATCACAATCCCCGCTGCAGCAAATCGCGCCAGACCCTGCAACTGCTCAGGGACCACGGCGTGGAGCCGGAGATCACCGAATACCTGAAGTCGCCGCCCGAACGGGAAGCCCTGGAGCACATCCTCGATATGCTCGGTCTCGAACCGCGCGAGCTGATGCGGACCAAGGAGTCCGAGTACCGCGAATACAACCTGGATGATCCGGCACTGAGCCGTGACGAACTGATCCGGGCCATGCTGGAGCACCCAAGGTTGATTGAGCGGCCGATCGTGGTGCGCGACGGCCGGGCCGCAATCGGGCGCCCGCCGGAGCGGGTGCTGGAGCTCCTCCCATGAGCTATATCCTGATCCTCTACTACAGCCGCTACGGCGGCACCGCCCAGATGGCCCGGCAGATCGCGCGCGGCGTGGAGGAGATCGAGGGCATGGAGGCGCGCCTGCGCACCGTGCCCGAGGTCTCTGCGGTGTGCGAGCGCACCGCGCCTGCGATCCCCGACGAAGGCGCCCCCTACGCCACCCTCGACGACCTGCGCCACTGCGCGGGGCTCGCCCTGGGCAGCCCGACCCGCTTCGGCAACATGGCGGCCCCGCTGAAGCACTTCATCGACAGCAGCAGCCGCCTGTGGCTGAACGGTGCGCTGACCGGCAAGCCGGCGGGGGTCTTCACCTCCACATCGAGTCTGCACGGCGGCCAGGAGACGACCCTGACCTCGATGATGCTGCCACTGCTGCACCACGGCATGCTGATCACCGGCCTGCCTTACAGCGAAACCGGGCTGCTGCACACCCGCAGCGGCGGCACCCCCTACGGACCCAGCCATCTGGCCGGCACCGACAGCGATCTGCCCCTCAGCGACGAGGAGCGGACCCTGGCCAAGGCCCTGGGACGGCGCCTCGGCGAAGTCGCCAGACGGCTCGCCCCCTAGGAGCGGGCCGCGTGAACCGTCAACTGGCCCTCGGCATCACCCCGCGGGTGGAGGCCAGCCTGGAGAACTTCACTCCGGGCGACAACGCCGAGACGCTGGCCCACCTGAGCGCCTGCGCCCGGGGCCACGGCGAGCCCTTTATCTACCTCTGGGGCGGAAACGGCACCGGCAAGAGCCATCTGTTGCAGGCGGCCTGCCAACTGGCCGGCGGTGAGGGACGAAACAGCGTCTTCATCCCCCTGGAACAGGCGGCGCTGTTCACCCCGGAGATCCTGGAAGGTCTCGACTCCCTGGCGCTGGTCTGCATCGACGATCTGCACCGGATCGGCGGCCAGCGGCCCTGGGAAGAGGCGCTGTTTCACCTCTTCAACCGCCTGCGCGCGAGCGGCTGCCCGCTGATCGTCTCGGCGCGCCACGCCCCCTCCACCCTGCCGGTAACGCTGCCCGATCTGGGTTCGCGCCTGGGCTGGGGGCTGACCCTGCGGCTGCGGGAGCTGAACGACGAACAGAAGACCCGGGCCCTGATCGACGGGGCCGCCCGTCGGGGACTGACGATGAGCGCAGAGGCGGCCGGCTACATCCTGCGCCACTGCCCGCGGGAGATGGGGGCCCTGCAACACCTGTTGGATGCGCTCGACCGCGCCTCCCTGGAGGCCCAGCGACGCCTCACCATCCCCTTCATCAAGTCCTGTCTGGAGCACCCGGATTGACCCTGCCGTCCGGAATCGCGTGAGGGCGTTATGCGGGTGAGGCCGGGCACGACGGCAAACGAACGGCGCCTGATCGACCGCGGCCCCGGATGCAGTCGAACGCTTACCCCGTTTCTTTAGATCAGGAGGGTCGCCTGGAGAGCAATACGGCTAATCGTGGCGGTCTCCGATGCGCACCGCCCTGCGGCTCCACACCCAGACGTAATCGAGACCGCTGGCGATGGTGGTGAGGCAGACCACCCAGACCAGGGATACGATCAGCCACTGCGGCAGCGCCAGCAGGCCACGGTCGAGCACCACCGACAGCACCAGTATGATCTGGGCGGTGGTGTTGATTTTGCTCAGCATGCTGGGGGCGGCCTCCAGCTCGGCGATCCGGTAGTGGTAGACCAGCGCCCCGGTGACGATCACCAGATCGCGCAGGATCACCAGCAGCACCAGCCACACCGGCACCACGCCGATCAGGGCCAGGGAGAGGAAGCTCGACACCAGCAGCACCTTGTCGGCCAGGGGGTCGAGCAGACCGCCGAGACGGCTCTCCCAGCCGTTGCGCTTGGCCAGGTAGCCGTCCAGCCCGTCGGAGACGCCGGCGATGAAAAACAGCACCAGCGCCCAGCCGAAACGCTGCTCCAACAACAGCCAGACGACGGGGATCGTGAGGAAGATCCGCAGAATGCTGATCAGGTTTGGGATATCCTCTCGTCGCATCGCAGCCCGCTCGCCTGTCCCCGGAAGGTCCGCGCCTAGCGCAGACGGTAGTAGAGATCCGCCAGCGGCCCGCCCTCGGCGACCGCCTCATCCGGGCTGAGCAATCCACCCAGTCCCAACCCCTGCTCCAGCGACTGAGCGCCGCGCACCTGCAGCAGAAAGGTCGCCGCCTCGGCTTCGGCGGCGTCCAGATCGACCCGCTCGACCCCGCTCTGGGAGACGAGGAAACGCTCCACGGCGGTGAAATCCCTGAAATCGGAGATCCCCGCCACACGCAGGCGCAGCCGGGAGAGGCCGCTATCGGAGGCCGCCGGAGCGTAGCGGCTCGCCAGCAGATCGGCGGCATACGCCACCCCCTGCCGCAGCAGCTCCTCACGTCCGCCCCCGTCGTTGTTCCAGGCGGCGACCTGCTCGCCCTGGTAGAGACGCCAGGAGGAGCGCCAAAGGGTGGCCGAGACCGCCTCCAGTCGTCCGGTGAGGATATAATCGGAACCGTAGCGCAGGGAGGCCTGGCGGATATTGCTCTCGAAATCCCCCCATAGGTCGGCCACCTGCAACCGCGCCTGATCCTCTAAATCCATCAGCGGGGTGATCAGCGCCAGCCCGCGCGCCCGCGCGCTCTCGGCGAGCAACGTCCAGGCGTTGTCCTCGCTGCCCAGCAGACGCCGCCCGCCGCGCCCCTGCTCCCCCAGCCAGACCAGGCCGCCGGGTCGGTTGTCACCCCATACCGGCAGCCGGTGCTGGCGCAGCAGGTTATCCACCGCCCGAGGGTCGAAGGCGACCTCCAGGTAACGCTGGGGCTGCGCCTCCGGTGCCGACTCCCGGGAATCATCCAACCGGTAGCGGTATTGCTGCACGTAGCGCGGCGCCTGCGCCAGCGCCCCCGCCAACTCCGGGCGGTTGGCGATGGAGCGACTGCCGCTCACCTTGGTCAGCACCAGCGACAGGGCCTGAATAATCGCCTCATTGCGCTGTTCGGCCTCCTGCCCGGCCACCGGTACCTCGGACTGATAGAGCCCGGAGACCTTTACCGCCAGGACCGGCGCGCTGAACAGCGGCAACAGCAGCCACGGCAGAATGCGGAAGATACGGGGCGCTTGGAAAAATAGGGGCATCGGCACGGATCCATGGTAAATGAGGTCACTCCCGGCGGATTCTATACCCGCTGTCCTTCGGTGTCTAAAAAGCGTCCGGGCGGCGCCCGCCCCGCGAACCGCGCGCCATCGCCGGCCGCGCGGAAACCGCAAGCCGCCTGCCGTTCCCTCTCCAGGAACGTCCACCCACCGCACCGGAGTTGCGTTTTTTTCACTCGGGGACGACGACAGCACCCCGCGCAGGTTATCAACGCGCCGCAATTTGCTAGAATAGCGGACGAAAAATCACCCCTCTCCGGAGTAACTCAGTGGATCAAAACAAATCTCAGGCCTCCACCCCGATCAGCTACCGCGATGCGGGTGTCGACATTGACGCCGGCAACAGCCTGATCGAACGGATCAAACCCATCGTCAAGGAGACCTTCAGGCCCGGCGTTATGGCCGGACTGGGTGGTTTCGGCGCCCTGTTCGAGCTGCCCCTCGACCGCTACCGCGAACCCATTCTGGTCTCCGGCACCGACGGCGTCGGCACCAAACTCAAGCTGGCGCTGCAGCTCAAGCGCCACGACACCATCGGAATCGATCTGGTTGCGATGTGCGTCAACGACATCGTGGTGGCCGGTGCCGAGCCCCTCTTTTTCCTCGACTACTACGCCACCGGAAAACTGGATGTGGAGGTGGCCACCGATGTGGTCAGGGGCATCGCCGAGGGCTGCAGACAGGCCGGCGCCGCGCTCACCGGCGGCGAGACCGCCGAGATGCCCGGCATGTACGGGGAGGGCGACTACGATCTGGCCGGCTTTTGCGTCGGCATCGCCGAGAAGAGCCGTCTGATTGATATGAGCCGGGTACGGGCGGGAGATGTACTGCTGGGGCTGGCCTCCTCCGGCCCCCACTCCAACGGCTACTCCCTGATCCGCAAGATCCTTGAAGTGAGCGGCGCCGACCTCGCCCAGGAGATCGACGGCACCACCCTGGGCGCCGCCCTGCTGGCCCCCACCCGCATCTACGTACAATCCCTGCTGGCGCTGCACCGGGAGCTGGAGATCCACGCCCTGGCCCATATCACCGGCGGCGGTCTGCCGGAGAACCTGCCCCGGGTGCTGCCGCAGAACACCAAGGCGGTGATCGACGCCGCCAGTTGGCGCCGCCCGGAGGTATTCAACTGGATCCAGCGCCATGGCAACGTGGCCGAGGCGGAGATGCTGCGCACCCTCAACTGCGGCGTGGGGATGGTGGTCTGCGTCGCCGAGGCCGATGCCGGTCGTGCCCTCGCCCTGCTGGAGGCGCACGGAGAGCGGGCCTGGCGCCTGGGCCGCATCGAGCCGACCGAAGGGGCACCCCAGGTCGAGGTGCTCAATGGCTGAGGAGGCGCGGCTCTCCCTGGTGGTGCTGATCTCCGGCGGCGGCAGCAACCTGCAGGCGTTGATCGACGCCTGTGCCGGCGACCTCCCGGCGCGGATCGCGGCGGTGATCAGCAACGAAGCGAACGCCTTCGGCTTAGAGCGGGCACACCGCGCCGGGATCGAGACACGGGTACTCGACCACCGCGCCTACCCCGATCGCGAGGCCTATGACCAGGCCCTCGCCGCGCTGATCGACGACTTCCGGCCGGGCCTGGTGATCCTGGCCGGATTCATGCGCATCCTCACCCCCGGTTTCGTCCGCCACTACCGGGGACGGATGCTCAACATTCACCCCTCCCTGCTCCCCAAATACCGCGGCCTGCACACCCATCGGCGGGTACTGGAGGCGGGCGACGCCGAACACGGCGCCAGTGTCCATTTCGTCACCGAAGAGCTTGACGGCGGTCCCCTGGTGCTGCAGGCCCGGGTTCCGGTGGAGGCGGACGACACCGAGGAGAGCCTGGCGTCCCGGGTGCTTAGCCGGGAACACATCATCTACCCGGCGGTGGTGCGCTGGTTCGCCCAGGGACGGCTAGAGGTCGAGGGGAACCGTGTCCTCAAGGACGGCAATGCCCTCGACGCCCCCCTGGTGCTGGGCGAACGGGAGGTGTTGCCGAGATGAACGGGCGGACGGTCCGGTGGCTGCTGCTGGTCGGCTGGCTGCTGGCCTCGACCGCCGTCCACACCGCCCCGCTCCAACCCTTCACCGCAGTCTACGACCTCAACCGGGGCGGCATCCCCTTCGGGCGGGTGACCATCGAGTTGAACCTGAGCGGTGACGGCGGCTACCGCTACCAGGCCCGAACCGTTCCGGTCGGTCTGATCGCGGTGTTCCGCGACGATGAGATCATCGAGCGCAGCGAGGGGCGCATCGAACAGGCACAGATCATCCCCGACCGCTACCTCTATCATCATAAGAGGGAAAAAAAGCCGCGCCGGATTGCCCTGCGCTTCGACTGGGAACAGCAGTTGGTCATCAACAACACCGGCGACTCCAACTGGTCGATGCCCATCCCGCCGCACACCCAGGACAAATTCAGCCAGCAACTGGCGTTGATGCACGCCCTCTCGGGCAGTGGCGAAACGCAGCACTTCGAAGTGGCCGACGGGGGCAAGCTCAAGACCTACCGCTTCATCCCCAGGGGCGAAGAGCCGGTGGAGACCGCGGCCGGCCGATTCACCGCCCTGCGTCTGGAGCGGCGCAAGAACGAACGCGAATCCAGAGCCAGCCTGTGGGTGGCGCCGGAGCTGAACTACCTGCCGGTTCGCATCGAGCGCCACGGCAAGGACGAACCCTACGTCATGCTGCTCAAATCCATCCACTGGGACTGACAGGCGATCCGGGCACCCGCTCAACCGATCGCGCGCAGACAACGCTCCATCACCCGCTTGAAGAACCCACCGGGCGCGACGGTGATCCGCGCATTGTCGATATTGATCGCCTCCAGGGGGTAGGTGACGAACTCGACCCCGGACTCCTGGTACATCTGCCGGGAGAGTTCCAGATCGGCACCCCAGCGCGACAGAAAATCCTCGCTCGGCGCGATGGCGACCACCCGTGTGATCTCATCCTGAATCAGTTTGGAGGCGCAGCGCGGGCAGGGGGGATGGGTCACATAGACCGTGCAGCCGCGCAGATCGCGCTTGGCGAAGATCATTGCGTTCTCCTCGGCGTGGATGGTCAGATTGAGTTTGGTGTCGCGGTCGCCAAGGCGCGCGGCGGAATCGGCCACCCCGGCGGCAAAGCCGTTGTAGCCGAGGGAGACGATGCGGTTGCCGTCGGTGATCACCGCCCCGACCTGGGACGAGGGGTCCTTGCTCCAGGCCGAGATGTGGGCCGCCAGCCCCAGAAACCGTGTATCCCACTTGATGCTCATCATGCCGCTCCGAGATTGAACCGGTAAGGCGCCACAGGGTAATGCGCGCGCCGCGCCGGTTCAAGTAGACCCGGCAACCGGGCCGGAGCCGACGGAGGGTGCGGCAAAACAGAAGCCCGGCACCCACCGGGTGCCGGGCTTGCGTCCGCGCCGTGTTGCGGGGCCGCCGCGATCAGTTGTTCTGGATCACGATATTGGGGAACTTGGCGGCGTAGCTCTTGGCCTGCATGGCCAGCTTGGCGGCGGTCTTGCGGGCGATCTCGCGGTAGATCTGGGAGATACGCGCCTCGGGCTCGGCGACCACCGTCGGCTTGCCGCCGTCGGTCTCCTCACGGATGCGGATATCCAGGGGCAGGGCGCCGAGGAAGTTGACGCCGTACTGTTCAGCCATGCGCCGACCACCGCCCTCGCCGAAGATGTGCTCCTCGTGGCCGCAGCTGGAGCAGATGTGGATGCTCATGTTCTCGACGATACCGAGCACCGGCACCTCGACCTTTTCGAACATCTTGAAGCCCTTGCGCGCATCGAGCAGGGCGATGTCCTGAGGGGTGGTGACCACCACCGCGCCGGAGACCGGGACCTTCTGGGCCAGGGTCAGCTGGGTGTCGCCGGTACCCGGGGGCAGGTCGATGACCAGGTAATCGAGACTGTCCCAGTTGGTGTCGTTGAGCAGCTGCTCCAGGGCCTGGGTGACCATCGGCCCGCGCCAGATCATGGGGGTCTCTTCATCGATCAGGAAGCCGATCGACATCGCCTGCAGACCGTGGCTGGTCATCGGTTCCAGGGTCTTGCCGTCCTTCGACTCGGGCTGGCCGGAGACGCCCAGCATGCGTGGCTGGGAGGGACCGTAGATGTCGGCGTCGAGCACCCCCACCTTGGCGCCCTCGGCGGCCAGGGCCAGGGCCAGATTGACGGAGGTGGTGGATTTTCCCACACCGCCCTTGCCGGAGGCGACAGCGATGATGTTCTTGACGTTGTCGATCGGCTTGAGGGATTTCTGCACCGAGTGGGCGGAGATCTTCCAGCTCACCTCCACCTCGGCCCCGGCGACACCCTCGACCCGCTCCAGCAGCCCCTTCAGGGTGCTCTCCAGCGCCTCGCGGATACCGGCGGCGGGGAAGCCCAGCTCCACCTTCACCTTGACTCCGTCACCGTCGATGTCGACGCCCTTCACGCAGCCGGCGCTCACCAGGTCCTTGCCCATGTGGGGCTCGACATAGCCCTTGATCACCTCTTCAACCCGCTCTTTGCTCAGCTCAGCCATTCTCTGTATCTCCAGCATGCGGCCCCGGCACAGGGACCTTGAGAAATTGTTCAAACACCGATGGGGGCGCATTCTACACGAAAAACACCCGCATATACCAACTACTTTACTAGGGCTTTATCCAGACGAAACCGCCGCGACATGACACATCGTCATCCCACTGCGCCAACCGATTATGCGATAATGCCCAATTTCACCGAACTTTGGTTCCCAGACAACCTCAGTTCGATCAAGCGGCCCGGGAAATATGAGCGATACACCGAGAAAGATACTGGTCACCAGTGCCCTACCCTACGCCAACGGCCCGATCCATATCGGCCACCTGGTGGAGTACATTCAAACCGACATCTGGGTCCGTTTTCAGAAGATGCGCGGCCACCAATGCATCTATGTCTGCGCCGACGACGCCCACGGCACCCCCATCATGCTGCGTGCCCGCACGGAGGGGATCGAGCCGGAAGAGCTGATCGCCAGGGTCGCCAGGGAACATAAGGCCGATTTCGGCGATTTCAATATCGGGTTCGACAACTACCACTCGACCCACTCGGATGAGAACCGCGTCTGCGCCACCCGCATCTACGAGCGCAACCGCGACAAGGGCCACATCGCCCGGCGCATGATCACCCAGGCGTACGACCCGGTCGAGCACATGTTCCTGCCCGATCGCTTCATCAAGGGCACCTGCCCCAAGTGCGGGGCCGACGACCAGTACGGCGACAACTGCGAGGCGTGCGGCGCCAGCTACTCTCCGGCGGAGCTGAAGAACCCGGTCTCGGCGGTCTCCGGGGCCACCCCCATCGACAAGGAGTCGGAGCACTACTTCTTCAAGCTGGCGGACTTCGAGCAGATGCTCAAAGAGTGGACCCGGGGCGGTCATCTGCAGGACGAGGTGTCGAACAAGCTCGGCGAGTGGTTCGAGGCGGGCCTGCAGGAGTGGGACATCTCCCGCGACGCCCCCTATTTCGGCTTCGAGATCCCCGACCACCCGGGCAAATTTTTCTATGTCTGGCTGGACGCCCCGATCGGCTACCAGGCCAGCTTCCAGAATCTCTGCGACCGCACCGAGGGGCTGGAGTTCGACGCCTTCTGGGGCAAGGACTCCGACGCCGAGCTGTACCATTTCATCGGCAAGGACATCATCTATTTCCACGCCCTGTTCTGGCCCGCGATGCTCCATGGTGCCGATTTCCGCACTCCCACGGCGGTCTTCTCCCACGGTTTTCTGACCGTGGACGGACAGAAGATGTCCAAATCCCGCGGCACCTTCATCAAGGCGCGCACCTATCTCAACCACCTCAACCCCGAGTATCTGCGCTACTACTTCGCGGCCAAGCTCGGCTCCGGGGTGGAGGATATCGACCTGAACCTCGACGACTTCAGCGCCCGGGTCAACTCAGACCTGGTGGGCAAGGTGGTCAACATCGCCAGCCGCTGTGCCGGATTTATCAACAAGCGCTTCGACGGCAGGCTCTCGGAGAACCTCGCCGAACCGGACCTGTTCGACGAGTTTGTGCGCACGGGCGAGTCCATCGCCGGGTGCTACGAGAAGCGCCAGTTCAGCCGCGCGGTGCGCGAGATCATGGCCCTTGCCGACCGCGCCAATCAGTACATCGACGAGAAGAAACCCTGGGTGATCGCCAAGGAGGAGGGGCGTGAGCGGGAGCTGCACGAGGTCTGCTCCATGGGCATCAACCTGTTCCGGCTGCTGATCGGCTATCTGCGCCCGATCCTGCCCGCCACCGCCGAGAGATCCGAGGCGTTCCTGCGGATCGCCCCCCTGAGCTGGGCCTCCCTGGCCACCCCGTTGACCGGCCATGAAGTAGCGAAGTTCAAACCCCTGATGACCCGGGTCGAGGCCAAGGAGATCGAGGCGATGGTGGGTGACTCGAAGGAGGATCTGGCGGCGACCGCGACCCAGGCCGCCCCCACCGGCCCCCTGGCTGACGACCCGATCGCCGAGACCATCGACTACAACGACTTCGCAAAGGTGGATCTGCGCGTAGTCAGGATCGCCAAGGCCGAGCAGGTGGAGGGGGCGGAGAAGCTGCTGCGGCTGACCCTCGACCTGGGTGGCGAGACACGCAACGTCTTCGCCGGCATCAAATCCGCCTACGCCCCCGAAGAGCTGGAGGGGAAGATGACGGTGATGGTGGCCAATCTGGCGCCGCGCAAGATGCGCTTCGGCACCTCCGAGGGGATGGTGCTGGCCGCCGGCCCCGGCGGTGACGAACTCTACATCCTCAATCCAGACCAGGGTGCCCTGCCCGGAATGAAGGTCAAATAGGCCCTCTGCCGGGGCGCGGCGCCGAGCCCGCCCCGGCACCCCGCCCCCGGCCGATGCGCCACGGCGAAGAAAAATCAATGCCGCCCTGTACCGAAACCGGGTAGGGTGATACACCTGGCGACCCCGGGTTGTTTAGCCTGTGGGAAGGCCCTACTATGCACGCTCATCCACCCGCTATCCGACAGGCCGATGAAAGAATACCTCCTGATCATCATCAGCACCGTACTGGTCAACAACTTCGTGCTGGTGAAGTTCCTCGGCATCTGCCCCTTCATGGGGGTGTCGAAGAAGCTGGAGACCGCCGTCGGCATGGGCATGGCGACCACCTTCGTCCTGACCCTCTCATCGATCTGCAGTTATCTGCTCAACGAATACCTGCTCATCCCCCTGGGCATCGAGTACCTGCGGACCATCGCCTTCATCCTGGTCATCGCGGTGCTGGTACAGTTCACCGAGATGGTGATGCACAAGACCAGCCCGGTACTCTACCAGGTGCTGGGCATCTACCTGCCGCTGATCACCACCAACTGCGCGGTACTCGGGGTGGCCTTGCTCAACACCCAGCAACAGCACGGATTTATTGAGTCGGCCCTCTACGGTTTCGGGGCCGCCGTCGGCTTCTCGCTGGTGCTGGCGCTGTTCGCGGCGGTGCGCGAGCGGATCATCGTCGCCGATGTCCCGGCCCCGTTCCGGGGCAGCGCCATCGCCCTGATCACCGCCGGTATGATGTCCATGGCCTTCATGGGCTTTGCCGGGCTGGTGGCCGCCTAGGGTCATGCTGAACGCAATCCTCTCCATCTCTCTGCTCGCCCTCGCCTTCGGCCTGCTTCTGGGCTACTCGGCGATCCGCTTCCGGGTGGAAGGGGATCCGCTGGTCGAGCGGATCGACGCCATACTGCCCCAGACCCAGTGCGGACAGTGCGGCTTCCCCGGCTGCCGCCCTTATGCCGAAGCGATCGCCGCCGACTCGGCGGAGATCAACCGCTGCCCCCCAGGCGGAGAGACGGCGATGCTCGCCCTGGCCGACCTGCTGGGGCGCGACCCGGTACCGCTCGACGGCGAGGCGGCGGAAGAGGCCGAACCGGTACTGGCCGTGATCGCCGAGCAGGAGTGCATCGGCTGCACACTCTGCATCCAGGCCTGCCCGGTCGATGCGATACTGGGGGCGGCGAAGCAGATGCACACGGTAATCGCCAGCGAGTGCACCGGCTGCGGCCTCTGCCTCCCCCCCTGCCCGGTCGAGTGCATCCGCCTGGAACCGCTCAAGGTGGATACCGGCAGCTGGAGGTGGCCCTTTCCCACCACCCCCCACGACCAGATGAAGGCGGGGTGATCCAGGTATGCGGCATCCCATGAAAAAGAACCGTCCCGGCAGAAGGCTCCACCGTTTCCACGGCGGCATCCACCTGCCCGACAACAAGGCCCAGTCCACGGCACGCGCGGTGCGCACCGCGTCCCTGCCCAGGCACCTGATCCTGCCGCTACAGCAGCATATCGGACAGATCGCCGAACCGCTGGTGGCGGTCGGCGACCCGGTGCTCAAGGGTCAGATGATCGCCCGCGCCCAGGGCTATATCAGCGCCCCGGTGCATGCATCGAGCTCCGGGACCGTGGTCGAAATCGCCGACCACCCGGTGCCCCATCCCTCGGGACTGAACGCCCCCTGCATCGTGATCGAGACCGACGGAGAAGAGCGCTGGTGCGAACTGCCACCGCCGATCAGCGACCCTCTCTCCCTGGACGAGGCCGAGATGCGCGGGCGCATCCGCGACAGCGGCATCGTCGGCCTGGGCGGCGCCGCCTTTCCGACCGGGGTGAAGATCAACCCCGGCGCCGGGCACGAGATCCACACCCTGGTGATCAACGGCGCCGAGTGCGAACCCTACATCACCTGCGACGATATGCTGATGCGCGGCCAGGCTCAGCGCATTATCACCGGGATCGCCATCAGCCGCTTTCTGCTCGGCGCCCGCCAGGTACTGATCGCCATCGAGGACAACAAGCCCGAGGCAATCGCCGCCATGCGTGCGGCCCTGGACGCATCCGGCATGGACCGGGCCGAGGTGGTGGTGATCCCCACCCTCTACCCCAGCGGCGGCGAGCGGCAGCTGATCCAGATCCTCACCGGCCAGGAGGTGCCCAGCGGCGGCATCCCGGCCCAGATCGGACTGGTGTGCCAGAACGTGGCCACGGCGGCGGCCATCAGCGACGCGGTGGTCGACGGCAGGCCGCTGATCTCGCGCCACATCACCCTCACCGGCGGCGGCATTGCCGAACCGGTGAACCTGGAGGCGCTGATCGGTACCCCGCTCAATGAACTGGTGGAGCAGGCTGGCGGCTATACCGGGGAAGCCGCCCGGCTGATTCTCGGCGGCCCGATGATGGGCTTCAGCCTGACCCACGACCGGCTGCCCCTGACCAAGGCGAGCAACTGCCTGCTGGCGGCCAGCGCCGAAGAGGCGCCTCCGCCCCGGCCCGCCAGCGCCTGCATCCGCTGCGGGCGCTGCGCCGATGCCTGCCCCGCCCGGCTGCTGCCCCAGCAGCTCTACTGGTACGCCCGGGCCAGGGACATCGAGAAGACCGAGGCCTATCACCTGTTCGACTGCATCGAGTGCGGCTGCTGCTCCCACGTCTGTCCGGCGCAGATCCCGCTGGTGCATTACTTCCGCTATGCAAAATCCGCCAGTAGCGCCCAGGAGCAGGAGCGGCGCAGGGCGGAACACGCCCGGCGGCGCCACGAGGCGCGAATGGCCCGCCTGGAGCGGCTGGAGGCCGAGCGCAAGGCGAAACTGCAAAACCGGCGCGCGGCGGTGGCCAAAAAGAAGCCCCAACCCAAGGCCGACGGCGACGCCTCACCGGATCCGAAACAGGCCGCGATCCAGGCGGCCATGCGGCGGGCGGCGGAGAAGAAGGCGCGTCTGGCCCGGGAGGGCCAGACACCAAAAAACACCGAAAACCTGACCGAGGCCCAGCAGCGGCAGATCGATCGCGCCGAGCAGCGCCGCGCCGCGCCCGACCACCCCCCGGCCGAGGATTGACGCGCATGCGATTCGACACCGCCACATCCCCCCATACCGGGCGCCCCCACAGCGTTTCGGGCACCATGCGCTGGGTGATCGCCGCCCTGCTCCCGGGAGCACTGGCCATGATCTGGTGTTTCGGCTGGGGGGTGCTGATCAACATGGCCCTGGCCGGCGCCGCGGCGATCGGCTTCGAGGCGCTGGTGATGCGCCTGCGCGGCCGCCCGGCAGGGCCCGCCATCGGCGATCTCAGCGCCCTGCTCACCGCCCTGCTGCTGGGCCTGGCCCTCCCCCCCCTGCTGCCCTGGTGGCTGACCCTGCTCGGCACCTTCTTCGCCATCGTGGTGGTCAAGCAGCTGTTCGGTGGGATCGGCTACAACCCCTTCAACCCCGCCATGGGTGCCTACGTCTTCCTGCTCATCTCCTACCCGGTGGAGATGACCTCCTGGGTACCGCCGCTGATGCTCAACAGCCACCCGCTGGGTTTTGCCGATACCCTCGGGGCGATCTTCAGCACCACCCCGCCCCCGGGCCTGAGCTGGGACGCACTGAGCGGCGCCACCCCCCTCGACACCCTGCGCGGCCAGCTGGACCTGCATATGGAGCTGGAACAGATACGCCAGAACCCGATCTGGGGGAGCCTCGGCAGCCGGGGGTGGGAGCTGGCCGGGCTCGGCTACCTGCTCGGCGGCCTGCTGCTGCTCTATCAACGGGTCATCAGCTGGCACATCCCGGTGTCACTGCTCGCCAGCCTGTTTCTGACAGCCTCGCTGCTGCACCTGCTGGCGCCCGAGGCCCATCCGCCGGGCCTGTTCCACCTGTTCAGCGGCGCGGCCCTGCTCGGCGCCTTCTTCATCGCCACCGATCCGGTCACCGCCACCACCACCCGGCGCGGGCAGTTGATCTACGGCGCCGGCATCGGGCTTCTGGTCTACGTCATCCGCACCTGGGGCGGCTATCCCGACGCCGTCGCCTTCGCGGTATTGCTGATGAACATGGCCGCACCCACCATCGACTACTATACCCGTCCCCGGGTGTACGGACACCAGGGGGGGCGGTAATGGCACGACTGTCGCGACAGCCCGTGATCGCCGCCGCCCTGCTGCTGGCCCTGTTCGCCGTCGCCGGCACCACCCTGGTGGCGCTGACCGAACAGCAGACCCGCGAACGCATCGCCGACAACCAGCTCCAGGCCCTGCTGGGCAGCCTGCACGCCCTGGTGCCCGCCGAGACCATCGACAACGACATCGCCAACGACAGCGTGACGGTATCCGACCCGACCCGCCTCGGCGGTGCCGAGACCCTGGTCTACCTGGGGCGCAAGGCGGGCAGGCCGGTGGCGGCGGTCTTCACTTCGATGGTGCCCGACGGCTATAGCGGACCGATCCGGCTGCTGGTGGCGGTGCGCACCGACGGCACCCTGGGGGGGGTGCGCGTGGTCTCCCACAAGGAGACCCCGGGACTCGGCGACAAGATCGAGGAGCGCAAAGGCGACTGGATCCACGGTTTCCTTGGGAAATCCCTCACCAATCCGGGCATCGAACGCTGGAAGGTCAAGCGCGATGGCGGCGACTTCGACCAGTTCACCGGGGCGACCATCACCCCGCGCAGCATCGTCAAGGCTGTGAAGAACACCCTGCTCTACTACCGCGACCACGGCGACGGACTGTTCCGCCCGGCCCCGCGGGGCACGCAAACGGACCGGAGAGAACCGCATGGCTGAGACGGGCTACGGCAAGCTGATCAAAGACGGCCTCTGGAGCAACAACCAGGCGCTGGTGGCGCTGCTTGGACTCTGCCCGCTGCTGGCGGTGACCAACACCGCCGTCAACGGTCTCGGCCTGGGGCTTGCCACCACCCTGGTGCTGGTGCTGTCCAACACCACCGTTTCGCTGATCCGGAACCTGGTGCGCGAGGAGGTGCGCCTGCCGATCTTCGTGCTGGTGATCGCCTCCTTCGTCACCGCCGTGGAGCTGGCAATGAACGCCTTTTTCCACGACCTGTACAAGATCCTCGGCATCTTCATCCCGCTGATCGTCACCAACTGCGCCATCATCGGCCGGGCCGAGGCCTTCGCCTCCAAGAACAGCCTGCCACGCGCGCTCACCGACGGGCTCGCCATGGGTCTGGGCTTCACCCTGGCCCTGTTCACCCTGGGCGCCCTGCGCGAGCTGCTCGGCATGGGGACCCTCTTCTCCCAGGCCGACCTGATGTTCGGCGAAGGCGCACGCGGGCTGACCCTGGAGATGGGCGAGGCGTACCACGGCATGCTGCTGGCGATCCTCCCCCCCGGGGCCTTTCTCGGCCTGGGGCTGCTGATCGCCCTGAAGAATCTGCTCGACGGCCGGCGCCCGGCCTTGAAGAGGGGTGCCGATGCGCGCGCGGAGGCGACCGGGCCCGGCGAGGGCTGAGGATACCGGACCTTATCTACCCCCGCCCCGGGCATGACCCTGATTGAGATGTCCGAACAGCACCGTGGCCAGGGTCTCCTTATCCACCGGCTTGGCCAGAAAGTCGTCCATTCCCGCCTCCAGGCACTCCCGTCTCACACTGCTGCTGGCGTTCGCGGTAAGGGCGATCACCGGCAGGTGTTCGCCCTCCTCCTCCAGAGTGCGCCACTGTTTCACGAACCCGATGCCGTCGAGTTTCGGCATGCGCAGATCGACCACCGCCAGGTCATGACGGCGCTCCCGGGCCATGCGCAGCGCCTCTTCGCCATCCTTGACCCAATCCACCTCCAGCCCGAGGCTGCCCAGCAGGGCCCGCAGCACACCGGCGTTGATCGAGTTGTCCTCGGCCATCAACACCCGGATCCTGCGCTCACCGGAGACCACCTGCAACGGGGAGGACGGCTCCCGGGGAGTCTGCGGCGCGCTGCCCGGGAACAGCGCGGCGACCGCCCCCTCCAGCAGTTCCCGGGTCACCGGTTTGGCCAGAAACAGACTGTTCACACTCGATTCGAGAAGCTTCTTCCCGCTGAAACCGAGGTAGAGAATAGGCAGTCCGGCCCCGAGATGGCCACGCAAAATCTCCGACAGGCGCAGCAGGTCATGGCGCAACGGAGTGTCGGCGAGCACCACGAAATCGATGCGCCGCTGATCCTCCAGCCGGCTGACCTCCGCCGCCAGGGTGGAGACCTGCTCAACCGAGCGGCAGGAGATCCCCATCGCCTCCAGCATCAGGCTCAGGCGCGCATTTCCGACCGAGCTGATCTCGATCAACAGGCAGTGGAGTCCGCGAAAGCGCGGCCCCTGCTGCCGGTTCTCCAGCGCCATTCCGGCCAGCAACGGCACCTCAAACCAGAACAGGCTGCCGAGCCCAACCTGGCTCTCGGCGCCGATCCTGCCGCCCATCGCCTCCACCAGGCCCTTGGCCAGGGTACTCCCCAGCCCGGCACCGTCATTCCGGGCCGTGGTCGTCGCGTCGGCCTGCCAGAACGGTTCGAACACCCGCTCCAGCAGTTCATCCTCGATACCGATCCCGGTATCCTCCACCTCGAAGCGCAGCCAGTGGGGATCTCCATCGAGGGGAAAGACGCGCAGATCCACGCACCCCTGGGCGGTGAATTTCACCGCATTGCTGATCAGGCAGTAGAGCACCTGATGGATCCGCCGGGGGTCACCCACCAGTTGATCGGGCAGACGTGGATCGATATCGCACAGGATCTCCAGCCGCTTCTCCAAGGCGCGTGCCGAAAGGGCCAGACACACATCGCGCACCAGGGGGCGGAACGAAAAACGCTTCTCGTCCAGTTCCAGGTGCAAAGACTCAAGGCTGGTCAGATCCAGGACATTGCCGACCAGTGACCCCAGGAGACTCCCGGAGGTGGCGATCGACTGCACATACTCCTCCTGGACCGGATTCAGCGGTGTGGCCTGGAGCAGATGGGTCATGCCGACAATGCCGTTGAGCGGCGTATTCAGCTCGTGGGTCATGGTTGAAAGAAAGGCGCTTTTGGCATGGTTGGCGCGCTCCGCCTCAAGCCGCGCCTGGTGCACCTTGTTCAGCAGCATATATTGGTAAAATGGGATGATCAGCAGCGAGAACAGGAAGAAGAGCGAATCGAACGCTGCCACATGCCATTGGTCAAAATGGATCAGGACCGCCAGATAGGCGGCGAAGGAGAGTAACGAGGCGGCCCTGAGGTGGCGCTTTCCATAGCGTGTCCCGTAAGAGATGAAGATCCAGACATAGAGCAGGAAAAAGGGGTTGATCACCTCCCTGGTCAGAAGGATGCAGAAGGTGGTTCCAGCGATATCCACGATCAGGCTGAAATAGCGCCGCGCCTCCCATTCCGGCCGGATCAGGATCGAGAACAAGATTGCCAGGAAGACCGCGAGAAATCCGAAAAAGGAGCGGTAATACTCCGCCATCTCCACCGCGTAGTAGCTCGATGCGGATCCCAGCCCGATGTAGATCATGGCGAACAGCCAGATGGTGAGGCGCACCAGGGCGGACTGGAACTCCGGGTTCTGGATCAGTGTTTCCCATCTGATATTGATTGCCATACGGGACTCCGTCGACCGTTGATTCAGGCAGCACCACCCTCGACCGAAGAGTGGCACTCCCTGCCACAACCCTCCGCGCGGTACACTTAGCCCGAATGTTTCATAAACCATTAGGTGACCACAAATACCGTACAACCAGACTAGGGTATTAGCCGAGAACTAGGCAGGCCGGTAACTGTTAGCGGGGCGACGATCATTTTTTCGGGGTTGTA
>PQCP01000062.1 GCA_003062205.1 Candidatus Sedimenticola endophacoides
GGCAGAAGCACGTAACCGACGTGCAGAAAATAGGCAGTTACAATCGGTACATCTGCCCACGGGCAGCCGTGAGGTTGTCTCTTAAATGTGAACCGGAAAACTCCGGTTCAGGCTGAACCAGGACAGGGCGGGCAGTGCGGGTTCGGACGTGATTTATTCGCCTGTGGTTCCGGGAGGTCCGACGGGCCTGGTGGTTTTCTCTTCGCCCCCTGACGCCGATTTCGGCTCGGACTTCGGCTCGGACTTCGGCTCGGGCTTCGGTTCGGGCTTCGGCTCGGGCTTCGGCTCGGGCTTCGGCTCGGGCTTCGGCTCGGGCTTCGGCTCGGACTTCGGCTCGGGCTTCGGTGGTTCATCGTGTCTGGGCTTGGAGCCGGATTGAGGGCTTGGGTCAGCTGCACGCTCGGTTCCGGGCCCGGGGGCGTTCTCCGCTTTTCCGGATTGCCCAGGGTCGGTGTTTGGTAGCTCCTGCTGGCCGTTGTTGCCCTGATTGTCCCTGGGTTTCCTGCCCCGGCGTCCGCGGGAGCGGCGGCTGTTGCGTCCCTGGGAATCACTCCCGTTGCCTGCTTCGTCCTCCGCAGCGCCCTGGGTGTTGCTGTTCGCCGCCTGCTGCTGGTCGTTACCCTGGGCCTCTTCACCCTGGCCGCCGCCACGCCGGCGCTTGCGTCCACCCCGGCGTCCCCGGCGGCTGGAGCCGCGCCTGTTCTGCTCTTCGGGATTGGCGTCTCCGCTGTCCTCGGGTGGGGTCTGCTTTTGCTCTTCTTCACCGCGCCTGGGTTGTTCTCCCCGGGCTTTCTTCGGCCGCTCTTCGCGTGTGCCTCTTTCCCGGCCCTCGCCCTGGCGTGCGCCGCGTCTGCCGCGTCCCTGGGGGGCGCGGTTGTCGCGGGAGCGGCTCTCGTTCTTTTTCTCTTTCTCCTGCTTGCTCTTTTTGCCCTGTTTCTTTTTCTCCTCTTCCTTCTGCTCCTCCTCCTGGTCGGTCACTCCAACCAGGGCGTTGAGGACGCGCTTGAAGAGGCCGATCTTCTTCTCCACCGCGATTGCCGGTGCTTCTTCTTCCCCGGTATCCTGGCCCTGGGGGGCCGGGGCCGAGGGGGCAAAGCGTTTGACCACAGGTTCCTCGGGCTTGATCTCCTGGGGTTTGGCGAAATCGGGTCCGGCCGATTCCGGCTCCACCACCATCTTGTAGCTGGCGCCGGTGTCGTCTGCGGGCATGTCACTGACCCGGATGCGTTCGATGTGGTAGTGGGGGGTCTCCAGGTGGATGTTGGGGACCAGCACCACTTCAACCTTCTGCCGGCTTTCGATGTCATAGATCGCCTGGCGCTTCTCGTTGAGCAGGAAGGTGCCGACATCGACCGGCAACTGGGCCACGATGCGTCCGGTGTTCTCCTTCATCGCGTGCTCTTCGATGATGCGCAGCACCGACAGGCCCAGGGACTCCACGCCCCGGATGGTGCCGTGCCCATCGCAGCGCGGACAGACATGCTGGCTCGATTCTTCAAGGGAGGGGCGCAGGCGCTGGCGCGACATCTCCAGCAGGCCGAAGCGGGAGATGCGTCCGACCTGTACCCGTGCGCGGTCCTGTTTGAGGGCCTCCTTGAGGCGGTTTTCGACCTCCCGCTGGTTGCGTGCGGGGCTCATGTCGATAAAATCGATGACGAACAGCCCCCCCATGTCGCGCAGCCGCAGTTGACGGGCAACCTCGTCCGCGGCCTCCAGATTGGTGTTGAGGGCGGTCTCCTCGATGTCGGCCCCCCTGGTGGCCCGCGCCGAGTTGATGTCGATGGAGGTCAATGCCTCTGTGTGATCAATCACGATGGCCCCGCCGGAGGGGAGGCGCACCTCGCGTTGGAACGCCGATTCGATCTGGCTCTCGATCTGGTAGCGGCTGAACAGGGGCACCTCGTCCTCGTAGCTGCGGATCTTGCGCCGGTATTGGGGCATCACCTGCTCAATGAATTCGCACGCCTCCTGGTAGACCGCCGGGTTGTCGATGACGATTTCGCCGATATCCGCCCGCAGGTAGTCGCGGATGGAGCGGATGATGACGTTGCTCTCCTGATAGATCAGGAAGGGGGCCGGTTTTTTCGCCGCGGCCTCGATGGCGGCCCAGAGTTGAAGCAGGTAGTTGAGATCCCACTGCAACTCTTCGACGTTCTTGCCGACCCCGGCGGTGCGTACGATCAGCCCCATCCCGTCCGGGATGGTGAGGTTGCTCATCGCCTCGCGCAGATCGCTGCGGTCATCGCCCTCAATACGGCGTGAGACGCCGCCCGCGCGCGGATTGTTGGGCATCAGTACCAGGTAGCGGCCGGCCAGGGAGATGAAGGTCGTCAGTGCGGCGCCCTTGTTGCCGCGCTCCTCTTTCTCGACCTGGACCACCACCTCTTGGCCCTCCCTCAGGGCATCCTTGATGCTCGGGCTGCCACCCTTGTCCAGGGAGGCTTGGGAGAAGTAGCTGCGGGAGACCTCCTTGAGGGGGAGGAATCCGTGGCGCTCGGCTCCGTACTCGACGAAAGCGGCTTCCAGGCTCGGTTCGACGCGGGTGATTTTACCCTTGTATATATTGGACTTTTTCTGTTCCCGACCGGGGGATTCGATGTCGAGGTTATAGAGTTTCTGACCATCCACGATGGCCACGCGCAACTCCTCGGGCTGAGTTGCGTTGATCAGCATGCGTTTCATATTGTATGTAAAATCCCTGGGCGCGCCTGCGGCCTACAGCCCCTTCCGTCGGGCGGCGTCTCCGCCATGCCAGGGGCGTCCGGTCACTCTGGCGGTTCGGGGCGCGTGTTCCATGATGCTTCAGCATCAGGGCAAAGGCGCTTCCCCCGCCGGACCGGGCTCTGCATTACTCGCTTCGAGCTTGCGCTGCGCGTGATCGACTTCGATATCGGCACAGACGCGCTGTTAATTCCAACCCGCCGGACTGCCGTCGGCGAGGGCTCTTTCTGCTGCCGGATCGGGCGCTCGTCAATCGGCGCGATCCGGCAGTATGGATCCGTGCGGACGATCATCGGCACGGAATCCTGAATCTTTACCTGGGTTACTTCCTGGCGCGGGCCACCTCGGGGGCGGCGCAAGCACCTGTTCACCACCGGCGGAGTATATCAGGGAATGTGCGCACGCATCAAACCTTGTGGAACTGGTATCATGAGCGGATGAGCGAACCGCAACATCCGCATCAAAAGGCCTCCCTGGTTACGGTCGAACCGGGCTACGAGGGGCAGCGCATCGACAACTTTCTCATCACCTGTCTCAAGGGGGTACCCCGCACCCATGTCTATCGCATTCTGAGAAAGGGCGAAGTTCGCGTGAATAAGGGGCGGATAAAGGCAAATTACCGCATAAAGGCCGGTGATGTGGTGAGAATCCCACCGCTTCGCCTGCCCCCGAAGGTGCAGCCTCCGGCTCCCGGTCAGCGGGTGCTGGATCTGCTCGCCAGTGCGGTGGTGTATGAGGATAAGCGGTTGCTGGTGTTGAACAAGCCGTCGGGACTCGCGGTGCACGGCGGCAGCGGGAACGGGAGCTGGAGCTGGTGCACCGGCTGGACCGCGATACGTCGGGTTGTCTGCTGGTGGCCAGGCGTCGCAGCGCCTTACGCGCGCTGCATGAACTTATCCGGGAAAACCGGGTCGATAAGCGCTATCTTGCCCTGCTTGCCGGGTCATGGACGCGGGACAAGGCGCGGGTCGAGGCGCCGTTGTTGAAAAACACCCTCAAGAGCGGTGAGCGGGTGGTGCGTGTCGATCCCCGGGGGAAGCCGGCGACCACGCTGTTCAGTGTGCGTGCGCGCTTCCCGGGGGCGACCCTGGTCGAGGCGCGGTTGCTGAGCGGCAGAACCCACCAGATCCGGGTACATGCCCGGCATCTCGGGACCCCGATCCTCGGAGATACCAAGTACGGGGATGATGAGGCCAACCGCCGGGCCCGTGACCGGGGCTTGAGGCGGCTCTTCTTGCATGCCGAGTCCCTGCGCTTTCGGTTGCCGGACGAGGAGCGGGATCTGGTGGCGCGGGCCCCCCTGGAACCGGGGCTGGCCGATTTTCTGGAGTCGTTGAAGAGAGATGAACGGTAGATTCAAACTTCTGGTTTTCGACTGGGACGGGACCTTGATGGACTCCGAGGCGAGGATCATCGCCTGCATGCAGGAGGCGGCGCGCGACGCCGGTCTGGCGGTTCCCGATCGGCAGGCCGTGCGCAATATCATCGGTCTGGGCCTGGAGGAGGCGGTGCGCACGCTTTTTCCCAGCCACGGGAAGTTGGCGCCAACCCTGGTGGAGCGCTATCGCTTCCATTTTTTACAGGCAAACACCACCCCTTCGGCGCTGTTCGCGGGTGCGGCCGAGGTACTGTACGCCCTCGCCGGCGAGGGGTATTTCATGGCGGTCGCAACCGGCAAGGGGCGGCAGGGGCTGGACATGGTCCTGAAGGAGACCGGGCTCGGGCCGCTGTTTCATGCCACGCGCACCGCAGATGAGACCTTCTCCAAGCCCAATCCGGAGATGTTGTTCCAGGTGATGAACGCGGTGGGTGTCGAAGCCGCCGAGACCCTGATGATCGGCGACAGCGAATATGACCTGCGGATGGCCAGCAATGCGCGGGTGGCGAGCCTCGCGGTGAGCTACGGCGTGCATGAGCCGGAGCGGCTTTTGCGCCACCGGCCGCTGGGCTGTCTGGATGATATCGGCGAGTTGACCGGTTGGCTGCGGCGCCACGGGGGCGCTGTGTCAACGGGATGCGATGCGGTGAACCTTCATGAGTGATGACAAAGAGAACGAGAGCGGCAACGGGGAGACGCCAACCTGGGAGCGGAAGCTGGTGCATGAGCTGGCCCTCTCCGCCCTCGCCGAGCAGCGCCGGGCCCGGCGCTGGGGTATCTTCTTCAAGTTTCTGGCCTTCGCCTACCTGATCCTGCTGCTGGTGCTGTGGATGCCCGACGAGTTGGGGCTCGGCACGGTCAAGGCGCCGGGGGAGCATACCGCCGTGGTTGAGGTGCAGGGGGTGATCGCCCCGGGCGCCAAGGCGAGCGCGGACCGGGTGATCGCGGGGTTGCGCAAGGCATTCGAGGATAAGCGGACCAAGGGGGTGATCGTGAGGATCAACAGCCCCGGGGGGAGTCCGGTTCAGGCGGGGTATATCCACGATGAGATTCTGCGGCTGCGGAAAAAACACCAGGAGATCCCCCTCCATGCGGTGGTGACCGATATCTGCGCCTCGGGCGGTTATTACATCGCGGCGGCGGCGGACAAGATCTATCCCGAATTATTCATAAAAAAGGGCGCACCTCGTTCAACCAATTGATATAATTGGTATTTCGCCAAAAACGCTTCGGTGAAGCTAAACGAGGTCGCCCCATGTCCAAGTCTACCCAAGAAC
>PQCP01000079.1 GCA_003062205.1 Candidatus Sedimenticola endophacoides
TGAGTCAATCCCAGAGAAAATGAAAAAGCTTCTGCTCAATACCCGGGCGGTATTCGATATTTTGAAAATGACGCGTAACGCGATGCCACGTAATGGGAATTTTGCCGGAGCGTAGATTTACCGTGTCTTGTTATCATTCTCGGGCTGCAATTGATCCACGTCTTGCGCATAATAGCAGACCATCGTTAAATAAGGCTCTCCCCTTTGAACGGCCTATCCGAACTCAACCCGAGACAGCGCGAGGCGGTCACCCGCACCGACGCCCCCCTGCTGGTGCTGGCCGGCGCGGGCTCGGGCAAGACCCGCGTCATCACCCGCAAGATTGTCCACCTGATCCAAGATCTGGGGGTCGCCCCGCGCCACGTCACCGCCGTCACCTTCACCAACAAGGCGGCCCGGGAGATGGCCCAGCGGGTCGGCTCCCTGCTCGGCGCGGGCGCCGCCGCCGAGGCGTCGATCTCCACCTTCCACACCCTCGGCCTCAAGATCATCCGCCGCGAGCACAAGCGTCTGGGGCTGCGCCCCGGCTTCAGCATCTTCGACGACCAGGACACCGAGGGGCTGCTGCGGGAGATCCTCAAACAGGGCGCAGGTGACGACGCCAGCAGCCCGGCCCACCGCTGGCGCATCTCCGCCTGGAAGAACGACATGCTCGACCCGCAGCAGGCCCTGGCACGGGCCGGGGACGGACCTGAGCAGCGCTCCGCCCTCGCCTACCAGGCCTACCAGCGGGCGCTGCATGCCTACAACGCGGTCGATTTCGATGACCTGATCCTGCGACCGGTTCAGCTCTTCACCCAGGACCGTGAATGCCTGGATCAGTGGCAGGACCGCATCCGCCACCTGCTGGTGGACGAGTATCAGGACACCAACCTCTGCCAGTACGAGCTGGTCAAACAGCTGGTCGGGGTACGTCAGGCCCTGACCGTGGTCGGCGACGACGACCAGTCGATCTACGCCTGGCGCGGCGCGCGCCCGGAGAACCTGGCGCGCCTGCAGCAGGACTTCCCCCGCCTGCGGGTCATCAAGCTGGAGCAGAACTACCGCTCCTCGGGCCGGGTCTTGAAGGCGGCCAATCAGTTGATCGCCAACAATCCACACGTGTTTGAGAAACGGCTCTGGAGCGACCTCGGCCCGGGGGAGCCGATCCGCATTCTCGCCTGCCGCAACGAGGAGCATGAGGCCGAGCGTGTGGTCTCGGAGATCCTGCACCACAAATTCACCAAGCGCGGCCGCCACGGAGACTACGCCATCCTCTACCGGGGCAACCATCAGGCGCGGCTGTTCGAGACGGCCCTGCGCCAGAACAACATCCCCTACTTCCTCAGCGGCGGCACCTCCTTCTTCAGCCGCACCGAGGTGAAGGATGTGATGGCCTATCTGCGGCTACTGGCCAATCCCGATGACGACGCCGCCTTCCTGCGCATCTGCAACACCCCCCGGCGCGAACTCGGCCCCACCACCCTGGAGCGGCTCGGGGCCTACGCCACGCGCCGCCACAGCCCCCTGCTCACCGCCTGCCAGGAGCTGGGCCTGGAGCAGGAGTTGAGTGGTCGGCCACTGGAGCGGGTGCGCGCCTTCGCCCACTGGATCGGCCACTTCCAACGCCGCGCCACCGAAGGCGACCCGGTGCGCACGGTCCGCGATCTGCTCGATGAACTGGGCTACGAGGATTGGCTTTACGATCAGGCCTCCAACGACAGTGTCGCCGGGCGGCGCTGGGACAACGTGCTGGAGCTGGTCACCTGGCTGGAGCGCCTGCACCACGGCGAGCATGTCGGCGAGAGCCTGGCCGAGATGGTCAACCACCTCACCCTACAGGACATGCTCGAACGCCAGGAGGACGAGGAGGGCGGCGACCAGGTGCACCTGATGACCCTGCACGCCTCAAAAGGGCTGGAGTTTCCCCATGTGTTCCTGGTCGGCATGGAGGAGGAGCTGTTGCCCCACCGCACCAGCATCGAGGAGGAGAACATCGAGGAGGAGCGGCGCCTCGCCTATGTCGGCATCACCCGAGCCCGGCGCACCCTCACCATCAGCTTCGCCGAAAAGCGCCGGCGCTACGGCGAGATCACACGTTGTGAGCCGAGCCGCTTCCTGGGCGAGCTGCCCGAAGAGGATCTGGCCTGGGAGGGGCGCGACACCCCACGCTCACGCGAGGAGCGCCAGCAGCGCGGCAGCGCACATCTGGCCAACATGAAGGCGCTGCTGGGCGGCTAGCCACAGGAGCGGAAACCCGCCCATCTGCGCATTTCATGATTGCGCATCCGCCGCCGGAACGATTTAATTAGGGGTGGCGGTCCACAAGGGACCGCAGGCGATCCAGGTGAGTCGAGGCCGAGTCGAGTAGATGTCAGAAACACACTATTGGCACGAAGTGCTGGTATCCCTGCGCCGGATCATCCGGGCAACGGACCTGCAATCCAAACGCATCATGAAGCTGGCCGGGCTGACCATACCCCAGATCATGGTCCTGCGCGCCATCGCCAGCCTCGGGGACGTGACGGTGCGCCGGATCTCGGCTCACGTGTCCCTGAGCCAGGCCACGGTCACCACCATCCTCAACCGCCTGGAGGCGAGACGGCTGATCGAACGCACGCGCAGCCAACGCGATAAACGGGTGGTCAACGCCCGGCTTACCGACAACGGCCGCGCCATCCTGGCCCAGGCTCCGCCCCTGCTTCACGAACGATTCATCAAGCGCTTCGAGGCGCTGCAACCCTGGGAACAGACGCAGATCCTCTCCGTCCTGCAACACGTCGCCGTGATGATGGACGCGGAGGCGATCGACGCCGCGCCGCTGCTCGACATCGACCCGCCCAACACCCCCACCTGATCAAGCGCCCCGTCACCCGCGGCCGACACGCCGCCTCACTGCTTCTTCAGTGCCGCCTCGCCGATATTGTCCACCCCGCGCTCTTCGAGCACCGTGGTCAACCACTCCGGATCCATCTCCGGCACCGAGGACAACAGCAGGTCGGTGTACGGGTGGTGGGGCGGAGTGAACATCTCGTCCTTCGGCCCCTGCTCCACGATCCGGCCCTCTTTCATCACCACCACCTCGTCGGCGATGGAGCGCACCGTGGCCAGGTCGTGGGTAATGAACATATAGGCCAGATTGAACTCCTTTTGCAGGCGATCGAGCAACTTCAGAATCCCTTCGGCCACCAGTTGATCAAGGGCACTGGTCACCTCGTCGCAGATGATGAACGAGGGATTCGCCGCCAGCGCCCGGGCGATGCCGATGCGCTGCTTCTGCCCTCCGGACAACTCGGTCGGATAGCGGTTATAGAAATCGCGCGGCTCCAGCTCGATCAGATCGAGCAGCTCATCGACCCGCTTCTTCAGCTTGGCCCCGCGCAGCCCACGATAGAAGTGGGCCGGGCGGCCGATGATCTCGCTGATCCGCACCTTGGGGTTGAGGGCGGTATCCGCCATCTGGTAGATCATCTGCGCCTGACGCAACTGATCGCGGCTGCGCGCCTTATAGCTGCTCGGCAACGCCTCCCCGTTGAACAGGATCCGACCGGCGGTGGGCGGCAGGAGGCCGGTGATGCAGCGCGCCGCGGTCGACTTGCCGGAGCCCGACTCCCCCACCACGGCGACGGTCATGCCGGCATGAATATCGAACGAGACATTCTCCAGCACCTTGACATCGCCATAGGCGGCATCAATGTTCTGCACGGAAACGACCGGCACCGCATCCCCCTGCGGACGGTACTTCTGCCTGCGCTTGTAGCTGCGCACCGACCACAGGGATTTGGTGTAGTCCTCCTCCGGATCCTCCAGCATCTTGATGGTCTCGGCCTCCTCCACCTCCTCGCCGCGCAGCATCACCTTGATCTTGTCCGCCATCTGCGCCACCACCGCCAGATCGTGGGTGATGTAGATGGCGGCGGTGTTGAACTGATCGACGATATCGCGGATCGCCGCCAACACCTCGATCTGGGTGGTCACGTCGAGGGCGGTGGTCGGTTCATCAAAGATGATCAGGTCGGGACGGCAGGCCATGGCCATCGCCGTCATGGCGCGCTGCAACTGCCCGCCGGAGACCTGGTGGGGATAGCGGAAGCCGATCTCCTTGGGATTGGGCAGGCGCAGACGATGGTAGAGCTCCATCGCATCCTCCTGGCTCTCCAGGCGTTTCTTGATTCGGTACTGCACCGGCGCCTCGGTGTGCTGATCGATCAGCCGGTGCGCCGGATTGAAGGAGGCCGCGGCCGACTGGGCCACATAGGCGATCTTGGCCCCGCGCAGCGATGCCAGCTCATCCTGATTGGCGGTGGTGAGATCCATGCCCTCGAAATCGATCGAGCCCCCCGAGATCCGACAGCCGTCGCGAGTATAACCCATGGCGGCCAGACCGATGGTCGACTTGCCGGCCCCCGATTCGCCGATCAGACCGAGGATCTCGCCCCGGTGCAGTTCCAGATTGACGCCGTGCACGATCTCCACCCACTTGTCGTCGGCGTAACCCTCGATGCGCAGATCCTGGATCTCCAGCAGCAGCTCGCGCTTGTCACTGTTTTCGGTATCACTCATGACCCTTACTCCTTCAACCCGGATGAGCGGTAGAGCATCCAGTCAACGATAAAATTCACCGCCACCGTCAGCAGGGCGATGGCGCCCGCGGGTATCAGCGGGGTGATCTCGCCGAACGAGACCAGGGTGGCGTTCTCGCGCACCATCGAGCCCCAATCGGCGGTGGGCGGCTGAATACCCAGGCCGAGAAACGACAGCCCCGCGACCAGCAGGAACACGAAGCTGAACTCCAGGCCGAACTCGGCGATCAGCGGCGCCGTCGAGTTGGGCAGGATCTCCTTGCGGATCAGGTACCAGGTCCCCTCGCCGCGCAGCTTGGCCGCCTCGATGTAATCCATCACCACAATATTGCCCGCCACCGCGCGCGACAGGCGAAATACCCGTGGCGAGTAGATCACGCCGATGACGATCACCAGGGTGGTGGTACTGGTACCGAAGATACTCAGCAGCAGCAGGGCAAAGATGATCGACGGGATCGACATCACTACATCCACCACCCGGCCCATGGCCTGATCGAACCAGCCGCCCTTGGTCGCCGCGATCAGTCCCGCCACGGCGCCAAAGAAAAAGGCGATGGCGGTGGCCAGCAACGCCAGCCCGACCGAGTTGCGCGCACCGTAGATGATGCGGCTGAACATGTCCCGCCCAAGCTGGTCGGCGCCGAGCAGCATCTGCGCATCGGCGGGGGCAAAGGCGGTGGAGATCACCTCGGCCTCGCCGAACGGTGCGATCACCGGCGCAAACAGGCCGGCGATGGCGTAGGTCATCACCACGAACAGGCCGAAACTGGCGGTCAGCGGCGCCCCCTTGACGTTCCTCGACATCTCGTCCGGCAGGATGATGACCAGGAACTCCCGAAACGCATAGGAGGTACCGGCCGCCAGGGCGATGACGCCCGCCGAGACGGTGACGAACCACAGCGCCGGCTCGCCGCCGATGATGCCCATGATGAAGGAGCCCAGGGTCAGCGAGAACAGCAGCAGAAAGGCGGTGCGCGCCTGGTAGTAGGCCGCCAGGCAGGAGGCGCCGATCAGAAGCGTGTAGTATCCAATGACAAAATAGTTCATATCATCGACCTCACTTCGGATGGCGCAGGCGCGGATTGGTCAGGATCGCCCCCACGTCGGCCGCAAGATTCAGCAGGATGAAGGTCGCGGCGAAGATCAGACAGCAGGCCTGAACCACCGGGAAATCGCGCTTGGTCACGCTGTCGACCAGCATCTGCCCGATCCCCGGGAACACGAACACCACTTCCACCAGCACCACACCGGTGACCAGGTAGGCCAGATTGAGGGCGATCACGTTGATGATCGGCGCCCAGGCATTGGGCAGCGCGTGGTGGGTAATGATGCGCCACCCCGGCACCCCCTTGAGACGCGCCATCTCGATGTAGGGCGAGGCCAGCAGATTGATGATTGCCGAACGCGTCATGCGCATCATGTGCGCCACCACCACCAGCACCATGGTCAGGGCCGGCAGGAACATCCGCTCCAGCTTCTCGAAAAAGCCCATCTCCGCATTAATCTTGGCAAGCGACGGGAAATATCCGGTCTTTACCGATAGAAATAGGATCAGGATGTAGCCGAGGAAAAATTCAGGCGACGAGATCGATGTGAGGGTAGCCACGTTGGCCACCCGGTCGAACGGCGTGTTGCGCCACAACGCGGTAAGCACCCCTAACAGGATGGCCACCGGCACCGCGATCACCGCCGCGTACAGAGCGAGAAACAGGGTATTGGCAAAGCGCTCGGAGATGGCGCTGGAGACCTGCTTCTGACTCACCAGCGAGTGACCGAAATCACCGGTCACAGCGTTGCCGAGCCACTCGAAGTAGCGCACCACGGCCGGGCGGTCGAGCCCCAACTGCTCACGCATGGCGGCGACGTTCTCCTTGGTCGCCCCCTGACCGAGCACGGCCTGGGCGATATCGCCCGGCAGCATCTCAACGGCGCTGAATATGATGACCGAGATCACCAGCAAGGTGACCAGGCCCAATCCAAGACGCTTGAATATAATCTTTACGACATCGTTCATGGGAGGTCCTCCATATCGCAACGATGTTTTTCATAATCGAAAACAAGCCAGTAAAACCGAACGTTCTCTTGCAGCGATAGACCCGTGCCGGTGGGGGTGGGCAGGGCCTTGATGAGGCGGGAAGTTACACTTACCTATCGGCTGGTCAGTCGAAAACCATGCGATCAGCTGTCAATGCTGAAGGCAAAACAGCCGGCTTGATGCCGGCTGCCCTGCCTCCGTGGCGTCCTACGCGAACCACCAACGACTCGGCGCCCTGGCGCCGTCGCAGGTCCAGCTCGCGGCCAGCTCGGGTCCGTGCATCACCTTCTTGCTTCGCGCGGAGACGAAATTATTGAAGAAGGGGATGACCGTGCCACCGTCATCGCGCATCAGCTGACACATCTCGTTGTACATCTCGCCTCGCAGCCCCTGGTCCAGTTCGGCCTTGGCCTGCATCAGCAGTTCATTGAACCGGTCGTTCTGCCAATGGCTTTCGTTCCAGGCCGCGTCGTGCTTGTAGGCAAGGGTGAACATCACATCCGGTGTCGGGCGTGAGCCCCAGGAGACGGCGGAGAACGGCTTCTTCAGCCAGACGTCGGAGTAGTAGCCGTCATTCGGCTCGCGCACCACGTTGATCTTGATGCCCGCCCGCTTCGCCTGCTCGGCGTAGAGCACGCACATGTCGACCGCGCCGGAGAAGACGCTGTCGGCGGTGGAAAGACTGACGGTAAGCCCTTCGGCACCGGCCTTCTTGAGCAGGGCCTTGGCCTTGTCGGGATCGTACTCGCGCTGCGGGATCGACTCCGGAAAATAGGGCTGTCCCGGTGCCAGGTGAAAATCGTTGCCCATGGTGGCCGCCCCGAAGGCGATCTTGTCGACGATCTCCTGGCGGTCGATGGAGAGCTTCAGGGCATTGCGCACATTCACGTCATTGAAAGGCGCGGTGTCGCAGAACATCGGCAGCGTGATCGCCGCACCGGAGGGCACGTTATCGATCTCGATGTTGGGGTTGCGCTTGAGCAGGGAGAGGGTCTTGAGATCGACCAGGGAGACACAGTCCACATCGCCCGTGACCAGCGCGGTCTGGCGCGCGTTGGGATCGTTCAGGACGGTCATCTCCACCGCATCGAAGTAGGCCCCCTCGCCGTGCCACCCATTGTGGCGGGAGAGGTTCCAGCTGACGCCGAACTCGCCGCTCTCGATCTTGTAGGGACCACAGCCGTCGCCCGACTTCCAGTCGATGGTACCGTCCGCGTTGGCCGGGCAGATCGCGAAATGGTAGTCGGTCATCAGCCAGGGCAGGTCCGCGTTGCCGGAGGAGAGCTTGAAGGTGACTGTGTGATCGTCATCGGCGACCACATCCTCGACATCGGAGAGCAGCGCCTTGGCGGCGGAGGTGGTCTTCTCGCCCCGGTGATGGTTGATCGACGCCACGACATCGTTGGCGGTCACCTTGCGGCCGCTATGAAAAGTGGCGTTCTTGTTCAGCTTGAAGGTCCACTGTTTGGCGCCCGGGGCCGCCTCCCACTCCGTCGCCAAATCCGGCCCCAGCGAGTTGTCTGATTCGATCAGGGTCAGGTAGCTGCGGTACTGGTGGGCGAGAAAGATCATCTGGCGGGTGACATAGGTGCCGGGATCGTGGGTGTCCGAGGTGTTGCCGTCGTGGATACCCCAGCGGAAGGTCCCCCCGCGCTTGGGAGAGGCCGCGGCGACCTCCGAACTCCACAGCAGCGAGCCGCTGGAGGCGGTGATTCCCGCCGCCAGTGCATACTGCAGGAACTCACGCCGGCTGATACGGCCGTTTTTGGCCTCGGAGGCCATCTGTTCGATCAATTCTGGTTTCGTCTCTTTAGACATGTCTACCCCACACGGTTACTCGGATTCGTTAGATATCTAATCAAAATAACAAACCTGATCCGATAACACAAATTGCGCAGGGTCGCGAAACCCCCCCTGAGGAGACCTTCAAATCATTGAGACAGACACGAAAAACGGTTTACCAGGCACAAACCGGCTCATGTAACAAATTGTTAATTATTGTTTTACATCTATTGAGCCCGCTCTTTTCCCGCACACCGGAGGATCAGCGCCATCCCGGTGTTTCCCCCGATGAGCGGCCGCAACAGCGTACCGAATCAGCCGATCCGCCAGATTGAAGCTTACAAGTATAATCAGAATCGGTATCCCGTCATCTGCCCGCCCCCCCGCCGTCGCACGGAGAAAAGTTCCAGGTGACCGAGAAACCGCACACGCCCCCCCGGGCCCAACGACTGAAGTCGCCGTCTCCCGGGCAGCACCCGGCAGCCCGCCAAGAGGCAACCGCCAGGAGAATCCCGGGTTATTCCGCGCCGCTATAGCTCGTTCAGCCGGGGCACCATGCGAACCAAGGCCCGTCCACCCAGACTGCGCAATGTCGCCACACACAGGGAGGTAAGTGACGGCTGTCGATACTTGATCCGCCTCTCCACAGACGCAAACTCAAACTGAACGAGGTGAACCACCCCCTGCAACAACCCCGCGCACCAATAAGCGGATGCCAAGCCTCTTTTGCTCCCCAGAAACCATAGAATCTTTGCCATATGCATACGATTTTTCCATTGGTAGTGGTTCGACTGTGGCTCAAAATCCACCAAGCGCAGACAACACCCTTCCCCCTTACGCTCAACAATAAAATTATTCGGGTTGAGGTCGATTACATCAGCGAGGACAGCCCCCTCTTCAAGAGGCAAAAGATTACCACCAGGATAACTATGTGGAATTTTATTCTTTTTACAATATACCCATATACTCATAAGCTGCCTGGCAAGGTCAGCACACTCCGCGTCATTTCTGCGGTCATATTCCAGAATTTTAAATCCCTCGACATATGGAAAAACAAGGATATTTTCTCTCATCATGCCATGCGCCTTAACCACCCATTCCGCATCAAGAGATCGCCCGATTCGATACTCCTGCCACAACGGCAACAACCAATGGCGTGCTTCTTTAACGAAAAAACGATCATTACCCCCGGATACATCGTAGAACCTCACTGGCGAATCATGACCGCCTTCACTGTCATCCAACAACCTCTGATTCTTGCTGCCAAAATTTCTACCGTAGGAACGACCGCTGGTCAGATCGAGATCAGTAAGCCTGCTTTCGGCGCCAGGAGCCGATAGAGCTTCCCGTTCCGGCACAAAATCTATCCGAATAAGCCAGCGATAAGCTCCATGCATCATGTACTTCCCGACTATCTCGAACCCCTTTATTGACTCGTCGATTGTCCTGAGCATGTAAAAAATATGCTCTTCATCTGTATTGAAGTAGCATCGAAGCTTCCTTTGCCATGCCCATCTTCCACCTTCGGTAATATGGCCTGTTTCGAAAAACAACAAGAGTGTCGCTACCTCGTGAAAGATTTTGGGACATCCCAGTCCCCAAAATCGACTCGCCAACGCGACAGCCGTTACTGCCCCGACCGTCCTGCGCTCATCACGACTCCGTCCCGCACATTGCAGCAAAGCTGCTCGTGCGCAACTCCGTCATGATGACCACAATGACTCTACGGCGTGTCGGATGCGCTATTTGTATGCCCTACGTCACTCCCTATCGGTCGTAACTGCGGCCATACAACCGCGCCTACGCCTATCGGGGACTAACCGCCTTCGCTTCGCTCTCCATGGCGGTTAGCGATGGCGTCGGCAACGGCCCGCTAGAGATCGCCACACCCGAACCGCTTCACTCAGACCTCTCTCACGCAGGATATGATGATGAACAGCTCCATAAACAATGACATCGAATTGCTTTTCGAGCCGGATATCACAGATGTTTCCTTCAATAAAATCGAATTCAGGATTATCAAACAGCACTTTTGACACAGTAGCCCTGCTCAGTTCGACACCGGTCACTGAGGATGGTTTGGAATCTCGCAATATACAATCACTGATAACACCCTGATTGCAGCCTACATCGAGAATTTCATCGCCCGGTTGAATATATTCTGCAATTCGCTCAGCACGCCGAAGGGAACGTTTGGAGTGACGTCGGTGGTACAAGGAGTCTTGACCCTGGTAAATCGCTGTATTCTTCTCGTTCATCCAAAAATAACCTTTGGTTATCACCTGTCAGCGCGAAAAAAACGACTGCGCAATTAGTAACCACGCCCATCATATCGCATCGCGACTACCTCACCACCTCCACGATCGCGGTTCGTGCAATCATTCATTTGCCTAGTGGACAGTACAGACCATGCAGGGATCGAAGGAGCGGACGATGTGCTGCACAGCTACCGGGTCCCGCTCCCCCTCCTGGATCGGGGCACCACGCAGGACCTGCTCCAGCGCCCCTGGCACACCCGCGGCATCACGGGGCGAGAAGTTCCAGGTGGTTGGGGCGATGATCTGGTAGTTGAGGATGCGCCCACGCTTAATCCGGACCCAATGCCCGAGGCTGCCGCGCGCCGCCTCGATCATGCCGTGCCCCTGGGCCTCCTCGGGCAGCCGCCCCTGCAGGCAGAAGGGCTCCCCGGGCCGGATGGCGCGCACCCAGCGATCCATCTCCAGCACCACCAGCGCACTCTCCAGCAGCCGTGCGACCACCCGGTTGTGCACGTTGCCGCCACCGCGTGCCACCAGGTCGCGGATCAGCGGGTGTCCGTCGACCATCTGGCGCGCCAGGGCCCCCACCTCCATCACCTCGCCATCGAGTCGCGGCGCCTTGCACCAGGTGTAGGCGCCAGGTTGCTCCGCGCTGGGGAGGGTAACGCCCTCATAGGGGTGACGGGGCCCGCTCTGGTGATGCATCCAGCTGTGGCTGATCTCCTCGCTGATCCCCCCCGGGTCCAGTGGGGCGTCGCCACCGGCCCATACACCGGGGCGGAACCGGGTCCGTCCTTCGCGCGGATAGGCCCCAAAGCTCATGAAGCGGTCGGCGCCGCGGCCCAGGCGCTCCAGCCCCAGGGCATCGGAGATGTGCAGAAAGTGGCGAAAGTCGCTGCTGCGGGGAGGCGCGGCCCGCGCCCAGGAGGCGAGCGCGTCGGCCGAGTCCAGCGCGACCACCGACTCCAGATCGTCTCCGAACAGGGTCTGTTCCAGAAACCGGCGAAAGGCGTGGATCAGGGTTCCGGCGCGGGCCCGCTCCTGGTGTTCGATGGAGCGGCTGGTGCCGCCGGGCTGCAGCGCCAGGCTATGGGGCCAGCGCCCGGCCAGCAGACCGGTCAGGTGCAGCCATTCTGCGCGGACCGGCAGCACCTGCCGCGCCGCCGCACCTTGCAGCGCCCTGAAGCGCTCCAGCGCCCCGGAAAACCAGGGCTGGCCGCGATAGGCCTCACGGGCGAAATCGGGCATGAAGAAGAGGTAAAAATGGGTCAGATGATCGGCCAGATTCTCGGTTGCCAGAATCAGATTGGTCGCCAACTCGCCGTTTGGCGGCATCGCCAGCCCCTGCGCCCCGGCGATGGCCCGGGCCGCCGCCAGCGACTGGGAGACCGAGCAGATGCCGCAGATGCGGGGCACATAGACCAGGGCGTCGAGTGGCGCGCGCCCTTGCAGCATCTGCTCGAATCCCCGGTACATGGGGGCCACCACCCAGGCGTCGCGCACCTGGCCATCGGCGGTTTCGAGCTGCACCTCAAGGTCGCCCTCCACGCGGTTGAACGGACCGACAATGCGACGGCTCATGGCGCCCTCTTCCCCGGCGTGACCCGTATGTGGTCGGCACGCGCGTTGTCGCGCAGCCGCTCGGGGGTGGCGGCCTTGGCCAACGAGGCGAGGGCCACGAACCACGCCTTGGGCATGTCGGTGGGCAGACCCACCGGGATACCGGCGATCTTCGGCGTCTCCGTAAAGGGATGTCCCGGCTCTTCGAAACCGGGCTGGGTGCAGTTGATGCAGGCATACCCGCCACGCAGGCAGGAGCCGCCGCCATTCCACAAACGGATATTGCAGTCGGCCCGGGCCTGGGTGCCGAGACAGCCCATGTGCTCCATCAAGCACCCCAGCTCCGATGGGTTGACGGCGCTGGCCTTGAATTCGTAGAACTCATTGCGCGGACAGCCATGGTGTACCAGATGATCGGCATAGCTGCGCGGGCGATTGAACTCATCCAGCCGCTCCGAACCCAGATCGCCCCGGGCGATCTGCACCAGCGTCTCACAGACCCAGTCGGGGTGCGTGGGACAACCCGCGATGTTGATCACCGGCAGCCCGCCGGGACCCAGGTAGCTCCCGCCGAGCAGCCCCCCGCGGCGTGCCCCCTCATACTGGAGGCCGCAGACATCCCCGGGGTTGCCCCCACCGGCGCTGATCCCGCCGAAGGCGGCACAGCTGCCCACCGCCACCACCTGCCGCGCCCGCGCCGCCAGGGCCCCTATCCAGTCACGCATCGGCCGACCGCTGCCGGCCAGCACATGAAACAGGCCGCTGCCGTTCGGCCCCCGCACCACCGCCCCCTCCAGGCACAGCAGGTCCAGGCGCACGGCGCCGTCGAGGATCGATTGCAGCAGCCCCAGGAGGTCGCCGCCACACCGCTCGCTCAGCGCCGGATGCCACAGCAGCTCGATCCCGGCGGCATCCAGGGTGGTCAGCAGATCCGGCGACTCGGCCCCGAGCAGCGACAGGGAGCAGCCGCCACACCCCCCCGATTGCAGCCAGAGCAGCTTCATCGACTCTTTTTTCTCCATCACTCATCCCCCTCTTCGCGACCTGTCTGCTCCAGCGGCAGGATCAGGGTAAACACCGCGCCGCCCCGGGGCAGGTTCTCCGCGCGCAGGTCCCCCCCCAGGTCACGGGCCAGGCCGTAACTGATGTAGAGGCCGAGCCCGGTCCCCTGTCCCACTGGCTTGCTGGTAAAGAAGGGATCGAATACGTGGGGCAGCTCGTGCGCCGGAATCCCCGGCCCGCAATCGGCCACCCGCACCCGGATCGTACCCTGCGTAAGCTCACCGGAGATGGTCAGCTCCGGCTGTTCCAGCTGCGCCATGGCATCCAGCGCATTCTGCACCAGATTCACCAGGATCTGGTGCACCTGCCCCTTGCGCCCCTCGATCTCCACCCGTTTAGGGAGTTGATAGCAGATGCGCGCCGTCACCCGGCTGGCGCGGGTCACCCACTTGACCGCCTTACGGATCACCGCCGGAAGGTCGAAGCGACTGCGCCCCTCCCGTTGTCCGCCGGAGTAGCGGCGCAGATCCTGCACGATATCGCTGACCCGCTCCGCCCCCTCCAGGGTGCCATCGATCAGCGGCCCCATGTCATCGAGGATGCGCCCGATCTTCAGCTCGTCGCGCAGCCGGCGCAGGCGCGGCGTATCCGCCTCACCGGCCACCTCCGCCAGGTAGCGGGTGATGCGCGAACCGTAGCGCTGTAGCGCATGCATGTTGCCGAACACCACGCTGATGGGGTTGTTCAGCTCATGCGCCACCCCCGCCACCAGACGCCCGAGCGAGGCCATCTTCTCCGAATGAACCAGTTGCTGCTGGGTCTGCTGCAGCTCCTGGTGGGCCCGATTGAGGTCATCGTAGGCGCGGCGCAGCTCGCCCACCGGACGGCCGATAAGCACCATGCCCACCAGCCCACCCTCGTGGTCGTAGCGGGAGGAGCAGTTCATGGCAAGCGGGGCGCTGCCGCCATCGGCGCAGATCAGGCTGACCTCGCAATCGATCAGCGAGGCGCTGCCCAGACGCTCGGGAAAACGATCCACCAGGGCCGCGGATTCGACGCCGAACAGCGCCTCCAGTGGACGTCCGAGGAACGAGGACTCGGGCTTACCGGTCAACCGCTCCAGGGCGCTGTTGACCTGCAGCACCACGGCGTCGGTGTCACAGACGATCAGCACATCGGTCATCGCCGCCAGTACGCTGTTGATGAACTGGTAAGCCTCCTCAAGGGCCGAGTTTTTCTCCTCCAGCTGTACCTGATAGCGCACCAGATCTGCATATACCGAATCCATCTTGTGGATCACCTCGATCCACGCGCTCTCGGTGGAGGGGGTCAACTCCAGCGATTCGGTCACGCCCGCCTGGTCGATCAGGCTGGCGCCGTCACCTATCTTCTCCCTGCTCATGACTGCCGACACTCCTGGTTACTGCCTGCCATCCGCGCCGCGAAAATCAATCCGGGGGACGTCCGGGGGCCTGCGCGCCCACGCCGAACGGTTCCAGTCCGTAGCGATCCAGCTTGCCGCGCAACCTGACCCGGGACAGCCCCAGCTCCCGGGCCGCCCGGCTCTTGTTCCAGCGGTGGCGGATCAGCGTCTCGCGCAGGATCCGCGCCTCCAGCGCCTCGACCCGCTCCTTCAGGGTGCCCTGCAATCCGGCCAGCCCCTCCGGCACCACCTCCTCTCCGGGGGGCGCGGCGCGCAGCACCCGTGGGGAGAGCAGCTCGGCGCCCAGCGTCTCCCCCTCGCCCATCACCAGCATGCGACGAATCTCATTCTGCAACTCGCGTACATTGCCCGGCCAGTGGTAGGCCTGCATGCAGGCGAGGGTCTCGGCGCTGAAACCGCGCACCGGCTTGCCCAGATCGGCAACCGCCCGCTCCAGCAGCCGCTGCGCCAGCACCGGCAGATCACCCTTGCGCTGGCGCAGCGGCGGCAGATCAATGGTCACGGTGGCGAGGCGATAGAAGAGATCCTCGCGGAAGCGCCCGGCACGCACCTCCGCCTCCAGGTCCTTGTTGGTGGCGGCGATCACCCGCACATCCACGCCGCGGGTGCGGCCGCTGCCGAGGGGCCGGATCTCGCCCTCCTGAAGCACCCGCAGCAGTTTTACCTGGAAGGCGGGGGAGACGTCACCGATCTCGTCCAGGAAGACGCTGCCGCCGCTGGCCCGCTCGAACAGGCCCACCCGATCCTCCACCGCGCCGGTGAAGGCGCCGCGTTTGTAGCCGAACAGCTCACTCTCCAGCAGCTCGTCGGGCAGGGCACCGCAGTTCTCCACCACGAACGGCTGCTCCCAGCGCAGGCTGTTGTAGTGCAGAGCGCGCGCGGCCAGCTCCTTGCCGGTGCCAGACTCCCCGGTGAGCAGCACCGAGACGTCATAGGGGGCGACGCGGGCAATCTTGTCACAGACCCGGTTCATGCAACTGTCGGGGGCGCGTACCAGACCGTCGTCGCCCCGGTAGTTGGCCCGCAGCAACCGCCGACGCTCGTCGAGCGACGCCTCCAGCCGCTGCGGCATCATCTTCAACTCGACGGAGAGGGCCTCGTTCTGACGCTGCAACTCAAACAGACGGGCGGCGTTTCTGAGGGTGATCAGCAGGCTGTCCGGGTGCCAGGGCTTGGTGATGTACTGGTAGATCCCGGCGCCGTTGAGCGCGTCGATGATATCCTCCGAATCGGTATAGCCGGAGATGATCATGCGGATCACATCGGGCCACTGCTCGCGCACCCGTTTCAAAAACTCGACACCGGTGGTCTCGGGCATGCGCTGGTCGCAGAGGATGATCTGCACCCACTCACTACGCAACACACGCTCGGCCCCGGCCAGGTCGCTGGCGGTCTTGACGTCGAACTCGTCCTCCAGGATACGCCGCAGGGTCTCCAGGCTGCGCACCTCGTCATCCACCACCAGGATGGTCGGCAGCGTACTCATAGCGCCCTCCGCATTCGCTCATCGGTTCTCCGGTGGCGTGCGATGGTCACCGGCGTGCGTGATTTGGGTACCTTATAGACAAAATTGTATCGGGCCACATGGTAGCTGGAATCGAAACCATAGAAGTTGAGGCGCATGTGCTCCAGCTCCTGGTCGCGATAGCGCTGCAGCGGTTTGGCGGCCTCATCGGCGGCCCGGCGGGCGCGCTTGGTATCAAGGAACCGGGCCATATCCATCTCCTCGGCCAGACTGGCGGCACGCCGGACCGTCTCCTGAACGAAGCCCCGTGCGCTTCCGCCAAAGGCGACATCCACCAGCCCCAACGACATGGCCTCTTCAGTACCCATGGGCAGGCGTGCCTGGGTGATGCGCTCGGCATTCGCCTCTCCGGCGCAGCGCGGCAGCAGGTAGCTCCAGTACTCGGAGCCGTAGAGGTTGCCCATATCCTTGTAGTGCGGGTTGAGGATCACCCCCTCCCGCGCCCACACCTGGTCCGCGCAACGGGCCAGAAAGACGCCACCGGCACCGGCGTTGCCCCGCAGGGCGGCGATGGTGAGGTGGGAGTCGGTGTTGATGATCTCCAGGGCCAGGTCGTCAATGGCGTTGATGTTGCGCCAGGACTCGTCCGCCGGGCTCTCTGCCGCCTCGATCAGGTTCAGGTGCATGCCGTTTGACCAGTAGTCAGGCCCGCCCATCAGCACGATGACCCGGGTGCCGCGGCCACGCGCCTCGATATAGGCCTGGCGCAGGCGCTGGCACTGCTCACTGCCCATGGCGCCGTTGTAGAAGGGGAAGTGAAGATAGCCCACCCCGTCGGCCTCCTGGTACCAGATATCGCGGTATCCGTCCTGGCCGGCGATCTCCGGCAGACCCGCGGTCTCCTTCGCCAACAGTCGTGTTGCCGGAAGCTTGAAGGGGTGTGCCGCCTGCCGGTCACGCAGGTGGCCGATCCAGACCGCACCGTCGACGGTGGCCCGGCAGATGGCGCCGCCGCTGCGGGCGATCACCTCACCGGGCTCACCCCGCAGCCTCTCTTCGGGGCGGGCATCGTAAAGGAGAAGTTCCCGCCCATAGAGGCTGTCACGCACACCGGGAAAGCCGTCGGCGCAACGGATCTTGCGCCATATGGCAGCCATGTCGTCCCGCCGCCAGTCGATACCCCGATCAGCCTGCCGCATCAGGGGACGCAGCTCACCCCTCGCGCCGCCCGCCAGTTCAGACAGCGCTCGGGGTGTCGCCCCCGCCTCGAAATCCTCTACCGCCCCCAGCACCGCCGCCACCGCCGCCTCGGTCACCTCGTTGCGGTAGATGCTCGCCTTGGTGGCGTCACGCATGGGGAATTCGCAACTGGCCCAGACATCACCCGCATCCATCTCTTCGTTGGCCCGCAACACGGTAACCCCCCAATGGCGCTCGCCATTGAGGACCGCCCAATCGAGGGCGGAGGGTCCCCGGTCACCAACAATGCCGGGATGCACCACCAGACAGACATACTGCCGCCATACCCGCTCGGGTATGGCCCGCTTGAGGAAGGGGGCGACCACCAGGTCGGGGCGGTAGAGCGCCACGGCCTCTTCGGTGACCACATCGTTGATGTCGAACTCCACGGAAATCTCATGCCCCTGTCCCTGCAACTCCACGAACAGCCGCTGCGTGAGACTGTTGAAGGCGTGGGCTAGGAACAGGATACGCATCAGCAGATCCTCGGCAGCTGCTCGCCGGCCAGCCAGTCCACCACCCGGCTGCCGCCGAAGCCGGTCTCCATCTGCACGAAGCCGTGGCGATCCTCCACCACTTCGCCGATCCGCGCGGCGGCGCGCCCCAGGGGGTGGGCACGCATCGCCTCCAGCAGCGGTTCGGCGTCCTCCGGGCCGCAGATACAGATCAGCTTGCCCTCATTGGCCACGTAGAGGGGGTCGAGCCCGAGCAGTTCGCAGGCCGCGCTGACCGCTGGATTGACCGGAATGTCGCGCTCCATCAGCTTCATACCGACACCCGACTGCCGGGCCAGCTCATTGAGCGTGGTGGCCAGCCCGCCACGGGTCGGGTCACGTAGGCAGCGGATGCCGGGGGCCGCCGCCACCATATCGGCGACCAGGGTGTGCAGGGCGGCCGAATCGGACTCGATGGCGGTCTCGAAGGTGAGGTTCTCGCGGCTCGACATGATGGCCACCCCGTGGTCGCCCAGGGTGCCGCTGACCAGTACGACATCGCCCGGGCGTGCCCGGTCGCCAGAGACCTCGACCCCGTTCGGCACCACGCCGATGCCGGTGGTGGTGATGAAGATGCCGTCGCCCTTGCCCTGCTCCACCACCTTGGTGTCACCGGTGACCACCGGCACCCCGGCGGCCGAGGCGGCACGGGCCATGCTCGCCACCACCCGCTCCAGATCAGCCAGGGGAAAGCCCTCCTCCAGGATAAACCCCGCCGCCAGATAGAGCGGCCGGGCACCGGACATCGCCACGTCGTTGATGGTACCGTGCACCGAAAGCGAGCCGATATCGCCGCCTGGAAAGAACAGCGGCGAGATCACATGCCCGTCGGTGCTCATCACCACACGGCCGGCGGGGAGATCGAAGGCCGCCTGGTCGTTGGCCTGACGCAGCAGGTCGTTGTCGAAGTGGGCCACGAACAGCTCCTCGATGAGCTGCGCCATGGCCCGCCCGCCGCTGCCGTGGGTCATGTCCACGGCGCCATCGCGGGTGTTGAGCCTTGCTGAAAACCGTTCATTCATCTTCCATTCACCACTGCGTGCGCGGAGCGTGCCGAAGCGCCGTACGCCCCGGGCACCCACAAATTACCTTCATTGTCTGAACCGCCCATAGCTCCAATACGCGGCGCAGGCCCCCTCGGAGGAGACCATGCAGGAGCCCATCGGATTATCCGGGGTGCAGACACTGCCAAACAGCCTACAATCCGTGGGCCGCTTCACGCCACGCAGGATGCGCGGGCACTCGCAACCTCTCACGTCGATGGCTGTCGCCGCCGGAATGGAAAAGCGCCGCTCGGCGTCGAATTCGGCAAACGCCTGCTTGATCTGGAGCGCGCTGTAAGGGACCTGCCCCAGGCCGCGCCACTCGAAGCTGCGGCGCAACTCCATCACCTCGGCCACCAACGCCTGGGCCTTCCGGTTGCCATCGCGCGTGACCACCCGGGTGTATTCGTTCTCCACCTCGTGGCGCCCCTCGTTGAGCTGACGGATCAGCATCAGGGCGGATTGCATCACATCCAGGGGTTCGAAGCCGGCGATCACCACCGGCTTCTGAAACTCCTCGGCGAAGAACTCATAGGGGCGGCTGCCGATGACGGAGCTGACATGGGAGGGCCCGAAGAAGCCGTCGATGGAGACCGCCCCCATCTCGCGCACCTCCGGCGACTCCAGGATATTCTGGATCGCCGCCGGGGTCAGCACGTGGTTGCAGAAGACACTGAAGTTCGCCAGCCCCTCGGCCCGCGCCTGCCGGATCGCCACCGCGGTGGGCGGCGTGGTAGTCTCGAAACCGATGGCGAAGAAGACCACCTCGCACCCGGGGTTGTCGCGGGCCACACGCAGGGCGTCCTGGGTGGAGTAGACCATGCGCACATCGGCGCCAAGCGCCTTGGCCTTGAGCAGGCTCATGCGGTTGCCGGCCGGAACCCGCAGCAGGTCGCCGTAGGTGCAGAGAATCACCCCCTGCTCCATAGCCAGGTGAATGGCGTTTTCGATACGCCCGGTAGGCAGCACGCAGACCGGGCAGCCGGGGCCGTGCACGAAGCGCACGTTGGGGGGCATCAGATCCTGGACCCCGTAGCGGAAGATGGCGTGGGTGTGACCGCCGCAGAACTCCATCAGGTTGTACGTGCGGCCCGGCCCCACCTCCCTGGCGATGGCCTCCGCCAGGGTACGAGCCAGGTCCTGGCGGCGGAACTCCTCCACGTATTTCACGAGGCCGCCCCCTCCAGCAGCCCGGCCTCGGCGAAGAGGGCCAGAGTGCGCTCCGCCTCATCGGGGCTCAGTTTGTTGAGGGCGTAGCCGACGTGGATCAGGACATAGTCGCCAATCGCCACATCCTCGACCAGGGCCAGAGAGATCTCCTTGCGCACCTCGCCCAGGGCGACGGTGGCCATGTCGGCGTCCATATCCAGGGCGACGACCCTTGCCGGTAGTGCCAGACACATCTCAGTTCGCCTCCCGTTCGCCCATGCGGTCGCCGCCCGCCCCGTGGCGGGTCATCTCCCGATCCGGGCCAACTCCCGGGTCGCCCGAAGCCACTGGTACCAGGGCTCCATCCCCTCCCCGGTGGTGGCCGAGACCTGAAGCACCCGGATCCTGGGGTTGACCCGCCGCGCATAGTCGATGCACCGGGCGACATCGAATTGCAGGTACGGCAGCAGGTCGATCTTGTTCAACAGCATGAGGTCGGCGGCGTGGAACATATCCGGGTACTTGATCGGTTTATCCTCCCCCTCGGTGACCGAGAGGATCGCCACCTTGTGCGCCTCGCCCAGATCGAAGGCGGCCGGGCAGACCAGGTTGCCGACATTCTCAATAAACAGCACGCTCTCCTCCTCGGGCGCCAGCGTCTCCAGGGCGTGGCCCACCATGTGACCGTCGAGGTGACAGCCCTTGCCGGTGTTGATCTGCACCGCCCTGACCCCGGTCTCGCGGATGCGCTGGGCGTCGTGGGCGGTCTGCTGATCGCCCTCGATCACCGACAGCCTCAACTCTTCCTTGAGGTCGTCGATGGTGCGGGTCAACAGGGTGGTCTTGCCGGAGCCCGGGCTCGACACCAGATTCAGGGCCAGGATGCCGCGTTCGGCCAACCAGCGCCGGTTGGCATCGGCGTACTGGTTGTTCTTGGCCAGGATATCCGTCTCGATACGCACCATGCGGGCCTGGCTCAGTCCAGGAGCGTGGGCGCGGGCCGCCCCGGCGCCGTAGTCGTGGGTATCGCCGTGGTGGTGATGGCCTGTGTCATGCCCGTGCCCATGCCCGTGCTCATGCCCATGCTCATGCCCGTGCTCATGCTCATGGACGGGATCGTGCCCCTCGATCCGGGTCTCGCCCTCACCGCATCCGCATACCGTGCACATCACTCCACCTCCAGCTCTTTGATCTTCATCTCCGTACCCCCGGTCACCTGCAACTGGTAGCTGCCGCAATCCGGACAGGCATCGAAACGCTGCGCCACCCGCACCCCACGGGCGCACTTCATACACCAGGCCTCGCCCGGCACCTCGACGATCTCCAGCCGCGCACCGTCCGCCAGGGAGCCGCGTACCACCGCGTCGAAACAGAAACGCATCGCCTCCACCTCCACCCCGGAGAGGGCGCCGATCTCCAGCCATACCGTCTCCACCCGGGAGAATCCCTGGCGCTCGGCGTGATCCTGGATCACCTGCAACACCCCTTCACAGAGCGACATCTCATGCATCAGTCAATGCTCAATTCGTAGGAGACGCAGAGATCGATGGCGTTGATCAGCAGGCGCGCCTGCTGCTCCATCTGCTCCCGCGTCCCGGCCACACCAGCCAAGCTCCTGGCCACCACGCCGCGCGGATGGAAATTCCACTCGGTGGGGGCGAGGATCTGGTAAGCGGCAACCCGTTCCCCGTTCAGTTTCACCCGGTGCAGCAGTTGGCCGCGCGCGGCGATACTGTGGCCGATCCCCGGATTGTGCCCATCGCCGTGCACAACCGTCCCCTCCCCCGGACAAAGCCCGCCCGCCAACCGGGCCAGCTCGGTCAGGCGCGCCACCAGCCGCACCAACAACCCGTTGCCGTGACGCTCGCCCAAGCGCCCCAGCAGCGGGCTCTCCACCCGCGTCAGGCAGCTGGTCTCGCAGCTGTCATCGAACCAGCTCGGCCGCTCGACAAAGGCGTCACTCCACCGCAGGCTGTCCAGGGGCGTGTGCTCCAGCGGTGGCAGCGCCGCCACCCGGCACCGACCGAGGTCGCTCCAGCCGCGGCCCTCCACCCGGTCAATGAGCCGTGCCGCCACCGTCACCCCCTCCACAGCCCACTTGGAGAGGGTTGACGGGTGCTCGATGTCGAGCCAGTCGGCCGGGTCCATGCCGAACACCGCCCGGGCCAGGGTCAACTGCAACCGCTCCAGCAGCGGAGCCGGAACCGGCGTGACTTGCGCCCCTGCCACGGTGGCGATACGGAACGGGTCGCCCCCCCGGATCAGGGCCTGCCGCAACGCCTTGTGCAACGCCAGCATCTCGCTCATGCCATTAGGCTGGGGAGCTTCGTCGAGAAACCCGGGCCAGTCGAGGAGAATCCGCCACAGGTGCTCGCGCACCGTCTCCAGACGCACCAGGGCGTCGCGCAGCCCCTCCAACCGGGCGGATGGCCGCCACCCCAGGGCCTGCTCGCAGGCCCGCACCCCGGCACAGGACTGGGCGGTGCCGCAAATAGTGAACAGCATGGGCAGCATCCCCAGCGCCTCGTCTACCGACCGGCCCTGCAACACCCGGGAGGCGTGCACCGGACGGCTGGAGCCGATATCCACCGCCTCGACGCGCCCGTCACGCATGCGCAGAGCGATCTTCAGCTGCCCCTCTATACCCATCGCCGCCCACTGGAATACCCCGGATTCGAAAATAAAGTTACCACTTTGCCCTCGTTGTGTCTTGCCGCCGCACATGGAAATAGCAACAGCCGTGCCATACGGTATGGCCCTCGCAAATCCCACGCTTGATCCGCCTCCATCCCGTCCGCAATCGGCTGAATCAAGAGTGTCGCTACCTCGTGAAAGATTTTGGGACATCCCAGTCCCCAAAATCGACTCGCCAACGCGACAGCCGTTACTGCCCCGACCGTCCTGCGCTCATCACGACTCCGTCCCGCACATTGCAGCAAAGCTGCTCGTGCGCAACTCCGTCATGATGACCACAATGACTCTACGGCGTGTCGGATGCGCTATTTGTATGCCCTACGTCACTCCCTATCGGTCGTAACTGCGGCCATACAACCGCGCCTACGCCTATCGGGGACTAACCGCCTTCGCTTCGCTCTCCATGGCGGTTAGCGATGGAAAATTATTATCCAGTATAGAGCCTGATTGGATGACGGAAGTCCACCCCGATACCCCCACATCGTTCTCCGAAACGGGACTGCGTGTCACTTGGCGCAATCCCGGGACTCTGGTAAACGCGACACATCAAGACCGAGCGGCCTGCTCGTCGACATCGCCGCCGCCCACAACGGGGTGAACACCCAGGGCCAGTTCACTGACTCGGGCATGCGCGCGGGGGGCTCCGCCTGCTCGGTGTAATTTGAGCAGGAGGCCGGTTATGTCGGACTCTATCTCATGGCCCGGGCCGGATTCAAAATCGAGTGCGCGGCCGACTCGACTTCTGGTGCAGGATGGCCATCCTGCACCCGGACAGCATCAAGATGAACTTCTCCCACACCACCACCCCCGAACGTGTTGTCGCACTGGAGCAGACCGTGGCGGAGATCAAGGCAAAACAGGCGAACGGACCGGCCTTCGCGCCAGAGTACCGCGACGAGGAGGAACTGTGAGCAGTGGCGCTCCCGTCAGAGCATGAACAGAGCGCCCTGCTCGCGGATCACCAGCAGACCGAGCACGACGGTGATGGTGCCGACCAGCAGCTGCAGGCCGTTGTAGGCCCAGGTCAGCCGCCCGGCCGAGAACCGCATCGGCAGGGAGATGACCACCGACAGCAGCGCCATGCCGAGCATCGAACCGATACCGAACACCAGGATGTAAAAGACGCCCTGTAGGGGGGAGGTCATCGTCTGCAGGGCCAGCAGGATCACGGCGGCGGAGCCAGCCATGCCGTGCATCAGCCCGACCAGCAGGGCACGCAGCGGGAACCCCTGCGGGTGGGGGTGGTGATGCCGCTCGGGGTCGTGTGCCGCGCGCGCCTCACCGGCGTGGGAGTGGGCGTGAAAGTGGCGCTCCCCGCCATGCCGGTGGACATGGAAATGAACCCGCTCGCGTACCACCCGGCGCAGCACATCCGCGCCCAACAGCACCAGCATAAAACCCACCGCCAGTTCCAGACCGGCGGCGAGGCGCTCGGGCATCACCGTATCCATGAAAATCACCACCGAGCCGAACAGGAACAGCGTCAGAGTATGCCCCAGGCCCCAGGCGCCGCCCTGGCGCAGGGTCTCGGCCAGGGACTGGCGGCGGCTGACCAGGGAGGCCACCGCCGCCAGGTGGTCCGCCTCCAACGCATGGCGCATGCCGATCAGCAAGCCAAACAGCAGCAGACCCTCCATCAGACCTCCCCCACCAGGGCGCCGCGCAGCAGATCGCGCCGCGACAGGCGCGCCTTGATCCGCCCCTGGGCCACCGCGCAGGGCGCGGGCGGTTCCTGCTCGGCGATATCGAATGCCCCCAGTTCTACCTCCGGGGTCTCCTCGCCGCGCAGAATGCGGCCCAGCAGCGCCTCGTCCACGCGCTCCTCTTCGCTGCGCTCGCGCTCCACCATCAGGGTGTCGAGAAATCCCCGGGCCGCGGCGAGGGCGTGTTCCTGACTGAGGAATTCATGCATGGGTGAGTATAGCGAGTGGGTCTGGCAACGGCCGATGCCGTCGATCTCGTTGACCATGAACCGGTAGGTGGTGGATGGGAACTCCTGGGGCTGTTTGTCGCCAAGCTCCAACGACTCCCAGTCGTCACCTTCCCCCGGGAGCATCACCAGATTCATCAGCCAGGGGGTGATCACGATACCAACAACCCTCCCCCGCCACTCCTGGAAACCAAGGGTCTCCACGCGCAGCCTGTGATTGAGCAGAGGAATGCCCTGCATCTGTTCGCGCAGGATGCGTTCGAATGTCTGCCCGATAATCCGTTCCTTTGCCTCAAGGCCGCTCATCAGACCACCTCCATCGTTTCACCGAGTCCGGGAAAGTAGTGATCCACATCGATCTGCCCCTCGCCGTTCATAATGGCGGAGAGACCATCCAGCGCCTTATTGATGTTGACGGCGTCCTCCTCGCCGATCACCTCCCGGGCAGAACCGAGAAAGCTGATCACCCAGGTCCCCACCGGCTGCGCGCCGATGAGCATCATATTAACCCGCTCTTCGCCGTTGCGGCCACACGCCAGTGCGCTGAACTCCCCCGCCTCGACGATCTGCACCGGGACGCCTATGCACATGGCATGCCCGCCTCGTACTCCGCCTCCCGGCGCCAATGCCCCACCCCCGCCCGGGCCCGGCTCCACGGCGCGGCGCCGATTTCGCAGAGCTCATGCACCAGCATCGCCACCATGCCGTCCAGCCCGGCCTGGGCCGCCGGGGTGAGACCCAGCTTATTCTCCAGAGAATGGGGCACCATGCCGATGATGGCCACATGCTCCGGCACCGCGTCCTTCAGGGTCAGCAGGGCCAGCAGGTCGGAGAGACCGAGCTGGTGGTTGGAGAGCTTGGTCTGGAAGAAGGCGGGGATCTCGCCATTGGCGATGCGCACCAGGGTCCCCGGGGGGGCGCCGGTGTTGACCGCGTCGGCCACGACCAGCTGATCGCAGTTGCGGATCGGATTGAACAGCTCCATGCCGGTGGTTCCACCATCCACCACGGTGACGCTCTCGGGTATGTGATAGCGCGCTTCCAGCTCTTCCACCGCACGTACGCCGATGCCCTCGTCCTGCATGAGGACGTTGCCCATGCCGATCACCAGTATGCCCTTGTCACCCATCCACCGATTCCCGTTGTAGCGCACGGCGCGCGAAGCCGAAACCCATTGTCATCCTAACCCGCATCTCTCACCTGGAAAACCCAACGATTACGACCGCAGATCGATGCGGTCACGGTTCAAAGCGCCTTGACCCTGACGATTTCGTTCTGCTGCGTATCCACCATGTGGACCGCACAGGCGATACAGGGATCGAAGGAGTGGACGGTGCGCAACACCTCCAGCGGCTTCTCGGGATCGGCCACCGGGTTGTCGAGCAGCGAGGCCTCGTAGGGACCGATCTGGTCATCCGCGTCGCGCGGGCCGGAGTTCCAGGTGCTGGGAACCACCGCCTGGTAGTTCTTGATCTTGCCGTCCTCGATCACCACCCAGTGGGACAGGGTGCCGCGGGGCGCCTGGTGGAAGCCCACACCCTTGATCTCGCCCTTGGGGAAGACCGGGGCATTGAAGGTATCCAGGTCGCCGGTACCAATGTTGTCCACCAGTTTCTGCCACTGATCCTTCAGGGTGTCCATCATCACGCCACAACGGACGGAGCGGGCGGCATGGCGGCCGATGGTGGAGTGCACTGCATCCAGAGGAATATCGGGATTGCCGGAGACGGACTTGAGGATATCCATGGCCTGGTTGAGGTACCGGGTATATCCCTCATGACCGGTGGCCACGCCGGTGAGCACGTCCGCCAGCGGCCCCACTTCGCAGCGCTTGCCATAAAATGTGGGCGCCTTGACCCAGGAGTACTTTCCATCATCCTGGAAGTCCGTGTACTGGGGCTCGGTCTCTCCCTCGAAGGGATGCAGGGCCTTTTCCCCTTCGTACCAGGCGTGTTTGGCACTCTCCGCCACACCGTTACGGAAGTACTCGTCGTTGAAGGTGGTGATGGGCTTGAAGCTGGCCAGATCACCATTATCGATATAGCCGCCGGGCAGATCGAATACGGTGCCCTTGGTATCCTGCGGGCAATCGGGCACCGACAGGTAGTTGTTGACGCCACCGCCGATCCCCGCCCAGTCGAGATAGAAGGCGCCCACCGCCGGCACATCGGTCATATAGGTGGACTTGACGAAGTGGTCCAGCTTGTCGATGAACCCCTTGATCAGCATCAGGCGTTCGATGTTGAGCACCGATGGCGCATCATGACCAATGGAGTTGGAGACACCACCCACGGCCACATTCTGAATGTGCGGACTCTTGCCGCCGAGGATCGCCACGATCTTGTTGGCGTGGTTCTGGATATCCAGCGCCTGAAGATAGTGGGCCACCGCCAGCAGATTCACCTCCGGCGGCAACTTCATGGCCGGGTGGCCCCAGTAGCCGCTGGCGAAGGGCCCGAGCTGACCACTGCCGACGAAGGTCTTCAGCCGTTCCTGGGTGGCGCGCATCTCGTGCACCCCGTTGAGGTGCCAGTCGGAGAGCGACTCCGCCAGCTTGGCGGTGGCCACCGGATCCGCATCGAGGGCCGAGACCACGTCCACCCAATCCACCGCCGAGAGATGATAGAAGTGCACGATATGATCCTGCACCGCATGGGCGGTCTGGATGATATTGCGGATCAATTGGGCGTTGAGCGGGATCTCCATCTGCAGGGCGTTCTCCACCGCGCGCACCGAGGTGATGGCGTGCACCGTGGTGCAGACGCCGCAGAAGCGCTGGGTGTAGGACCAGGCCTCGCGCGGGTCGCGCCCGACCAGGATCTTCTCGATGCCGCGCCACATCTGCCCGGATGACCAGGCCTTGCTCACCCGGCCGTCATCGCCCACCTCCACGTCGATGCGAAGGTGCCCCTCGATGCGGGTGATCGGATCAACAGTAATACGAGTAGTCACAGTAAATTCTCCTCAATAATTCTTCTAGGCATGCTCTTCGCGATGCAGCACGGGCAGCAGCTTGACCAGTATCAGGAAGGCCATGATCTCCAGGGCGACCACGCCCAGGGTAACCATGATCTCGGGCGCCGAGGGGAAGTAGCCGTAGCCGGGCCCCGGGTCGAAGGTGATGATGTAGGCGTTGAAACGATAGAGGGTGCCGGCCAGCAGCATGCTCACCGCGGCGAACAGCAGCCGACTGCCGCGCGCGCGCATCGCCGGCGACAGCAGGATCAGCAACGGCACCAGAAACAGGGCCGTCTCCAGCAGGAACATCAGCGCGGCGAAGTCCCCCGCCAGGATCAGTCCCAGCTTGCCCTGGAACCCGAGCACGGCAAAACGGACCAGCAGAAAAGCGGCCAGCAGCCCGACCAGTACGCGCCACAGTTTGACCAGCAGATGCGTCTCCGAGCGGCGCCCGAAACCCACGCTCGATACCGAACCCTCGAACACCACGATCGAGAACCCCATGATGAGCGCGCTGAGCAGCGCCAGCAGCGGGTGCAGATGCTCGACCTGCCACAGCGGATGCACCTTGTGTCCCATGGCAATCAGCAGCGAACCGAGGGAGGACTGGTGCATGGTCGGCAGCAGCACGCCCAGGGCGATAAACAGGAACAGCACCTTGTTCAGGGTGCGCAACAGCGCCTTCTTTCCCAGCCGTTCGAGCAGCGCCGGTGCGAACTCGATGGCCAGCACCAGGATATAGGCGCTGACGCACAACCCCACCTCCAGCATCACCGAGTTGAAGTTCCAGTTCCAGGGCAGGAAGATCTCGTAGAACTGCCAGAAGCGGCCCATGTCGAAGAAGGCGCCGAAACCGCCCAGGGCGTAGCCGAGCAGACTGGTAAGCACCGCCGGGCGCACCAGCGGATGGTACTGTCCCCGATTGAAGACATAGACCAGGAACGCCAGTGCATAGCCGCCACAGGCGAAGGCGGTTCCCACCATCACGTCGTACACCACCCAGATGCCCCAAGCATAGCCACCATTGAGGTTGCTGGCCGCGCCCATGCCCTCGGTGAAGCGCACGAACATGAAGAACAGCCCAATCAGAAAGATGAACCCCAGCGCCAGCACCGGCCTGGTGAGGATGCGTCCGCCCAACGGTTGATATTCGCTCATGACTCCCCCCCCTCGTCCCCGTCACCGCTATTGCGGCGCACCACGTAGGTGAGCCCGGCCAGGGCGATGGCGGGCAGCGCCATATAGTTGTAGATGGTGTGCTGGACCGATTCCGCGATGGAGGCGGCGGAGCGCTCCCCCAGCGGCGGCATGCCCAGCTTGTCGAAAGAGACCGCGGAGATATGCAGGACGTTGGTGCCGCCAGCCTCCTTCTCGCCCCAAATGTGCCGCTTGTAGGCCGGTGCGGCCTTCTCGTGAAAGCTGTCTGGCTTGCGCACGTCTCCGCGGGGATAAGGGTACACATCACCGGGCTTGAGGGCCATGCGGCGCTTTGCCTCCTCCAGCAGCGCCGCGCGCGAGCCGAACAGGGTGGCGCCGGTGGGGCAGGCCTCGGCACAGCCGGTCATGCCGCCCTTGTCGATACGCTCCACCCCCGCCTGATTGCACAGCTGACACTTGTGGATCTGGCCGAACAGCTTGTCGTACTCGAACTGCGGCACGTTATAGGGACAACCCACCATGCAGTTGCGGCAACCGATGCAGACATCCGGATGATGGGTGACGATACCGGTTACGGGATCACGGCGCATGGCCGTGCAGGGACAGACCGAGACGCAGCCGGGATCCACGCAGTGCATGCAACTGCGCTTCTCGAAGCAGAAGCCATCCACCTCGGCGTCCTTCACCGCCGCGCTACCGTTACGATACACCTTGATCACATTCAGGGTGTCGCCCGAGAGGTCGCGGGCGGAGTCCCAGGCGGCGTTGCCGCCCTCGATCTCCGGGGGCATGCCGTTGACCTGTTTGCAGGCGGATACGCAGGCCTTGCAGCCCACGCAGAGGGTGGCGTCGAACAGCATGCCCACCGCCTCCGGCGCCGGCTCCAGGTTGGGCCGGGCCTCAGCCCCCGCACTCGCCGCCAGGGCGGTCCCGCCGAGGGCGGCCTTGAGAAAATCTCTTCGTTTCATGGTGCCCCCTCAGCCCTGTTCCCGGTCCTTTTCATCCACCTTGCGCGCCGCCATCGCGGTGGCGCCCAGGGCCGCACCCACCGCCGCCCCGGCCAGGGCCGCCGCCCCGGCACCGACACCGCCGGCCTCGCCACGATCAGCAATCTCCGGGAACATGTTGGGCGGGGTATGGGTGAGAACATCCGACAGGGCGAACATCGGCTTCTCGAATCCGACGCCCCCCTCGGAGCAGCCGAAACAGGGGTGCCCAACCCCGATCGGCCAGACCCCTCCACCGACGTTGTTGTACTCCAGGCTGGGACAGTTGTTGTAGGTCTCCGGCCCCTTGCAGCCGAGTTTGTAGAGACACCACCCCTTGCGGTGCCCCTCATCGCCGAACTCGGTGGCGAAGCGCCCGGCGTCGAAGTGCGGACGGCGATAGCAATTCTCGTGGATCAGGCGTCCATAGGCCCACTTGGGACGCCCCTTGTCATCGATCGGCGGCAGCTTTCCGTAGGTAACGAAGTAGAGCACGGTACCGATGAAGTTGGCCGGGTTGGGCGGACACCCTGGAATGGTCACCACCGTCTTTCCCTTGAGTACCTGGGGCGCGCCCTGGGCGCCGGTGGGGTTGGGCGCGGCCGACTGCACTCCGCCCCAACTGGCGCAGGAACCGAAGGCGACGATGGCCGCCGCGTGCTCCGCCGCCTCGTGGGTCAGATGGAGCATGGTCTCGCCTGCAATCTTGCAGAAGTTGCCATTCTCTTTCACCGGAATGGCACCCTCGATCACCAGCAGGTACTTGCCGCGGTTTTCGGCCATCACCCGCTTCTTGGTCTGCTCCACCTGGTGACCGGCCCCGGCATCCAGGGTCTGATGGTAATCGAGGGAGATGAGGTCGAGGATCAGATGCTCCAGACTCGGCTGTTCGGAACGCAGCAGCGACTCGGAGGGACCAGTGCACTCCTGGCCGTGCAGCCAGATCACCGGAGGACGCTTCTTGGGATCGGCCACCGCCTTCGCCATGGCCATGGCAGCGCCGGAGGGCAGACCCAGCGAGGCGGCCACCCCGGTACAGAATTTCAGGAAGGTCCGGCGCGAGACCCCCAGGCGCCTCTCCAGATCGGAAAAATCGGTCTCTCTCTCGGCCATCGGTTCTCCTCCCGTAAGCGGTAATTCGGCAAGTCGTAATCACAGCCACGGAGCAAAAGCCGTACCAGAAACTAATTCTGTTGTTTTTTCATCGGGTTGGGCACTCCGAGGGAGATACGGGAGAGCGGGCGGAGTGAAAACCGAAAAGCAGGCAGGGGGCGAAACTGAAAACCTGCCTGCCATCGACGTGAGAAAATGTGGCGCGCCCGGGCGCGATTTCAGCCGCCACCCCGCCCGGCACCCTTTTACGGTTTTCCCGTCTGGCGGGCGCATTCGGCAGTGTGGTCCACTCCCCGCGATGCTTGCCAAAGTGACAGAAGCCGAAAATGCGCGCTTGACTACCTGCCACCGCTCACCCCATTTAACAACGGCAAGCCAAAACCCGAGGTTGACCATTTTTCAAGAGTGTCGCTACCTCGTGAAAGATTTTGGGACATCCCAGTCCCCAAAATCGACTCGCCAACGCGACAGCCGTTACTGCCCCGACCGTCCTGCGCTCATCACGACTCCGTCCCGCACATTGCAGC